>NZ_JBVITE010000001.1:0-332556 GCF_055575155.1 Kitasatospora sp. NPDC034533
GGTCGACGTGCTGTGGGCGATGCTGCGTGACAAGAGGCTCTTCACCTCCGCCCCGCCGGTCACGCAGACGGCTTGACACGATCATTGAGATTCTCCTTGCGGTCGCTGGATACTGACGATGGGTCAGTCAAGCTCCGAAGCCTGCCGCAGCCCCCGGCGCCCCGCCGCGAAGTGCACTCGATCGAGTGAAGATCGGGCGCCGCGCCCGGAAGGTGGCCCCGGCCGTGCTCGACCGCCCGCCCGGCCCGCGACCGGGGCCCGTACCAGGCTCAGGAGATCCGCCGGATCCGTCGCACCGCGAGGAGCACCAGCAGCGCCGTCAGGGCGAGGAAGATCCCCGACTCGATCGCCTGGAAGGTCCAGAACCGGTCCGAGGGCTGGTACTCCATCACGTTGGTGTACGGCCCGGCGCCCATGCCGTGCTCGGCCATGCTCCGGGCGCAGTCGGCGGCGCGCGGATCGGTGGGCGGCGGGCAGCCGACGATGCCGTCGCTCAGCACGGTCTCCCCGGCGCCGTTGCGCACGATCTGGCTGAACACCCAGTCGCCGGACTGCCGGTTGGGGAGCAGTCCGCTGTCCGCCGCGTACGCCACCGTCTTCGCCGGCAGGAGGCTCGGCCGCACCAGGGTCTCGACCAGGGCACGTGCCGCGGCGAACGCGGCCAGCGAGATCCCCATCGCGGGCAGCACCTTGCGGCTCACCGTTCCCGCGTACACGCCGAGCGCCACCGCGAACAGCGCGTACGCGACCGGCGCGAAGCCCTGGACGTCGAAGAGGAGGTAGCCGAACCGCCCGGGCCCGGCGGCGGTCAGCGGTTGGAGCCACCAGGCCACGCCGAGCGCGTAGACCACCGCCAGCAGCACCGAAGTGCCGCCCACCAGGCCGAACTTGGTGAGCACCCAGTGTCGGCGGCTGATCCCCTGGGTCCACACCAGCCGGTGGGTGCCGTTCTCCACCTCGCGGGCGACCAGCGGGGCGCCGAAGAACAGCCCGGCCAGCACCGGCAGCAGCAGGAACAGGACGGCGGCGTAGAGCAGTCCCCCGTACTTGTTGTCGAAGCGCCGGGTGAGCCGTTCGCAGCCTCCGCCGTCCGGCGCCAGGGTCGCGTGGCCGAGCTTGCCGAGGCAGTCGGCGAGGCCGAGGTCGTGGAAGGTGCCGCGCATCGAGAGGCCGGTGGGCAGCATCACCGCGGCCAGTGCGGCCAGCGTGACGAGCGCCCAGAGGAGCTGCTTGCGGTGCTGGCGCCAGATGAGCCAGGTCATGCCGCCACCTCCGCGGTGGGCCGGGTGCCGCCCGCGCCCAGGTAGGCGAGGACGACCTTCTCCAGGGTGACCGGGAGGACGGTCCAGGCGTCCTCGTCCACCGGGCCGTCGGTGCGCACCAGCAGGGTGGACTGGCGCTCGGTGTGGCTGGCCTGGACGACCGAGGCCACACCGGGGATCGGGCCGCCGCCCACCCGGGGGCCGACCAGGGTGCGGTGCTCGGCCAGCAAGTCGTCCACCGCGCCGGTCAGTTGGACCCGTGCCGTGTCCAGCACCACCAGGTGGTCGCAGACCCGTTCCAGGTCGGCGATCAGGTGCGAGGAGAGCAGCACGGTGGTGCCGGTCTCGGCGACGGCGCCCATCAGCTCCTGCATGAAGGTGTGCCGGGCGAGGGGATCGAGCGCGGCCACCGGTTCGTCCAGCAGTAACAGCCTGGGCTGTTTGGCGAGCGCCAACGCCAGCGCCACCTGGGCGCGTTGGCCGCCGGACATCCGGCCGACCGGCTTGTCGAGCGGGATGTCCAGGCGGGCCAGCCGGTCGCGGGCGACGGCGGCCTCCCAGCGGCGGTTGAGCTTGCCGCCCATGGTGATCAGCTCTTCGCCGGTGAAGTCCGGGTAGAGCGGGGTGTCCTGGGCGACGAAACCGATCCCGGCCAGTGCCTCGACGCCCTGCCGGGGGTCGTGCCCGAACACCCGGACCTCGCCGGCGTCCGGCTCCAGCAGGCCGACGGCCAGGTGCAGCAGGGTGGACTTGCCCGCCCCGTTCGGGCCGACCAGCGCGGCGATCCGCCCGGCCGGGAGCCGGAGCGAGCAGCCCTCCAGCGCCCAGGACCTGCCGTAGCGCTTGCCCAGCCCGCGCGCCTCCAGCGCGACTGTCTCCCGTGGTTCCAGGGCGACTTCTGTCATGTTTTCCCCCCATGGAGTGTGGCCCGCACCGTGGTGTCGATCAGTGCGGCGATGTCCTCGTGGGCGAGCCCGGCGGCCTCGGCCTTGCGCAGCCAGACCACCAGGTCCGCGCGCAGCTCGGCCTGGTTGGCCAGCGAGGGGCCGGCCAGCGTGCCGACCAGGAAGGTCCCGACGCCGGGCCGCCCCTCGGCGAGCCCCTCCAACTCCAGTTCCCGGTAGGCCTTGAGGACGGTGTTGGGGTTGATCGCCAGGGCGCGTGCCACCTCGCGGACCTTCGGCAGCTGGTCGCCGGGCCGGGCCAGGCCGACCCGCAGGGCCTGCTTCACCTGGAGCACGAGCTGCATGTAGGTGGCAACCCGGGAGCGGCCGTCGAGCACGAACTCGATCACTACTTGTTCTCCTGTCTTATGACAGTAAGACAGGATGGGCGTGCAGAGGTCAAGTCGTCAACCGGGAACAGTTGTTGGCGACGGATCGGAGGTGCACGGAGGGGCGGCCGGTCCCGCCGGTGTGGTCAGGCCAGTGTCAGCCGGTCGCCGACCCGCAGGCGGCCCGGGGTGGCGACCTCGGCGAGGGCGTCGAGCCGGCCGTCGTGGGCGTGCACGACGGCCTTGAGGATCTCGGGCGCGTGCGGCAGGCCGGGCTGCGCGGCGCCGGTCATCGAGCAGCGTTCGCTGGAGGTGACGAAGGAGAGCCGGGCGCTGTCCGGGGCCTCGCCCCGGGCCTGGCGGCCCAGCCAGGCGTCCTCGATGAACGGCGGGGTGCCGGGCGGGGTGCGCAGGAGGATGTTGGGGCGGAACCGGCGCTCGTCGACCGCGACGAAGGGCACGGCCTCGCCGACCCACTCCAGGGTGGCGGTGCTGAGCACGCTGACCGGCAGCTGGTCGAAGTGCGAGACGGCGTCCTCGCGGGCCAGCTCGACGTCGTCGAGCTGGAGGTAGGCGCGCAGGAACGCGTTGGGCCGCTCGACCGGGCGGCCGAGCGGGTCGAACAGTTCGGGCCCGTCGATCCGGCGGCCGAGCCGGGAGGAGAGGCGGAGCAGGCCGTCCATCCGGCGGAAGCGGCGGGTGGTCTTGCCCGAGCCGAGCTTCCCGGCCGCGTCGCGGACGGCGTAGAGACGGTCTCCGGCCAGGCCGCGCTCATCCACGTCGACGGAGTCGAGCCGCTCGCCCCCGGTGGATTTCACGGGGTAGCGCCAGATCCGCTCGATCACTCCGATGATCTCAGCCATGGCCGGAAAGCGTACTGGCGTTGACGGGGGATGGTCTAGACCAAGTGTGAAGAGGTTACTCGTGGGTTCAGCCGAGCCGGGCCACCGCCCGCACGGGCGCGCCGTCCGCCGCGACCAGCCGCAGCGGGAACAGCGAGACCTCGACCGGCAGACCCGCCTCCTGGGCCGCCAGCAGCGGCCGCAGGTCGGTCAGGTTCTCGGCGATCACCCCGCCGCCGGGCGCCCCCAGCAGCACCCGGTGGGCGGCGAGCGAGGGTTCGTCGGCGGTGGCCTGGTCGTGCTCGTCGGTGAGGTCGGCGAGCAGGGCGGCCACCGCCGGGTCGCCCGGGCCCGGGTCGGGGGTCGGATCGACGCTGAGCGCGTCCACCCCGACCGTCCGCACCCCGGCGGCGACGATCGCCTCGGCGGCGGCCGGGGTCAGGCTGGGGTGGGCGAGGTAGGTGTCGGTGCCCCAGTGCCGGGCCCAGCCGGTGGCCAGCAGCAGGACGGTGCCCTCGGCGGCCCGCTCCAGCGCCGGCGCCAGCAGCTCGGGGGTCACGGCCGCCCGGGGCTCCAGCCCGCGCAGGTCGGCGACCACGGCCGGGCCGGTGAACCGCTCCAGCGGCAGCCCGTCCAGGGTCGGCCAGGTGACGTCCACGTGGTACGGGGCGTCCACGTGCGTCCCGGACTGCGAGCCGAGGTGCAGGGCCAGCACGTTCACCCCGGCGGTGGCCGTGGTGAGCGCGGGCTCCAGCAGGACGGCCGGATCGCCGGGGTAGACCGGCATCGCGGTGGTCACCTGATGGGTGAGGTCGACGAGGGTCGCTGGCATGGCCCCATCCTCCCAGGGGCCGGTGGGTTCCGGACCCTCCCGGTCCGCCCGGGCCGAACGCGCGGATGGAGCCGGGACAGAATTGACCCATGGGAACTGCGAAGCGTCAGCCGTGGGTGGTCGGGGTCTCGGGAGCGTCGGGGACGCCGTACGCGGCCTCGGTGATCCGCGCCTTGCTGGCGGCCGGCGAAGCGGTGGACCTGATCGTCAGCCGCGCCGCCCGGCTGACCATCCTGGACGAGACCGGCATCTCCTTCCGGGACGCCCACTGGACCACCGACCTCGCCGCCTGGCTGGGGACGGACCAGAGCCTCGACGACGTCCGCTACTGGCCCGCCGGGGACTTCGCGGCCGGCCCGTCCAGCGGGTCCTACCCCGCCAAGGGCATGCTCGTGGTGCCCGCGACCACCGGCGCGGTGGCCGGGATCGCGCTGGGCCTCAGCAAGGACCTGCTGCAGAGGGTCGCCAGCGTCACCCTCAAGGAGCGCCGCCCGCTCGTCGTCTGCGTCCGCGAGACACCACTCAACGGGGTGACGTTGAAGCACTTGGTGGAGCTCGACGCACAGGGGGCGGTCGTGCTGCCCGCGTCCCCCGGCTTCTACGCCGGCGGCTCCACCGTCCGCGAGCTGGTGGATTTCGTGGCAGGACGGGTGCTGGACGCCGTCGGCGTGCCGCATTCCCTGTACCTGCGCTGGGAAGGGGAGTTGGGAGCGGCCGCCCGCAAGACGGCCGAAGGCGACGGCGCTCGGCCTGAGGGGGAGTAAGGAGACCGAGGGCGGGAGAGTATCTTCTCTGCGATATCCGGGTCGGTCGGCGCACGGCGCCTTTGAATCCGGATAATGATCTGTGGGTCTGGTGAGCTTCGGAAGGACGCGGACGGTATATGGACACGGTGGACAGACAGCTCATCCAGGCGCTCCGGGAAAACGGCCGCGCGTCCTACGCCGAGTTGGGCCGGCTGGTCGGGCTCTCCGGCCCGAGCGTCACCGACCGGATCAACCGCCTGGAGCAGGCCGGGGTCATCACCGGCTACCGGGCGACGGTCAACCCGGCCTCGCTGGGCTTCGGCGTCACGGCCCTGATCGGCCTTCAGCTCACCGACGCCGCCGACCACGAGGACGTGGCGTTCCGCCTGAAGGACCTCAACGAGGTCGAGGACTGCTGGTTCATCGCCGGCGACGACTCCTACATGCTCAAGGTCCGGGTGGCCGACGTGGCCGGCCTGGAGTCGGTGGTCAAGCGGATCTCGGGCACGAAGGGCGTGGCCAGGACCCGCACCACCGTCGTACTCTCCACGAAGTGGGAGAACCGGGTGAGTGAACTCCCTCCTGTAGGAGAGTGACGCATGGCACTGGTCGGTCTGGAGGAACTGCGCGCCGCGCGGCAGCGGATCGCGGGGGTCGCCGTGCGCACCCCGCTGGTCCCCGCCCCCTGGGCGGCCGAGGGCGAGCGGCGGCTGTGGCTGAAGCCCGAGAACCTCCAGCCGACCGGGGCCTTCAAGACCCGCGGCGCCTACAACCGGCTCGCCGCGCTCACCGAGGACGAGCGGGCCCGCGGCGTGGTCGCCCAGTCCAGCGGCAACCACGCGCAGGCGGTCGCGTACGCGGCCCGGACGCTGGGCGTCAAGGCCGTGATCGTGATGCCGGACACCTCGCCCGCGGTGAAGGTGGACGCCACTCGCTCGTTCGGCGCCGAGGTGGTCCTGGTCCCGCCGCAGGAGCGGGACACCCTGCCCGGGGAGCTGGCCGAGAAGCACGGCTACGTCTGGGTGCCGCCGTACGACGACCCGTTCATCATCGCGGGCCAGGGCACGGTCGGCCTGGAGATCGCCGAGGACGCCCCGGCCGAGCTGGACACCGTCCTGGTGCCGGTCAGCGGCGGCGGACTGATCGGCGGCACGGCGGCCGCGCTCAAGCTCACCCGCCCGGGCATCCGGGTGGTCGGCGTGGAGCCCGAGCTGGCCGCCGACGCCCGGGCCAGCCTGCGGGCGGGCCGCCGGGTCGAGTGGCCGGTCGCCGACACCTACCGGACCATCGCGGACGGGCTGCGCACCCCCTCCCTGGGCGTGCTGCCGTTCGAGCACGTCACCGCCTACGTCGACGACATCGTCACCGTCACCGAGGACGAGATCCGCGAGACGGTGGCCGTGCTGGCCCGCCGGGGCCGACTGGTCGCCGAGCCCTCCGGGGCGGTCGCCCCGGCCGCCTACTTCCACCGCGCCGCCGAGACCGGGGGCCAGACGGTGGCGGCCGTGGTCAGCGGCGGGAACATCGACCCGGCACTACTCGCCGAGCTGCTCTCGGCATAGGCGTAACCTCGTCTCCGGCAACGAATCGAATGTCGGAGGAGGCGGGGCACCGCATGGACGCAGGGCTCAAGCGCGAGCTGGAGGCGAAGGTCTACGCGGGTGAGCGGCTGACCCGCGAGGACGGGATCGCGCTCTACGAGAGCGACGACCTGGCCTGGCTGGGCGGGCTGGCCCACCACGTGCGGACGCAGAAGAACGGCGACGTCGTCCACTTCAACGTCAACCGCCACCTCAACATGACCAACGTGTGCAACGCGTCCTGCGCGTACTGCTCGTTCCAGCGCAAGCCAGGCGAGAAGGACGCGTACACGATGCGCATCGAGGAGGCCGTCCGCCTCGCCAAGGCGATGGAGGTCGAGTCCCTCACCGAGCTGCACATCGTGAACGGCCTGCACCCGACCCTGCCGTGGCGCTACTACCCGCGCTCGCTGCGGGAGCTGAAGGCGGCCCTGCCGAACGTCTCGCTGAAGGCCTTCACCGCCACCGAGATCCACTGGTTCGAGAAGATCAGCGGCCTGTCCGCCGACGAGATCATGGACGAGCTGATCGACGCCGGCCTGGAGTCGCTGACCGGCGGCGGCGCGGAGATCTTCGACTGGGAGGTCCGCCAGCACATCGTCGACCACGACACCCACTGGGAGGACTGGTCGCGGATCCACCGCCTCGCGCACAGCAAGGGCCTCAAGACGCCGGCCACCATGCTGTACGGCCACATCGAGGAGCCCCGCCACCGGGTGGACCACGTGCTGCGGCTGCGGGAGCTCCAGGACGAGACCGGCGGCTTCCAGGTCTTCATCCCGCTGCGCTACCAGCACGACTTCCACGACTCCAAGGACGGCGTCGTGCGCAACAAGCTGATGGCCCGCACCGAGATGGCCACCGGCGCCGAGGCGCTGAAGACCTTCGCCGTCTCCCGGCTGCTCTTCGACAACGTCCCGCACGTCAAGGTCTTCTGGGTGATGCACGGCGTCACCACCGCCCAGCTGGCGCTCAGCCACGGTGCGGACGACATGGACGGCTCGGTGGTCGAGTACAAGATCACCCACGACGCGGACAACTTCGGCACCCCGAACAAGCTCGGCCGCGACGACCTGCTCGGCCTGATCCGGGACGCCGGCTTCCGCCCGGTGGAGCGCAACACCCGCTACGAGATCATCCGCGAGTACGACGGGCCGGACCTGACGCGCCGTGAGTCGCCGCAGGCCATGCGCCTCTGACCCGCCTGACGTCCCCGCCGCCCGGGCCGCTCTCCGGCCCGGGCGGCGGTTGTCTTCACGGCCTCCGCACGGGGGGCGGGTTTACCAACGGGTACGGCGTTTGGCAGGATCGAAGGCATGTCCGGTTCTGATCGTGCCACCGCGTACCCGTCGCACCAGCCGATGCAGGAGCCGGGGGACCTGATGCCACCGCAGCAGTACGAGAGCTCCCCGCTCTACCAGCAGCAGGTCCAGCAGGGCTACCACTACGGCGATTACCAGCCGTACCGGCAGGCCCCTGACGGGTACTCCGAGACGTACGACCAGCCGGTCCCGCCGTACCGGCCCGAGCCGGAACCCCTCCGGTACCAGGACGCACCCGGCTACGAGGCCGAGTCGGTCTACGCCGCCGAACCCGCGTACGCGCCCGAGCCGGCCCTGACGGCGCCCGAGCCCGTGGTGCTCGCCGCCGCCCCGGTGGAGGGTGGCCGGTCGGCCGCCCGGGGCCGGAGGCGCAAGGCCAAGCAGAAACGTCACGGCAAGGCGATGATGGCGGGCACCGCCCTGCTGGTCGCCGCCACCGCCGGGTGGTACGCCGTCGGCCAGGACGACGCCAAGCCCGGCATCGCCGCCGCCGACGGGCCCGGCCCGGAGGGCGTCAGCAAGCCCGACCAGCCCGGCCCGAACCCCGCCGCCGCCCAGGCCGCCTCCGACCGGCAGTCCGCGGCCCCGGCCGCCGCCCGCGGCCAGGCCCGCCAGGACGGCTCGGTCGCCGCGATACCCGGCCTCGGCGCGGCCTTCACCGCGAAGATCCCCGCCGAGACCACCCAGGTCGTGGTCGCCTCCGGCCAGGACAAGAACACCGACAAGAACACCGTCACCCTCTGGACCCGCACCCCCGAGGGCCGCTGGCTGGCCGGCGAGACCTGGCAGGGCCACAACGGCAAGAACGGCTGGACCACCGACCACAACGAGGGCGACCTGCGCAGCCCGATCGGCGTCTTCAGCCTCACCGACGCGGGCGGGCGCCTGGCGGACCCGGGCAGCAAGCTCCCGTACGACAAGGACCCGAGCTTCGTGGTCTCCGGCACGGGCTTCTTCGGCGACCAGCTGGCCGGCTCCTTCGACTACGTGGTCGCGATCAACTACAACCGCGTCGCCGGCAACTCCCCGCTCGACCCGCGCCGCCCGATGGGCTCCAAGAAGGGCGGCGGCATCTGGCTCCACGTGGACCACGACGGCCCGACCCACGGCTGCGTGTCGATCCCCGAGGACAAGATGGCCCAGCTGATCCGCACCCTGGACCCGGCCGCCCACCCGGTCATCGTGATGGGCGACGCGCCGACACTGGCCGCCTGACCTCGGCCGGAGCGGGGCCCAGACGCCGCAACGCCCCTTGTCGATCCCCTACAGATCGCGGGGGCGGATCCTGTCACCGGTCGTACCCAGCCGACCCGCCGGTAACGCGGTTCCATGGCAGCATGAGCGGTTCGCGCATTGTGGCACTCGGCCACTACCAGCCCCCCAAGGTCCTCAGCAACGACGACCTGGCGGCACTCGTCGACACCGACGACGAGTGGATCCGCACCCGCGTGGGCATCCGCACCCGGCACATCGCCGAGGGCGAGAGCCTGGTCGACATGGCCACCGAGGCGGCGCAGAAGGCGCTCGCCAACGGCGGCCGGACGGCGGCGGAGATCGACCTCGTCGTGGTCGCCACCTGCACCGCGATCGAGCGCAGCCCCAACACCGCCGCCGCGGTGGCCGCCCGGCTCGGCGTGCGCTCGCCCGCCGCGTACGACGTCAACACGGTCTGCTCCGGCTTCTCCTACGCCCTGGCCACCGCCGACCACGCGATCCGGGCCGGCTCGGCCCGCCGCGCGCTGGTGATCGGCGCCGAGCGGATGTCCGACACGCTCGACTGGACCGACCGCTCCACCTGCGTGATCTTCGCCGACGGCGCGGGCGCCGCGCTGGTCGAGGCCCAGGAGGACGGCGCGGAGCCCGGCATCGGCCCGGTGGTCTGGGGCTCCGAGCCCGAGCGGGGCGACGCCGTGGTGATCACCGGCTGGGACCCGGTGATCAGCCAGCAGGGCCAGTCCGTCTTCCGCTGGGCCACCACCCAGCTCGCCCCGCTGGCCCGGCAGGCCTGCGAGCGGGCCGGGATCGACCCGGCCGAGCTGAGGGGCTTCGTGCCCCACCAGGCCAACCTGCGGATCATCGACGCGATCGCCGGCAAGCTGGGCCTCGCCGAGGACGCGGTGGTCGCCCGGGACGTCGTCGACTCCGGCAACACCTCGGCCGCCTCGATCCCGCTGGCCTTCTCCAAGCTGGTCGAGCGCGGCGAGCTCTCGCCCGGCGACCCGGTGCTGCTCTTCGGCTTCGGCGGCGGCCTGGCCTACGCCGGGCAGGTCGTGCGCTGCCCCTGACCGGCTGACCGGCTGACCGACCGACCGGCCGACTGACTGACTGACCGGCTGACCGGCTGACCGACCGGCCGACTGACTGACTGACCGGCTGACCGAAGACCGACTGACCAGCCGACTGATCGGCTGACCGACTGAGCGAAGACCGACCCGGGCCCGGGTGCGCGACGGGCCCGGGAGACCGGACATGCCGGTGGGCGGGCACCCCGCGAGGGGGCCCGCCCACCGGCATGTCGGGCGCGCGTACGGCACGTCGGCGGACCTCCCCCGAGGACACGGCCGCCGTCCGTCGTTCCCCGGACAGGAGGCCGGGGCCGCGCGCGGAGCGGATGGTGGGTCGGAGGACGGTCCTACTTGGGCGCCTTCTTGCCGGTGACACCCAGGTACACCAGGGGAGCGAGGTTGGGCTTGAGGTCCTTGACCTTGACGCCCCAGGAGGTGAAGGCCTTCTGGTGCTCGGCCGCCGATGCCAGCAGCGAGACCAGGGCCCCGGCCACGGCGTTCGGGTCGAGCGACTTGTCGGCCTGACCCTTCGCCTGGAGTTCCTTGACGGCCTCGGCGAGCGGCTTGGCCACCGCGTTGAGGACCGTCATGCGGATCTTGAAGAACCGCTTGTCCCCTTCGGCGGCACCGAGCGTGACCACTCGGAGAATGGCGTCGTTCTTGCGCCAGAAGGCGAGGAATCCGTCGACCAGTTCTTCCGAAGTGGTCGGTCCGGACTTCCCTGCCCAGGACTTTCCGGCCACCAGCTCTTTGAGCTGGTCGGCGTCCTTGGCCATTTCCTCGGCGATTTCGAGGACGGCGCCCTCGACATCCGGGAAGTACTGGTAGAAGGTCGCGGGGGAGGTACCCGCCATACGGGCGACGTCGATGACCTTGACGTCCCGATAGGGCGACGTGCTGAGCATCTCGCGGAGGCAATCGAGCAGCTTCTGCCGCGTCTCCTGTCCGCGTCGCCCGGCGACGCGACCGTCGACGGTGCGAACTTGTCCTGTCATGCCGTCAGCTTACCGTGGCACGATCTTGGCGCGATTCGGTGATGCGACTATTACTCCGCACGGGGGGCTGGTTTAGCGCCGCGAACCACTTCGGACGGATATTCACCGGGCTTCGATGCCCATCTTGTAGCCCCCCCGTATGCCTTTGATCTCACAGCGTGACGGCGAGTCCGCTGAGGGGTGGTCGGGTAACGCAGCGTGACGGAGGGTGGAGGGGGCGGAGCCGTCCGGAACCAGCCGTCGTCCCGGCCCGGACGGCGGCTCCGGTCGCCCGGGGGAGGTTGGATATGCGCGGGACTGCATTGGAGAATCGGGTCCGGCACCACGCGGCGGGTGCGGACAACGGGGAGGTGGCAGCGGAGTGGACCAGCTGACGGCGCACGATCCGAGGCGGATCGGGCCCTTCGAGGTGCTGGGGCGGCTCGGCGCGGGCGGGATGGGGCTGGTCTACCTGGCGCGGTCCGCGGCGGGTCGGCGGGTGGCCATCAAGACCGTGCGGGGTGAGCTGGCCGAGGACGAGCTGTTCCGGGTCCGCTTCGCCCGGGAGATCGCGGCCGCCAAGACGGTCGGCGGCTTCTACACGGCGGCCGTGGTGGACGCGGACGCCGACGCCCGGGTGCCCTGGCTGGCCACCGCCTACATCCCGGCCCCCTCGCTGGAGGACCTGGTCGAGGACTGCGGCCCGCTGCCGGTGGAGGCCACCCGCTGGCTGGTCGCCGGCATCGCGGAGGCCCTCCAGTCCATCCACGCGGCCGGGCTGATCCACCGGGACCTGAAGCCCTCCAACGTCCTGGTGGTCGAGGACGGCCCGAAGGTGATCGACTTCGGCATCGCGGCCGGCGTGTCGAGCACCCGGCTCACCATGACCAACGTCGCGGTCGGCACCCCGGCGTACATGTCCCCCGAGCAGGCCCGCGACAGCCGCAACGTGCGCGGCGCCAGTGACGTCTTCTCGCTCGGCTCGCTGATGGTCTTCTGCGCCACCGGGCACCCGCCCTACCGGGGCTCCAACCCGGTCGAGACGGTGTTCCAGCTGCTGCGCGAGGAGCCGGACCTGACCGGCATGCCGCCCGAGCTGATGGACCTGGTCCGGGCCTGCATGCAGCAGGCGCCCGAGCACCGGCCCACCCCGGCGCAGATCCAGGCCGAGCTGGCCCCGCACCTGTTCTCCCGGGACGACGCCACCGGCGAGGCCGGGGACTGGCTGCCGGCCAACGCGCTGGAGCTGATCGAGCGCAAGCGCGGCCGCCGGCCGGTCGCGGCGCCGTCCCGCCCGGCGCTGCCGCCGCAGCCGCCCGTGCCGCCGCAGGTGCCGCCCGCGCACGTCCCCTCGCAGCACTTCGGCGCGGCCGACCCGCGCACCAACCCGGGGCGGCACGCGCAGCCGCCGGCCGGGCCGGTGCACAGCCTGCCGCGCTCGGGCGCGGCCTCGGACGCCGAGATCCCGACCGCGAAGATCGCCTCCCCGAACAAGCACCGGGCGCCGACCGGCGGCGCCGTCGAGGTGCGGCTGTCCGGAGCCTCGGTGCGGATAGGCCCCGGGCCCCGGGCCGAGTACGAGCAGCCCGGCCCGGACACCGCCCCGGCCACGACCGACTGGGTCCGCCGGGCCCCCACCCCGCCGCCCGCCCCGGTGGCCCGCTGGCGCCCCTGGCGGTTCCGGATGTCCAACGACGTCTGGGGCACCCCGGTCGTCGCCGACGGCACGCTCTTCGTCTCCAGCTTCGAGGTGCACGCGCTGGACATCGCCTCCGGCGAGCGCCGCTACAAGACCCGGGACGTCGCCTGGGCGCTCGCGGTGGACGCCGGCCGGGCGCACGCCGCGGACGGCCCGCACCTGTACACCGTGGACGCCGCGGACGGCACCGAGCGCTGGCGCACCTCGCTGGACGGCTGGGTCTACTCGCTCTCCGCCGCCGACGGGGTGCTCTGCTGCGGGATCCGGGGCGGCGGCGTCCAGCTCCGCTCGGCGGCCAACGGCGCCGAGCTGTGGCGCGCCGACGACGCCCAGCAGGAGTACGAGAACCCCCAGTCCGGCCCGGTCCTGGTGGGCGGCGCCGCCTACTACTACGGCGCCGGACGGCTGCGCTGCGTCGACCCGCGCGGCGCGGGCCTGCGCTGGTCCTTCCCGGTCGGCGAGGACGTGCCCTCGCACCCGGTCGAGCGCGGCGGCGTGCTGTACGTGTCGGCCGGCACCCGGGTGTACGCGCTGGACGCGGCCAGCGGGGCCGAGCGCTGGCGCTTCGACGCCCCGGTGGTGCTGTTCACCCCGCCCGCCCTGGACGCCGACGCGGTCTACGTGGCCGACTACCTGGGCACGGTCTACGCGCTGGACGCGGCCACCGGCCTGGACCGCTGGCGCGGGGTCACCGGCCGCCGCCAGGGCGCCGACCCGGTGGTGGTCTCGGACGGCATGGTGCTGGTCGGCAACGGCGAGGTGCTGTACGCCTTCGAGGCGGCCACCGGCCGGGAGCGCTGGCGCTACACCGCCCGCGGCGAGATCGTCGGCTCCCCGGCGGTGGCCGACGGCCTGGTGCACCTGGGCAGCCGGGACCACTCGCTGCACACCCTCGACCTGGCGAGCGGTCAGCTGCGCTGGGAGCTCGGCACCAAGGGCGAGCTCACCGGCTCGCCGGTGGCGGTCGGCGGCCGGGTCTTCGTCGGCTCCAAGGACCGCTGCGTGTACGCGCTGGACGCCTTCTACGGAACGGCGGTGCCCGCCCGCTGAACCGCGGGGCGGACACCGCCGTGGCGGCCGGCCGGGGCCTCGGGGCCCTACCGGCCGTGGTCGGTCAGGCCTTGCGGGCCCCGGGGTGGCGGCCGCACCAGCCCTCCCACGCGGAGGAGACCATCTCCGTCACGTCGTGACGGGCGGTCCAGCCCAGCTCGCGGTGGATCAGGTCGGCGGAGGCCACCACCCGGGCCGGGTCGCCGGGGCGGCGCGGGGTCACCTCGG
Organism: Kitasatospora sp. NPDC034533; assembly: GCF_055575155.1. Lineage (NCBI taxonomy): Bacteria > Bacillati > Actinomycetota > Actinomycetes > Kitasatosporales > Streptomycetaceae > Kitasatospora > Kitasatospora sp. NPDC034533. Next base: position 14,094 of record NZ_JBVITE010000001.1, read on the forward strand.
CGGCGGTGTCGTAGCCGGTGACCTTGCCGATCACCTCCAGCATCTCCTTGACGCTGACGCCCTCGCCGCGGCCGATGTTCAGCACCAGGGAGGTCGCGCCGACGGGGTCGGCGGCCATCCGCTTGGCGGCCGCCACGTGGGCCGAGGCGATGTCGGAGACGTGGATGAAGTCGCGCACGCAGGTGCCGTCCGCGGTCGGGTAGTCGTCACCGAAGATCCGCGGGGCCTGGCCGGCGGTGAGCCGCTCGAAGACCATCGGGATCAGGTTGAACACCCCGGCGTCGGAGAGCTCGGGGGAGGCGGCGCCGGCCACGTTGAAGTAGCGCAGGGCCACCGTGGACATGCCGTGGGCCTTGCCGGCCGCGGCGACCAGCCACTCGCCGGCCAGCTTGGTCTCGCCGTACGGGCTCATCGGGGCGCAGGGCGTGGACTCGGTGACCAGGTCGACGTCCGGCATGCCGTAGACGGCGGCGGAGGAGGAGAAGAGGAAGCGCTTCACCCCGCCCTCGGCGGCGGCCTCCAGGACGGTCTGGAGGCCGATCATGTTCTCGCGGTAGTACAGGAACGGCTGCTCGACCGACTCGCCGACCTGCTTCTTGGCGGCGAAGTGCAGGACGCCCTCGACGCCGTGCTCGCGGATCGCGGCGTCCAGGGCGGCGCGGTCCAGGGTGGAGCCCTCGATCAGGGGCACGCCGGCGGGCAGCCGGGAGGCGTCGCCCGTGCTGAGGTCGTCCAGGACGGCGACGCGCTCTCCGGCGTCGAGCAGCTGTCGGACGACGTGTCCGCCGATGTATCCGGCACCGCCGGTGATCAACCAAGTCATGTGCCGATCCTAGGCGTTCGGATTTGTCTCGTTTCCCCTCGGGCGAGTCGAACAGGCAATTCGGACAAAGTGGTGAAAAGCTGACAAAGATTTCCGTGCTCCCACACCCGCGCCCCAGGCGTGGTGACGAATCGGAGGCAGCCAGGTGAGCCGTCACAAGGAACCAGCCCGCCCCCTGCCGACCGGGCCGCGGCCGACCGGACCGAGGGCGGTGGCCGGGCGGCTGCCGGCGGCGGTCCCGGTCGCGCTGGCGGCCGCGCTGGCGCTGGCCGGGTGCAGCAGCGGCTCGCCCACCTCCTCCTCGGCCGTCACCACCGGCTCGCCCGCCGCCTCCGGCTCCGCGCAGGCCCCCTCGACGCCCGACTCGCCGAACGGTGCGACCCAGCTCCAGGACGCCTACCAGACGGTGATCACCAACGTGCTGCCCTCCGTGGTGCAGATCACCACCGGCAACAGCCTCGGCTCCGGGATCGTCTACGACGACAAGGGCGACATCGTCACCAACGCCCACGTGATCGGCTCGGCGACCAGCTTCACCGTGACCCTCGCCAACAGCACCACGGCGCTGGACGCCGGCCTGGTCGCCAGCTACCCCGACTCCGACCTCGCGGTGATCCGGCTGAGCAACCCGCCGAGCGGCCTCAAGCCGGCCAGCTTCGCCGATTCGAGCAAGGTCCAGCTCGGCCAGATCACCCTGGCCATGGGCAGCCCGCTCGGGCTCTCCAGCAGCGTCACCCAGGGCATCGTCTCGGCCACCGGGCGGACCGTCTCCGAGCCCCAGGGCCCCGGCTCGCCGGGCGCCACCATCGGCAACATGGTGCAGACCTCGGCGGCGATCAACCCGGGCAACAGCGGCGGCGCGCTGGTCAACCTGGACAGCAAGGTGATCGGCATCAACACGCTCGCCGCGACCGAGCCGCAGTCCAACGGCGCCTCCGCCCCCGGCATCGGCTTCGCCATCCCGTCGTCCACCATCACCAACATCGCCGACCAGCTGATCAAGCAGGGCAAGGTCACCAACTCGGGCCGGGCCGCGCTCGGCATCACCGCCCGGACCGCCTTCAACCAGCAGTTCCAGCCGGCCGGCGCGGTCATCGTGGCGGTCACCCCGGGCGGGGCGGCGGCCTCGGCGGGCCTCCAGGCGGGCGACGTCATCACCAGGATCGGCGACACCCCGGTCGACTCGCTGAACGCGCTCACCACCGCGCTCGCCTCGCTCACCCCGGGCGCCAAGGTCACCGTCGGCTACACCCGGGACGGCGCCGGCAAGACCGCCGACGTCACCCTGGGCGAGCTGCAGGGCGCCCAGAGCTCCCCCTGAGCCCCGGTACGGGCACACCGGGCCGCACGCCGCGCAAGGGTTCGGCGGGCCGGGTGCCCCACCGGACCGGCGCCGGGCCCCGTCCATCCCCGACGGGGCCCGGCGCCTTGCCGTGCCGTACGCCCGGCGCCCCCAGGGGGCCGGCTCAGCGGCGGGCGGTGCGGGTGCGCCAGGGCAGCTCGACGGTGACGGTCGTCGGGCCGCCGTCGGGGCTGTCCACCAGGAAGACCCCGTCCACCGCGCGGATGCGCTCGGCCAGCCCGGCCAGCCCGCTGCCCGGGTAGGGGGCCGCGCCGCCCTTGCCGTCGTCCTGGACCAGCAACATCAGCTGGGCGTCCGAGCGCCACACCTCGACCGAGGCGGAGCGGGCGCCGGCGTGCTTGGAGACGTTGGTCAGCAGCTCGCTGACGGTGAAGTACGCGATGCCCTCGACCGCCGAGTCCGGGCGCTCGGGCTGTCCGTCCGGGCCGGACAGGTCGACGTTCACCCGGACGCCGCCAGGGACGGTGCAGCGGGCGGCGACCGAGGACAGCGCGGCGTCCAGGCCCCGGTCGGTGAGCACCGCCGGGTGGATGCCGCGGGCCAGGTCGCGCAGCTCCTGGAGGGCCAGCTTCACCTCGCCGTGCGCGTTGTCGACCATCTTCGTGGCGACGGCGATGTCGTCCTCGGTCTCCACCTCGCGCAGCCGCTCCTTGGCCATGCCGAGGTCCATCGCCAGCGCGACCAGCCGGGCCTGGGCGCCGTCGTGCAGGTCGCGCTCGATCCGGCGCAGATCGGCGGCGGCGGTGTCGACCACGGTGCCGCGGTCGTCCTCCAGCTCGCGCACCCGCTCCGCCAGGGCGCCGGGGAACAGCAGCGACTCGATCAGGATGCGGTCGACCGCGGCCAGCCCGCGGACCACCCAGGGCAGCACCGGCCAGAGCGCCACCATCGAGACCAGGGTCAGCGCGAAGCTCAGCACGCCCCAGGGCAGCATCAGCACGTTGTAGAGCGCCGAGCGCCAGTTCAGCAGGTCGGTGAGCTGGGCGATGGTGTAGCCGACCACCCCCGGGCGCCGGGGCTTCACCGGCTCCGGCTCGTCGATCCCGGAGCCGTAGGCCGACCGGGCCCGCCGCCGGCCCAGCGCGCCCAGGGAGCGCGAGACGGCCAGCCCGCCGGCCAGCAGCGGCAGGCCGATCACGGTGATCGACAGGCCCAGGCCGACCGCGAGCGTGGTGACGGCGAGCACGAAGCCGAAGATGCCGAGCGGCAGGTTGAGCAGCAGCCGACCCGCCTGGTGCCACATCCGGCGGCCGTACAGGGGCGGACGTTCCATCCGGGCGTCCTGCGCCTTGATGGCGTCCACGGCCTGGTGCAGCGGCTTCATGCGGATCTACCGTCCCTCGTCGTCGTGCGGCTGGACCAAGCTTCCCGAACGGCGGGCGGCGGGTGCCATGGGGGTGATACATCTTCCGGGCCGGGGGTTATCCCCACCCCCGGCCCGGTCGTCCGGGGTCCGCCCGGGACGTCCACCGGTCGTCTTGCGGATCGGGCGGGGGTCGAGTGGAGCGGATCGGTCCCCTTAGACTCACGCATTGGCCATGGTTAGGACCATGAGAGCAAACGTCGTAGAACTGTCCTGAGGGCGGGTTCACGGCCGAGGTGGAGGCGAAGGCATGGAGGGGCAGCACGCGGCTGCCGGCGCGGCCGACCCGGCGGTCGGCGGCGGCTACTTCGACGCGTACGCCGCGATGGGCCTGCTGGCCGTCGTCGGGGTGCTCTTCGTCGCCGTGGCGTTCACCGCCAACCGGCTGCTGCGACCGGTGGTCCACTCGCCCGAGAAGCTCCTCGCCTACGAGTGCGGCGTGGACCCGGTGGGCGACGACTGGGCGCACACCCAGATCCGCTACTACGTGTACGCCTTCCTGTACGTGATCTTCGCGGTGGACGCGATCTACCTGTTCCCCTGGGCGACCGTCTTCGCCTCCGCCGGGTACGGCGCCGGGACGCTGGTCGAGATGTTCCTGTTCATCGGCTTCCTCGCGGTCGGGCTGCTGTACGCCTGGAAGAAGGGCGTTCTGGAATGGACGTGACGCACTCCCACCCGCACGGCGCGCAGGACGGCCCGGTGCCGCTCGGCCTGCCGGACCCGGCGCACCCCGGCGCCGTCGAGCGCCGCGGCCTCGGGCCGCTGGCCCGGCTCGCGCCGGACCCGGTCAAGGTGGTGCTCAACTGGGGCCGCCGCTACAGCCTCTGGTGCTTCAACTTCGGGCTGGCCTGCTGCGCGATCGAGTTCATCGCCGCCTCCATGGCCAAGCACGACTTCATCCGGATGGGCGTCATCCCGTTCGCGCCCGGCCCCCGGCAGGCCGATCTGATGATCGTCTCCGGGACGGTCACCGACAAGATGGCGCCCGCCGTCAAGCGCCTCTACGAGCAGATGCCCGAGCCGAAGTACGTCATCTCCTTCGGCGCCTGCTCCAACTCCGGCGGGCCGTACTGGGACTCGTACTCGGTCACCAAGGGCGTGGACCAGATCATCCCGGTGGACGTCTACGTGCCCGGCTGCCCACCGCGGCCGGAGGCGCTGCTCCAGGGCATCCTCAAGCTCCAGGAGAAGATCGCCGCCGAGTCCCTCCCGGGCCGCTACACCGCGCCGCCGTCCGCGCTGCGGCGCCCGCTGGTGGCCGGCCCGTCCGGTGACGGGGGAGCGTCATGAGCGAGTACGGCGAGCGAACTGCCGAGCGGCTCACGGCCGAGCAGTACGCGGCGTCGGTCGGGGAGTGGGCGACCGGCGCCGAGGCGTACGGGCTGATCACCGTCGACGTTCCCGCCGAGCACTGGATCGAGGCGCTCACCAACGCCCGGGACGTCCTGGGCCTGGGCTTCTTCGACTGGCTGAGCGCCGTCGACGAGCTCGCCGAGGGCTTCTCCGTGGTCGCGCACCTGGCCGCCGCCGAGGCGCCGGGGGTGCGGCACCTCGCGCTGCGCACCCGGCTGCCGCGCGAGGGGGCGGCGCTGCCGACCGCCGTCGCGGTGTACGCGGGGGCCGCCTGGCACGAGCGCGAGACCCACGAGATGTTCGGCATCGACTTCCCCGGGCACCCCCACCTGGTCACCCTGCTGCTGCCGGACGGCTTCGAGGGGCACCCGCTGCGCAAGGAGTTCGTGCTCGCGGCGCGGGTCGCCAAGGACTGGCCGGGCGCCAAGGAGCCGGGCGAGTCGGACCACGGCGGCGGGCCGGCCCGGCGCAAGATGCAGCCGGCCGGTGTGCCGGACCCGAACGAGTGGGGGCCGCTCAAGGGCACCCTGCCGCCGGTCGCCGAGCGGCCGGCGCGCGGTGCGCGGGCGGCGGGGGCGGCGCGCGGGCCCCGGGCGGGTGCGGCCGGTGCGGCTCCTGGTGCTCCTGCGGCTCCGGCCGCCTCGGGTGCCTCGGGTGTCGAGGGTGCTCCGCCGCCGGTGCGGGCGGATCGGCCGCGGCGGACCCGGTCGGTGTCGGAGGGTTCGGCGAGCCAGGCTGCCGCCGGTGCGGCTCCCGCGGCTCCCGCGGCTCCCGCCGCCTCGGGTGCCTCGGGTGTCGAGGGTGCTCCGCCGGTGCGGGCGGATCGGCCGCGGCGGACCCGGTCGGTGTCGGAGGGGTCGGCGAGTCAGGCTGCCGCCGGTGCGGCTCCCGCCGCTCCCGCCACCTCGGGGGCCGAGGGCGCTCCGCCGGTACGGCCGCGCTCCTCCGACGCGCCCTGGCACAACCCGGTGCCCGCCCACGACGAGAAGCCGTCGGCGGAGAAGCCGTCGGAGGAGAAGCCCGTCGAGCAGCAGGACGACACCTCGGCCGCGGCGGCCGACCAGGACGGAGACGGTACGTGAACCTGCTCGACACGGTGCTGCGCTGCGTCGCCACCCTCGTCGTCTTCCTGGTCTTTCCCCTGGTCATCGGCCAGACCGAGCACAAGGTCATGGCGCACATGCAGGGCCGGCTCGGCCCGATGTACGCGGGTGGCTTCCACGGCTGGGCACAGCTCGTCGCGGACGGCGTGAAGTTCGCCCAGAAGGAGGACATCGTCCCGGCCGGGGCGGACCGCCGGGTCTTCCAGCTGGCGCCCGCCGTCTCGCTGCTGCCGTACCTCTTCGTGCTGCTGGCGATCCCGGTCGGCCCGAACGGCTTCGTGGGCCAGGCGATCGACGCCGGGCTGTTCTTCGTGCTGGCCGTGATGGGCGTCGGCGTGATCGGCAAGCTGATGGCCGGCTGGGCCTCGGCGAACAAGTTCTCGCTGCTCGGCGGCCTGCGCACGGCCGCCCAGCTGATGTCCTACGAGCTGCCGATGGTGCTGGCGGCGGCCTCGGTGGCGATGGCCGCCGGGACGCTCTCGCTGCCCGGGATCGTGGACGCCTGGGAGTGGTACTGGCTGCCCTGGCAGATCATCGGCGCGTTCGTCTTCTTCACGGCCGGCCTGGCCGAGCTCCAGCGCCCGCCGTTCGACATGCCGATCGCCGACTCGGAGATCATCTTCGGCGCGTACACCGAGTACACCGGGCTGCGCTTCGCGTTCTTCCTGCTCTCCGAGTACGTCGGCATCCTGGTGGTGTCGGCGCTGACGGCGGTGCTCTTCCTGGGCGGCTGGCACGGCCCGATGGCGGACCAGCTTGGCTGGCTCTGGATGATCCTCAAGACCTTCGCGCTGGCCTTCGTGGTCATCTGGCTGCGGGTCACCTACCCGCGTCTGCGCGAGGACCAGCTGATGCGCTTCGCGTGGACGGGGCTGATCCCGCTCGCGCTGGTCCAGCTGGCCCTCACCGGCATCATCAAGGTGGCGATCGCGTGAACGAGCGATGGGGGTACCCCCGGCCGGAGGCTGGGGGAGAGCGAATCATCGGTCGGCGCGTACGGGCGAACGCCCCTGCCGGGCGTAGCGAGGTGGGCGCATGAGTTTTCCCGGTGCGGGCCTGGCCAAGGGGCTGGCCGTGACCCTGCGGACGATGACGAGGAAGAGCGTCACCGCGCAGTACCCCGACGTGCAGCCGGTGCTGCCGCCGCGTTCCCGCGGCGTCATCGCGCTGCTGGAGGAGAACTGCACGGTGTGCATGCTCTGCGCGCGCGAGTGCCCGGACTGGTGCATCTACATCGACTCCCACAAGGAGACGCTGCCGGCCGCCGAGCCGAACGCCCGGGCCCGCACCCGCAACGTGCTGGACCGGTTCGCCATCGACTTCTCGCTCTGCATGTACTGCGGGATCTGCATCGAGGTGTGCCCCTTCGACGCGCTGTTCTGGTCGCCGGAGTTCGAGTACGCGGAGACCGACATCCACGAGCTCACCCACGAGCGGGAGAAGCTCCGCGAGTGGATGTGGACCGTCCCCGCGCCCCCGGCGCTGGACCCGGCGGCCGAGGAGCCCAAGGAGATCGCCACCGCGCGCAAGGCGGCGGACAAGCTGGCGGCCGCGGCCGCCACCGAGAAGGAGGGCGACGACGCGTGAGTGGTGCCGCCACGCTTCTCGCGGCGACCGGGTCCCTGGACCCGGCCGCCCGTTCTTTCCTGTCCCCGACCGGGCAGGAGATCGTCTTCCTGCTGGTCGGCATAGCCGTGCTCGGTTCGGCGGTGGTCTCCGTGACCACCCGGCAGCTGGTGCACGCCGCGCTCTGGCTGGTGGTCGCGCTCGGCGGGCTGGCGGTGGAGTTCCTGCTGCTCACGGCCGAGTTCATCGCCTGGGTGCAGGTGCTGATCTACCTCGGCTCGGTGGTCGTCCTGGTGCTGTTCGGGTTGATGCTCACCAAGGCGCCGATCGGGCGCTCGCCGGACGCCGACTCCGGGAACCGCCCGGTCGCCCTGGTGGTGGCGCTGGCCTCGGCCGGGACGCTGGTCACTCTGGTGGTCGACGCCTTCCGGGCCTCCTGGATCGACCTCGGCCAGGGCGGCGGCTCGACGGCCGTCACCGGGGCCAGCCTGTTCCGGCACTGGGTGCTGCCCTTCGAGGCGCTGTCCGTGCTGCTGCTGGCGGCGCTGGTCGGCGCGATCGTGCTGTCCCGGGGGTCCGGGCGGTGGGTGCCGGCGCCCAGGGCGGGCAAGCTGCGCGCCGGGCGGCCGGTCGGCTCCAACGGGACGGTCGCAGCGTCCGCGCCGAAGCCGTCCGAGCGCGAGCCGTCCGCGCCGAAGCCGTCCACGGCCGAGTCGGTCACGGCCGAGTCGGGCACGCCGAAGCCGTCCGCGCCCGAGTCGGCTCCGCCGGCCGCCGAGCCCGTGACGGAGGAGAGCTGATGCACCTCGCCTACCCCGCGGTCCTCGCCGCGCTGCTGTTCAGCGTCGGCGTGTACGGCGTGCTCGCCCGGCGCAACGCCGTCCTGGTGCTGATGTCCGTCGAGCTGATGCTCAACGCCGTCAACCTCAACCTGGTCGCCTTCGACGCCTGGCTGCGCGACTCGCTGCACGCCGGGCAGGCGCTCACCCTGTTCACCATCACCGTCGCCGCCGCCGAGATCGGGCTGGGGCTCGCCATCGTCCTGCTGCTGTTCCGGGCCAGGGGCACCGCGGACATCGACCGGGCCACCGCGCTCGGGGACCCGGCCGAGGCGCTCGCCGTCGACGAGTCGCCGGCCGGGGCCGAGGCCCCGGCCGGAGCCGAGGCACGGAAGGGCCAGGCCACCGCATGAACCTCGCCCTGCCCGCACTCGTCCCGGCACTGCCCGCGCTCGGCGCCGCCGCGACCCTGGCCGTCGGCAAGAAGTCGCCCGGGCTCGCCCGGCCGCTGGCGATCGTCCCGGTCGCCGTCTCGGCGGTGCTCGCCCTGGTGGTCGCCCTCCAGCTCGGCACCGGCCAGACCCTGGACGCCGCCACCCGGCTCACCCCGACCGGCGGCCCGGACATCGCGCTCGCCCTCCACCTGGACGGCTTCAGCTCGCTGATCTCCGTACTGGTCGGGCTGGTCGCCACCTGCGTCCAGGTCTACTCGACCGCGTACCTCGCGAAGGACCCGCGCTACCCGTCGTACGCGGCGCTGGTCTCGCTGTTCACCGCGGCGATGTTCCTGGTGGTCTACTCGGGCGACCTGATCGTGCTGCTGGTCGGCTGGGAGGTCATGGGCCTGTGCTCGTACTTCCTGATCGGCCACCACTGGGAGACCGAGGACGCCCGCTCGGCCTCGCTCAAGGCGTTCCTGGTCACCAAGCTCGGTGACGTGCCGTTCCTGTTCGGGATCTTCCTGCTCGGCGCGGACGCCGGCAGCTTCCGCGTCCCGGACGTGCTGGCCGCCGCGACCGAGGGCCGGCTCGGCCACCCGACGCTGACCGCGCTGCTGCTGCTCGCCGGCGTGGCCGGCAAGAGCGCGCAGTTCCCGCTGCACACCTGGCTCCCGGACGCGATGGCCGGCCCGACGCCGGTCTCCGCGCTGATCCACGCCGCCACCATGGTCGCGGCCGGCATCTACCTGGTCGCCCGGCTGCTGCCGGTCTTCCTGCTGTCGGGCGCGGCGCTGGTCGTGCTCGCGGTGATGGCCGCCGTGACGATGATCGGCTCGGCGCTCTGCGCGCTCGCCCAGGACGACCTCAAGCGGGTGCTCGCCTACTCCACCGTCGGCCAGCTCGGCTACATGGCCGGCGCGCTGGCCAGCGGGGACCGCGAGGCGTCCGTCTTCCACCTGGTCAGCCACGGCGCGTTCAAGGCCCTGCTGTTCCTGGCCGCCGGTGTGGTGATCCACGCCGCGCACACCAACTCGATCTCCGCGATGTCCCGCATCCCGGGACTGCGCAAGCGGGTGCCGGACGCCTACTGGACGATGGGCATCGCGCTGGTCGCCCTGGTCGGGCTGCCGCCGTTCTCCGGCTTCTTCAGCAAGGAGGCGGTGCTGACCGCCGCCGAGCACGCCGCCAACGGCGAGGCGCTGACCAGCGGGCTCGGCCCGTCCTCGGCGGTGCCGCAGGCGGCCGGGTGGATCGTGCTGATCTCCGCCGGACTCACCGCGCTGCTCACCGCCGCGTACGCGACCCGACTGTTCCTGGTGGCGTTCCACAGCCCGGCCGGGGCCGCCGCGGTGGCACCCGTGGTGCTGCCCTCCCCGGACCGGTCCACGGTCGCGACCGACCACGAGGCCGGCGCGCCGTACTCGCCCGAGCTCGACGAGGCCGACCCGGCCACCGCCGAGCCGCCCGCGATGCGCTGGCCGCTCTGGGTGCTGGCCGTGCCGACCATGGGCTTCGGCGTCGTCGGCCTGCGCTCGGACTGGCTGCCCGCGCTGCTGGACGGCGGCACGCTGCGGCCCTCCGCCGTCACCGCCGTCACCGCGACCGGGCTCGCCGTCGTCGGCGTCATCGCCGCGTACGGCGCCTGGCGCGCGGCGACCGCCCGGCTGGACACGGGCCGTCCGGCCCCGGCCCTCCCGGGCCGAGTGCCCGGGCAGGGCGGAGCCCCGGTCGCCGAGGTGATCGTCGCCGACCCCGGGCGCACCCTGCTCGGCCCGCTGTTCGAGCCGGCCCGGCACGGCTTCGGCGTCGACCGGCTGTACCACGCGCTGTTCGTCCGCCCGGTCGGCGCCGCCGCCAGGCTGGTCCGCTTCCTCGACCGCGAGGTCGTCGAGACCTACGTGCGCGGCAGCAGTGTGGGAGCCAACCTGCTCGGCCGGGCCGTCCGGCTCGCGCAGACCGGCAACGCGCAGACGTACCTCAGCGCCCTGCTGGCCGGGGTCGTCCTGCTGGCCGTCCTGGTGGCGGTGTAACCGGTGCCGCTGTCCTCCACCTCCGCCCCCTCGACCGCTGCCGGGAGCCCCCGATGAACGCAGTCCTCATCGCCCTCCTGGCGCTGCCGCTGCTCGGTGCCGCACTCACCCTGGCGCCGGTGTTCGGACCGGACCGCGCCGTGGCCGACCGGCGGGCCCTGCGGCTGAACACCGTCGTCACCGGCGCGGTGTTCCTGCTCACCGTCGCCCTCGCGGCCGGCTTCGACCACGACGAACCCGCCCGGATGCAGGCCACCACCGACCTGTCCTGGATCCCGGCCCTGCACGTGCGCTTCCACCTCGGGGTGGACGGCGTCTCGCTGCCGCTGATCGTGCTGACCGCACTGCTCACCTTCCTCTGCGCGCTGTACTCGGAGAAGCGCCTGCCGGACGGGGGTGCCCGGGGCGGGGCCCCCGACGAGCACCGTCCGTCCGCGCAGGCGTTCGTCGGACTGTTCCTGCTGCTCGAAGTCGGCATGCTCGCCACCTTCGCGGTGCTGGACCTCCTGCTCTTCTTCCTGGCCTTCGAGATCGTGCTGATCCCGATGTACTTCCTGATCGCCCGCTGGGGGATCGGCGCCAAGGTGCCGGCCGCCAACCGGTTCATCCTCTACACGCTGCTCGGCTCGGCCGTGATGCTGCTCGGCTTCCTGCTGGTCGGCGGCAAGGCCGGTACCTTCGACATGCAGGCCCTGGCCACCGCGCACGGCAGCGGCCTCAGCCACACCACCCAGGTGACCGCCGCGCTGGCGATCCTGGTCGGCCTCGCGGTCAAGGCCCCCGCCTGGCCGCTGCACAGCTGGCTCCCCGACGCGCACACCGCCGCCCCGACGGTGGGCTCGGTGCTGCTCGCCGGCGTGCTGCTGAAGATGGGCACGTACGGCCTGGTCCGCGTCCTCCTCCCGGTCGTGCCGGACGGCGCCGCCACGCTGGCCCCCTACCTGGGTGCCTTCGCGGCCGTCGGCATCGTCTACGGCTCACTGGCCTGCCTGGCGCTCTCGCGCCCCGGCGCCAAGGGCGACCTCAAGCGCCTGATCGCCTACTCCTCCGTCGGCCACATGGGCTTCGTGCTGCTCGGCATCGCCTCCCTCACCCCGGTGGGCGTCAACGGCGCGCTGTTCGCCAACATCGCCCACGGTCTGATCACCGGTCTGCTGTTCTTCGTCGTCGGCGCGCTCAAGGACCGCTACGGCACGGCCGACCTCGACACCCTCTCCGGCACCACCGGCGCCGCCCTGTACGGCCGGGCCCCGCGGCTCGGCGTGCTGCTCGCCTTCGCCGCCGTCGCCAGCCTCGGCCTGCCCGGCCTGGCCGGCTTCTGGGGCGAGCTGCTCGCCATGTTCGGCGCGTTCGACCCGGCCGACGGCCTGTCGCGCCCCGCGTTCGTCACCTACATGGCCGTGGCCGGCCTCGGCACCCTCCTCACCGCCGCGTACCTCCTGATCGTGGTCAAGCGCGTCTGCATGGGCGACCCCGAGCAGCCCGCACCGGTGGCCGAGCTCGCCGACCTGCGCCCGTACGAGGCCGTCAGCTGGACGCCGCTGGCCGCGCTCACCCTGCTCGCCGGCCTCTGGCCCGCGCTGCTCCTCGGCCTCTCCGACCCCGCCGTCAAGCACCTCCTCGGGGGTGGCTGACCGTGCTCGCCGCCCAGACCGCCGCACTCGGACCTCACTCCACGGGGCAGCACACTGTGACCTCCCTCGCCGTAGCCAACCCGGGCAGCCTGATCCAGTCCGTGGACTGGGTGGCGCTCGCGCCCCCGCTGATCGCCGCCGTGACCGCCCTCGCGGTGCTGCTCACGGACCTGTTCCTGCCCGAGCGGCACAAGAAGTGGCTCGGCCGCCTCACCGCGGCCGGACTCGCCCTCGCCCTCATCGCACTCCTCCCCCTCACCGGTGGATCACCCCGAGCGACCTTCTGCGTGCAGAACGTAGCAGGGGGGTCTGACAACGGGGGCTGCTCGTACGTCGCCGACCACTTCGCCCTGGTGTTCCAGCTGCTCGCCCTCGGCGGCGCGCTGATCGCGGCGCTGCTGTCGGCGCACACCGTGGAGGTGGACGGGCTGCCGCGCGGCGAGTACTGGTTCCTGCTGCTCTCCAGCGCCACCGGCGCCGCGCTGCTGCCCGCCTCCCGCGACCTCGCCACCATGGTGATCGCCCTGGAGGTCGCCTCGCTGCCCGCCTTCGCCCTGGTCGCGCTGCGCCGGGACGGCCGGGGCGCGGAGGCCGCGTTCAAGTTCTTCGTCTCCTCGGTGACCGCGACGGCCGTGATGCTGCTCGGCGTCGGCTTCGTCTACGCGGCCAGCGGCAGCCTGCACCTCGGCGCCGTCGCCCAGGGCCTGGAGCAGGCCCCCGCGCAGCTCAAGGTGCTGGGCGAGGCCGGCGCGGTGCTGACCCTGGTCGGCTTCGCCTTCAAGGTCGCCGCCGTCCCGTTCCACTTCTGGGTGCCCGACACCTACACCGGCGCGCCGCTGCCGGTGGCCGGCTACCTCTCGGTCGTCGGGAAGGCGGCCGGCCTGTCCGGGCTCGCGCTCGCCACCACCGTCGCCTTCCGCCCGTACGCCGGCACCTGGGGGCCGGTGCTCGCCGTCCTGGCCGCCGTCACCATGACCGCCGGCAACGTCGGCGCGCTGCGGCAGCGCTTCGACACCCGGTACAGCGCGGTGCGGCTGCTCGCCTGGTCCTCGGTCGGCCAGGCCGGGTACCTGCTGGTGCCGCTCGCGGCGGCCGGCTACGGGCCGTCCGGGGCTGACCCGCTCGGCGCCACCGCCGCGTACGCGCTGATCTACGGGGTGGTGAACCTCGGCGCCTTCGGGGCGGTCGCCGCCGTCGGCCGCCGGGCCGGGACCAGCGTGGACGACTTCCGCGGCCTGTTCGCCCGGGACCGCTGGACGGCGCTGGCGCTCGCCTTCTTCCTGCTCTGCCTGGCCGGACTGCCGCCGGGCGTGGTCGGCCTGTTCGGCAAGGTCGTGGTGTTCCGCGCGGCGGTCGACGCCGGGCTGGGCTGGCTGGCCGTGCTGATGGCCGTCAACGTGGTCGTCGCCCTGTACTACTACCTGCTGTGGGCGGCCCGGCTGTTCACCCCGGTGGCGGAGGACGCGCCCGCCGGAGGGGCCGTCGCCGGCCGCCGACTGCCGCTGAGCCTCAGCGCGACGCTCGGGCTCACCGCCTCGGCGGCGGTGGTCCTGTCGGTGGCGCCGCAGCTGGTCCTCCAGGTCGCCGGCGGCTCGCTGTTCTGAGCCGGTCCGGCCCGGTTCCGGGTCGGTCCCCGGCCGCTTCCGGAGCGGTGCCGTCACCGCTTCCGGGTCGCGCCGGAGCGCGGCCCGGCGGTGGCGAGCGGGCGCCGAGCGGGCGCCGGGACGGCATCGGGACGGCATCGGGAGGGCGCCGAGGCGGTGTCGCGTCGGTCACCGTGTCGGGTCACAAGGGAACAAGGCCCTCGGCCCCACCCGTTGACCGGGCAAGAGGGACGAGGCAGAAAGGGCTTCCCCACCGCACCATTGGAGGGCCTGACGTGCACAGCCGGCACAACGGACTGAGGACCGCGGTCCTGCTCGGAGGCCTCTCGGCGCTGATCCTGGTGATCGGCAGCCTCTTCGGACGCACCGGCTTCCTGATCGCCCTGCTGGTCGCCCTCGGCACCAACGCCTACGCCTACTGGAACAGCGACAAGCTCGCGCTGCGGGCGATGCGGGCCCGGCCGGTCAGCGAGTTCGAGGCCCCCGGGCTGTACCGGATCGTCCGCGAGCTCTCCACCTCGGCCCGCCAGCCGATGCCCCGCCTCTACATCTCCCCGACCCCCGCCCCGAACGCCTTCGCCACCGGCCGCAACCCGCGCAACGCCGCCGTCTGCTGCACCGAGGGCATCCTGCGGATCCTGGACGAGCGCGAGCTGCGGGGCGTGCTCGGGCACGAGCTGAGCCACGTCTACAACCGGGACATCCTGATCTCCTCGGTGGCCGGGGCGCTCGCCTCGGTGGTGATGTTCCTGGTGAACTTCGCCTGGCTGGTGCCGTTCGGGCGCAGCGAGGACGACGACGGCCCGGGGCTGTTCGGGATGCTCGCCATCATGATCCTCGGTCCGCTCGCTGCCGGGCTGATCCAGATGGCGGTCAGCCGCTCCCGCGAGTACCAGGCCGACGCCGACGGCGCCCGGATCACCGGGGACCCGCTCGCCCTCGCGAGCGCCCTGCGCAAGCTCGACGCCGGCACCCGCCGGCTGCCCCTCCCGCCGGAGCCGCAGCTCCAGACGGCCAGCCACATGATGATCGCCAGCCCCTTCCGCCCCGGCGAGGCCGGCGCCCGGCTCTTCTCCACCCACCCGCCGATGGCCGAGCGCATCGCCCGCCTGGAGCGGATGGCGGGCTACGGGCGGTAGCGCACCCCGCGCCACCGACGGGGCCCCCGGCGGCCCGTCGGCAGGTGCCCCGGCAGGGCCGCCGGGAGGGCGCCGTACGCCCCCGAACCCTTGCGCCGACCGGGTTCGCGGCGGCGCCCTGCTCGTTAGGATGAGTCCGCGTCCGGCGGTCCGGGCGCGGCATCCGGAGGGAGTGGGCCGTCATGGCAGACGAGAGGCACGTCCCGGCGGCCGGGGACGCGCCGGCCCGACGACGCGGCCAGGGTGAGCTGGAGGCGCAGGTGCTCGCGGTGCTCCAGCGGGCGCCCGGTCCGGTCGCCGCCGGATGGGTCCAGGAGCGCCTGGAGGGCGGCCTGGCCTACACCACGGTGATGACCATCCTGTCCCGGCTGCACGCCAAGAACGCCGTCACCCGGAGCCGCTCCGGCCGCTCGTACCTGTGGCAGGCGTCCTCGGACGCCGCCGGGCTGGCCGCCCTGCGGATGCGCCGGATGCTCGACGGGGAGGCGGACCGGGACGCCGTCCTGGCCAGTTTCGTCAGCGCGCTGCTGCCGCACGACGAGGAACTGCTCCGGGCGCTGCTGGACGCCGCGTCCGCCGATCCGGCAGCGCCCGACCGTGAGAGCTGACCCGTGGGCTTCGTCGTCTTCCTCCCGCTCGTCCTGCCGCTCACCGCGGTCCCGATCGCGCGCCTGACCGAGCAGCACCTGCATCCGCGCGGCGCGACCCGGCTGATGACCGTGATCAGCGCGGTGATGGCGGTGTGCAGCGTGCTCTGCCTGGCGCTGATCGGCGTGGTGGGCACCGCGCAGATCCCCGGCAACCCGCTGCCGGACAGCTGGTCCGACCCGGAGGTGCGGGCCGCGCTGCCGTACCACGAGACGGTCGGCACGGCCGCGATGTGGCTGCTGGCCCTGGTGAGCTTCACCTCCACCCGGACGATCGTCCGGCACCTGCGGGTGCGGGCACGCGCCCGCCGGGCCCTGGCCGGGCTGCCCGCCGGGCCGGACGGGTCCAGCGACCTCGCGGTGCTGCCGGACCGGAGCCCGTACGCCTACGCGCTGCCCGGTTCGCCCGGTCGGGTGGTGGTCTCCACCGGGATGCTGGCCGGCCTGGCCGCCGACGAGCGCGAGGCGCTGCTCGCGCACGAACGGGCGCACCTGCGCCACCGGCACCACCGGTACCTGCTCGCCACCCAGCTGGCCGCCTGCGTCAATCCGTTCCTGCGGCCGTTGCAGTCCGCGGTGGCGTACAGCGCGGAGCGGTGGGCGGACGAGGACTCGGCCCAGGCCGTGGGGGACCGCCGGATCACCGCCCGGGCGGTGGCCCGGGCGGCCCTGGTCTCGCACGCCGTCCCGACGCCGGGTTTCGCGGCCTTCGCCACCCCGGCCGCCGCGGCCGGTCCGGTGCCGCGCCGGGTCGCCGCACTGCTCGGCCCGGTGCCGACCTCCCGCAACTGGCCGCCGGCCAAGACCCCGGCGGGCCTGGCGGCGATGGTCGCGGCGATCGGCACGGCGGCGTCGGCGCTGTGCGCGCTCAACGCCGTCGTGGCCCTGCTGGTGGTGCTGAAGGCCGTCACGCCGCTCTGACACGCCCTAGTGGCGGCTCAGCTCGTCGACGGCGGCCTCGGCCGCCGCCAGCGATGCGGCGGCGAGCGGCTGGAGGCCGTTCAGCGCCGGGATGTCCGCGGCCCGGGTGAGTTCGGCGGTGACGACGTGCAGCCGGTGTGCGGACACCCCGATCCTCTCGAAGTACGCCCGCAGGTACGGGGCCTGGAAGTCGCAGTGCTCGCGCGGCGTGCCCGGCCCGTAGCCGCCGCCGCGGACCGCGACGACCACCACCCGGGTGTCGCGCAGCAGCGGCTCGCCGCTGTCCGGGTCCTGGTAGACGCCGGGGAAGGAGACCCGGTCGATCCACGCCTTGAGGCCGGTCGAGACGGTGAGGTTGTACATCGGGCTGCCGATCAGCAGGGTGCCGGTGGTCCGCAGCTCCTCGATCAGCGGGCGGCTGAGCGCCCATTCGCGCGCCTCGTCCGGCTCCTCGGCGAGGCGGCCGATGTCGTCCAGCGGGAGCACCCCCTTGCGCTCGGCGCGGCGGCCGAGGGCGTCGAAGGCGGCGCGCACCGGCGGAAGCGGGTCGGCGGCGAGGTCGTGGTGCCGGTACCGGGCGGCGGCGCCGTGCCGGGCGCGCCAGGCCGCGGCGAACCGCGCGGTCAGGGCACGGCTGACCGAGCCGGACGGGCTGATGCTGGAGTCCAGGTGGAGCAGCGTGGCGGGGGTCATGGTGGTCTCCTGGTCACCTCGGAGGAGGACGGATCGTCATAGCGGTGACGAGGCGGGCCGGGGAGAGGTGACCGATGGACCGGAACGGGATGCCGGAGGCGGTGGCCGGGCGGGCGGCGGCAGGGTCGGTGGCGGCAGGGGAGACGGCCGGGTCGGTGGTAGCAGGGGAAGCGGCGGTGGAGCGGTTGGCGGCCGGGCGGGCGGTGGCAGGGTCGGTGGCGGCAGGGGAGACGGCCGGGTCGGTGGTAGCAGGGGAAGCGGCGGTGGAGCGGTTGGCGGCCGGGGAGGCGGTGGCAGGGTCGGTGGCAGCAGAGGAGGTGGCGGCTCGCTTCGAGGCGGAGCGCGGACGGCTGCGGGCGATCGCCCAGCGGATGCTCGGCTCGACCGGCGAGGCCGAGGACGCCGTGCAGGAGGCCTGGCTGCGGCTGGTCCGCACCGACGAGGCGGAGATCGACAACCTGCCCGGCTGGCTGACCACGGTGGTCTCCCGGATCTGCCTGGACCTGCTGCGGGCCCGCGCCGCGCGCCGCGAGGAGCCGACCGGCGAGGCGCTGCCGGACCCGACGGGCGGCGGCCCGGAGCCGGAGCGGGAGGCGCTGCTGGTCGAGTCGGTGGGCCGGGCGCTGCTCGTGGTCTTGGACCGGCTGGGCCCGGCCGAGCGGGTCGCCTTCGTGCTGCACGACGGCTTCGCGGTGCCCTTCGACCGCATCGCGCCGATCGTCGGGCGGACCCCGGCCGCCGCCAAGAAGCTGGCCAGCCGGGCCCGGCAGCGGGTCCGGGGGACGGCCGCGCTGCCGCCGGAGCCGCTGGCCGGGCACCGGCGGGTGGTGGAGGCGTTCCTGGCCGCCGCCCGGGGCGGGGACCTGTCCGCCCTGCTGGCCGTCCTGGCCCCGGACGCGGTGCGCCGCGCCGATCCGGCGGCGCTGCTGCCGGGCCGCGCCCCGGTGGCCCGGGGCGCGGAGGCGATCGCCCAGGAGACCACGGTCTTCGGCCGCCGGGCCCGTTACGGCGCGGTGGCGCTGGTGGACGGGATGCCCGGCATCCTGGTCGCCCCGGACGGGCGGCTGCGGCTGGTGCTGCGGATGGCGGTCGCGGACGGCCGGGTGGCCGGGTTCGAGGTGATCGCCGACCAGGCCCGGCTCGCCGCGCTGGAACTGGCCGTCCTGCCCGGGTGAGCCGGGCCGGCGGCCCGAGGGCTCCGGTGGACGTCAGTCGGCGATCCGGACCAGCATCTTGCCGGTGTTGGCGCCGCGCAGCATGCCGAGGAAGGCGTCCACCACCCGGTCGAAGCCGTCCACGACCGTCTCGTCCGGGACGACGGCGCCCGAGCGCAGGTGCGGGACGAGGAAGTCGTACAGCTCCGGCCGGGCGTCCAGGTGGTCACGGACCAGGAAGCCCTCCAGCCGCAGGCTCTTGCCGACCACGTCGAACAGGTTGCGCGGGGCGGCCGGCGGGTTCCCGAGCCGGTTGTACTGGGCGACGGCGCCGCACCAGGCGATCCGGCCGCGGTCGCGCAGGGCGCCGATGGCGGCCTCCAGGTGGTCGCCGCCGACGTTGTCCAGGTAGACGTGCAGCCCGTCGGGGGCGGCCTCGCGCAGCCGCTCGGCGATCGGGCCGTCGTGGTAGCCGAAGGCGGCGTCGAAGCCGAGCCGCTCGGTGAGGCGGGCGGCCTTGGCGGCGGAGCCGGTGCTGCCGACGATCCGTCCGGCGCCGAGCAGCCGGGCGAGCTGGCCGGCGGCGGTACCGACCCCGCCGGCCGCCGCCGAGACGAAGAGCGTCTCGCCGGGCTGGAGCCGGGCGATCCTGGTCAGCGCGACCCAGGCGGACAGCCCGGTGCCGCCGAGCACCGACAGGTGGGCGCTGAGCGGAACGCCGTCGAAGGCGGGCAGCGGGCTCGCCCGCTCGGTGGTGACCACCGAGTGGGTGCGCCAGGCCTGACGGTGCTGGACCAGCGCCCCGACCGGCAGGGCGTCGGCCCGGGACTCCACCACCCGGCCGAGGGCGCGGCCCTCCAGCGGTGCGTGCAGCGCCCAGCCGCCCTCCTCCATCTCCTCGCGCATGTACGGATCGACGGACTGGTAGAGGTTCTCGACGAGGGCCTCGCCCGCCGCGAGTGCCGGGACGGCCTCCTCGACGAAGGCGAAGTTCCCGGGGGTCGGCATGCCGTCGGGGCGGGAGACCAGGTGGACGGCGCGGACGGTGGGACGGGACATCGGGGCTGCTCCGGGGGCTGCTACGGCGACGGGACGTGATCACCGTAGGAAGCGGGGGAGCGGCCGGGCAGGGGTACCGGCCGATGGAACGGCGGCATCCATGAGCGGGATCGATGGATCGCGGATCCGAGGCGGGGGCGTGGGGCGGAGAAGAGGTGCGTCCGAGGTGGGGCGGCGCGGGCCGAGGCGGGTGGCGCGGCGCCCGGGGGGCTAGATTCGGGCCCATGACCGATCTCGCCCCGCACGAGCTGCGCGCCCTGGTCGCCGTCGAGGAGGAACGGAGCTTCACGGCGGCCGCCGTGCGCCTGGGCACCACCCAGTCCGCCGTCTCGCACGCCGTGCGCGCCTGTGAGCGGAAGCTCGGCACGGTGCTCTTCGACCGCGGGCGCCACGGCGCACGCCCCACCGAGGGCGGCGCTCGGGCGGTGGCGTACGCCCGCCGGATCCTGCGGCTGCTGGATGCGATCGGCCCCGAAGTGCGCGGCGCCGGAGCGGACGGGCCGCTGACCGGCACGGTGCGGATCGCCGCCTTCCGGAGCGCCGCGGCCCATCTGCTGCCACCCGTCCTGGCCCGGCTGGCCGAGCGCCACCCCGGGCTCGGCACCCGGGTCCGGATCGTCCGGGAGATCGGCCGGGGCAGCGCCGGGGAGGTCGCCGACGGGCGCGCCGACCTCGGGCTGGCCACGCTCGACGCCGGCGGGCCGCCGCCCGTCCCGGGCCTGGTCGCGGTGCGCCTGTACGAGGAGTCGTACGCGCTCGCGCACCCGCACGGCCACCCGGCGCCGCGCGAACTCCCGCTGGTCGACTGGGACGAGAACTGCGGCTCGTACACCCGGGACTGGTGGCAGCGGCAGGAGTGGATCCCGCCCGCGACCGTGGACGTGGAGGACGACACGGTGGCGCTCTCGCTGGTCGCCCAGGGCCTCGGCATGGCGATCATGCCCCGGACCGCCCTGCTCGGCGCCCCGGCCGGACTCGCCGTCACCGACCTCGGGCCGCGGCCGCCCAGCCGCTCCGTCGGGTACGTCACCACGCCCGAGCTGGCCGGGACGGCGGCCGTCCGGGCGGTGATCCGGGAGCTGCGCGAGCTGCCGCTGCCGGCCGGGCTGTCGGCGGCTCGTCCGGCGGTCGCTCAGGCCTCCGCTCGGCCCTCCGCTCAGCCCACCGCTTGGTCCTCGGCTCGGTCCTCTCAGCCCTCCCTCCAGCCCTCCGCTCAGGCACGGGCCTCCGCTCGGGCGTGACCCTCCGTTCCGGTGCGGTCCGATCAGGCAGGGCTCTCCACGGCCTCCCGGAGCCTGCGGAACTCCGCGGCCAGCCCGTCCACGGTGTAGTGGGCGTTGAGGCCGCTGGGGTTCGGCAGCACCCACACCTCGGTGTCGCCGATGCCCTTCGGCTGGCGCCCGAGCGCGGCCCGGTGCTGCCCGAAGGCCGTCCGGTAGGCGCCGATGCCGAGCACGGCCAGGGCGCGCGGACGCAGCCGCAGCACCCGTTCGCGCAGCGCGGCGCCGCCCTCGCGCAGCTCCTCGGCGGTCAGCTCGTCCGCCTTGGCGGTGGTGCGCGGGGCGACGTTGGTGATGCCCAGGCCGAGTGCGAGCAGTTCCCGCTGCTCGTCCGGACGGTACTGGCGCGGGGTGAAGCCGGAGCGGTGCAGGGCTGGCCAGAAGCGGTTGCCGGGGCGGGCGAAGTGGTGCCCGGTGGCGCCGGACCACAGGCCCGGGTTGATGCCGCAGAACAGCACCCGCAGCCCGGGCCCGGAGACGTCCGGGATGGTGGTGTCCTTGGCGGCCAGCAGTTGCTCGGGGGTGGGCTTCATCGGTGCGCGCGGATTCACCCGGCCAAGTCTGCCGTGCCCTCCGCCGGGGCCGGTGCCGGGGCCGGTGCCGCGCTCCTGGCGGCCGCCCGGCGGTCGCGCAGCCGGCGCAGGCCGAACACCACCACGGCCGCGTAGGCCCAGCCGACGAAGACGTCGATGATGAAGTGCTCCGCGCCGTAGACCAGGGTGAACGTCATCGCGAGCGGGTACGCGACCAGCACCGCCCGCAGCCAGGGCTTGGCGGTGGGCCAGAAGAAGAACAGCAGCATCGCCGGGTAGGCGGAGTGCAGCGAGGGCATCGCGGCGACGTCGTTGGCGAACTGGCTGCCGTTCTCCAGCAGCGAGCCGGCCTGCGGCAGCCCGCTCACCGAGATCACCTCCCAGACCACCCGGGACAGGTGCGGCAGGTTGCCCTCCTGGGCGACCAGCCACGGCGGGTCGGCCGGGTAGAGGAGATAGGTGGCGAAGCCCGCGAAGGTCAGCGTCAGGTAGGCGGCGAGCAGTTGCCGGAACCGGTGGTGGGCGCGCCGCCAGAGCACCGCGAGCAGCAGGAAGACGACGAAGAAGTGCGAGAGGTAGACGGCCACCCCGGCGTAGTCGTACCAGTGCGGCGAACCGGGGGTGTAGAGGGCGTGCTGGAGCCGGACGGTCCAGGTCTCGCCGAAGCCGAGCACCTCGTCGAAGCGCAGCTGCGGCAGCCAGTGCGGGGCCCACGGGGTGTGGGCGCCGTAGCCGCGCAGCAGCGAGTACGTCCACACCACGGCCATCACCGGGACCCAGTCGCGCAGGACCAGGAGGAAGCCGCGGGGGCCGTGCCCGCTGTGCACGGCGGCGGTCAGCAGGGCGGCGATCAGCCAGAGGAACAGGACGTCGTTGGCGGCGGGGATGCCCTCGGTCCGCAGGAACCAGAGGAAGAACGTCAGGTAGATCGGCCAGGCCAGCAGCCGGAGTCTCGACCAGCCCGTCACGCGTGGGCGGGGCGGAGGCACCGGGCGCGGCTGCCCGGCCCGCACGTCGTGCGGGGCCGGGGGAAGGGTCTTGGTCATGCGCACCGAACCTACCAACCCAAACTTGGAGGACTCTGGGTGAAATATGACTGGATCGTAAGAGTGTCCGGCCGGTCGACACTCGATTCGAAGGCCGGTCCGGCGGGCCGGGCGGGGTCAGGACACGATGGCCAACTCGTGCGGGGTGTTGTTGAAGCGGCGCCCGCCGGCCGGGGTGACGGTGACGATGTCCTCGATCCGCACGCCGAACCGGCCGGGCAGGTAGATCCCGGGCTCGATCGAGAAGCACATCCCGGGCACCAGCGGCCGCTCCTCGCCCTCGACCAGGTACGGCGGCTCGTGCGTGGTGGTGCCGATGCCGTGGCCGGTGCGGTGGATGAAGTACTCGCCGTACCCGCCCTCGGTGATCACCCGGCGGGCGATCCGGTCGATCTCCTGGCAGCCGATCCCGGGGCGGACGGCCTCGAAGGCGGTCTGCTGGGCGCGCCGGACCAGCTCGTGGACGGTCCGCACCTCCTCCGGGACGTCCGGGCCGACGTGCACCGTGCGGGTGGTGTCGGAGCCGTAGCCGTCCTTGAGGCCGCCGAAGTCCAGCACCACGGTGTCACCCGTACGGATGACCCGGTCACCGGCCTCGTGGTGCGGATCGGCCCCGTTCGGGCCGGAGCCGACGACGGTGAAGTCGACCTGGCTGTGCCCGTACCGGATGAGCAGTGCGGCGAGGTCGGCGGCCACGTCGGTCTCCCGGCGGCCGGCGAAGGGGACTTCCAGGATGCCCCGGTAGGCGGCGTCCGCCGCGCCGCCGGCCGCGGCCAGGAGCTCCAGTTCCTCGGTGTCCTTGACGGCGCGGAGCATCGGCAGGGTCTCGGTGAGCGAGGTGAACGAGGCGCCGGGCAGTGCGGCCTGGAGGCCGAGCAGGTGCAGCGCCCAGGTGTTGTCGGAGACGCCGTACCGTCCGGTCGGGTCGAGCAGCGGGCCGGCGGTGGCGAACGGGTCCTCGCCGTCGGACCAGTCGAGCAGCCGGACGGCCGGGGCGCCGACCGCCTTCTCGGCGTCCGGGCGCTCCAACTTGGGGACGACCAGGGTGGGTTCGCGCCCGGTGGCGAGGACGAGGGCGGTCAGCCGCTCGGTGATCGCGGTGGGGGTGTAGCCGCACAGGTAGGCCAGGTCGGGGCCGGGGGCGACGACCAGGCCGGCCAGTCCGGCGGCGGTCGCCTCGGCGGTGGCACGGGCCATCCGGGCGCGGTGGTCCTCGACGGTGAACGGGCTGGGCACGGCGGTTCCTCCTCGGGGCCGGGTGGGGCGGTTGGTGCTTCGGCGCGTCAACTCCATCATGTGCTGGCCGAGTTGGCGAAGCCCGTGGGGAGGCGGCAGGGTGGCCCGGCCGACGGGCGCGGTCGGCCGGGCGGGTCCGGGGAGCGGTCCGGGGAGCGGTCCGGGGAGCGGTCCGGGTAGGGGGCGGCGGGTGCGGGGCCGGCGGGCAGGCAGAGGGTGCGGTCGGCGGCCGGGAAGGACGGAGCAGCTGGAGGAGACGGAGGAGACGGAGGAGGCGGAGGAGGCGGAGGAAGCGCAGGAGGGCGGTCACGGCCGGATGGCCGGCCGTCCTGGCGCCGGGTGGGGGCGGGGCCGTGGAGCTCATCCGGTCCTCCTCGGGTGCGGGCCCGGCGCGGGCGTGCCGTCACCGCGCCGCGGCCCGCCCGGGAGCACCCCGCTGCGGGCCGTACCCGGTCAGTTCACCCGGTTGCCGGGTGCGTCGCATGCGGCGGGCGCCCGGGCGGGTGACCGGCCGGTCACGGACCGGTGGTCGCCCGGCCGGGGCGTCAGCCCTGCTGCCCGGCCGTCGCTTCGGCCTTCGTCTCGGCTGTTGCCTCGGCCACCGCTTCGGCCCTCGCTTCGGCCGCCGCCTCCACCGTCGTCTCGGCCGTCGCTTCGGCGGGCCAGGCGGCGCGGCGCAGCGTGCCGCTCGCGGTCGCGGCCAGCAGCGCGACGGCGAGCAGGGCGCTGAGCGCGGCCAGTACGGTGGCGGGGGAGGAGCGGTCCAGCAGCAGGCCGGCGACGAAGCTCCCGGCGGGCATGCCGGCGGTGAGCAACGTCATGGTCGCCGCGATCACCCGGCCGCGCAGCGCGTCCGCCACCTGGCGGAAGACCAGCAGGTCGAGCATCACCCGCAGCGTCGGCACACCCGCGCCGAACACGAACAGCGCGGCGAAGACGGTGGCCGCTCCGCCGGGCAGCAGCGGCGCCAGCGGGACCGGTACGGCGCTCCAGGCGACCGCCAGCAGCAGGACGCCGGGCCCGGCCAGCCGGTGCAGCCGGGCGACCAGCGCGGCGCCCGCCAGCGCTCCGACCGCCTCGCCGGCCAGGGCCAGGCCGATCCCCGCGCTGCTGGTGCCGTGCTCGCGCAGCAGCACCATGACGGGCAGCAGCAGCGCAGCCCCGGCCAGGTTGAGCACCAGCAGGACGGCCAGCGCGCTCCGCAGCAGCGGGGAGGCGGCGAGGACGCGGAAGCCGGCCAGGGCGCTGTCCGCGGTGCGCTCGCCGGGAGCCCCGGACCGGTGCGGGCTGGGGAAGCGCACCGCGACGGCGGCGGTCGCCGCGAACAGCGAGGCGAGGGCGGCCCCGAGGAAGGGGACCGCGTGGCCGAGCCCGAACAGGAACCCGGCCAGCGGCGGTCCGGCCAGCGAGGCGCCGCTCATCCGGGCCTCGTCCTGGGCCAGCGCCTGGGACAGCTGCTCCGGCGGGACCACCGAGCGCAGCGCGAGCAGCCGGACCGGGCCGCTGTAGGCGACGGTCGCGCCGATCACGGCGGCGACCAGCAGCAGGTGGGCGAGGTTCACCGGGCCGAACGCCAGGGCCACCGGGACGCTGGCGAGGGCGAGCAGCCGGGCGGTGTCGGAGGCGATCAGCACCCGGCGGCGGTCGACCCGGTCGGCCACCGCACCGCCGTGGACGCCCAGCAGCAGGGTGGTGACCATCTGCACGGCGCCGAAGGCCCCGGCGGAGGTGGAGGAGCCGGTGAGCGCGAGGACCAGCAGGGGGAAGGCGGTGTCGCCGATCACCATGCCGAGCGTCGCGGAGGCCTGGCCGGCCCAGAGGGCCTGGAACCGCAGGTTGCGCCGCAGCGGCACGAGCGGCGACAGCGGTTCGGGTCGCGGCTCCGCCGCTTCCGCCGTTGCTGCCGCCTCCGCCGCCTCCGCCGCTCCCGTCGGTTGGTCCGTCATCTGCCCGCCCCCATCATTGCGACCGCTGTCACCATTCACGCTTGAGTGAATGATGACGAACACATGATTGATCCCACAAGGGTGAGCGCTCACCGAGGCGTGATTGCGTCGGGCGCGACCGGTCTGGAAGGGTGGGCCCGTGGTCGAGCACGCACCGGAACCCGCCGACAGCGGCGAGCAGCAGCCCGTCACCTGGGTCAAGGAGCGCCAGGTGTCCGACGTCGCGGTCCTCAAGGCCCTGGCCGACCCGTTGCGCCTGGCCATCCTCGGCGCCCTCCAGTCCTCCGGGGAGCGCCCGCTGACGGCCAAGGAGATCGCCGCCGCGCTCGACGAGCCGCAGACCAAGCTCTACCGGCACATCAAGCAGCTGGAGAAGGCCGGGCTGGTCCTGGTGGCCGGCACCCGGCTGGTCTCCGGCATCGTGGAGAGCCGCTACCGGGTCGCCCAGGCCTCGATCCGGCTGTCCCCGGGGATGTTCACCGCCGACTCGCCGGCCCGCTCCGACGCCTACGAGGCCATCGTGGCGGCGATGGACCGGGTGCGGGCCGACTTCCGCGCCAGGATCGTCGACGGGCGGCTGGACTTCGGCCGTCCGTCCGACGGCTCGGGCCGCCCGCCGCACGGGCTGTTCGCGGACTTCACGATGCGGCTCAGTCCGGAGCGGCTCGAACGCCTGCGCTCCCAACTGGCCGAAATCTTCGACGAACTGAACGAAGAAGGTCCGAGCGCGAGCGAGGATGCGCTGGACGTGACCGCCTTTACCCTGCTCTACGGTCTCCGACCGGGCACGGAATCATAAATTCCGGGTCGACTGTCAGTGCGGTGGGACACCATGTCCGGCATGTCCTACGAACTCCAGGCGCTGATAGGAACACAGGAGCTGCTGGCGGTGGCGGCGGCGGAGGTTCCCGCGGCCCGGGTGGTGCCGTTGGCGCAGGGCCTGGCGCTGATCCCCGTCACCCCCGCCGTCCTCGCCGGGCTCCAGAGCGACGGCAGCGTGCGCGAGCCGGGCGGCGGAGCCGGGTTCGGCTGGCACACGGACGGCTTCGAACTCCGGCTGGCCGCCTGGTCGAAGGCCGGCCCGATCGCCTGCGTCGAGGCCGAGTACTTCGGCGGCAGCGGCACCCAGCGCGCCGCCGTCTGGGTGGACGGCAAGATCGCCCTCGGCCCGCTCACCATCGGCGAGTTCGAACCCTCCCCGGACGAGGGCACCCCGATCTCCCGCGTCCTGCGACGGATCGGCGCGCGCACCGAGGAGGGCCGGGCCGACGAGTTCGAGACGGTCGGCCTGGGCCGGCACCGCACCACCGCCGGCTGGGCGGAACCCACCGACTGAGCCGCCGCCCACCCGCGCCGCCCCACCGACGCGAACGGCCCCGCCCCCGAACCGGGAAGCAGGGCCGCGCCGTCGTCCGTCGGACCGACCGACCGGGGTCAGCGGTAGTTCACGAACTGGATCGCGAAGTCCAGGTCCTTGCCCTTGAGCAGGGCCTGCACGGCCTGGAGGTCGTCGCGGCTCTTCGAGCTGACCCGCAGCTCGTCGCCCTGGACCTGCGCCTTGACGCCCTTCGGGCCCTCATCGCGGATGATCTTCGCGACCTTCTTCGCGTCCTCGGTGCTGATGCCCTCCTTGACGTTGGCGAAGATCTTGTACTCCTTGCCGGAGAGCTGGGGCTCGTTCGCGTCCAGCGCCTTCAGCGACAGGCCCCGCTTGACGAACTTCGTCTGGAGGATGTCGAGGACGGCGCGCACGCGCTCCTCGCCGTTCGCCTTCATCTCGATCTTCTCGCCGGAGCGGCTGATCTCGGCGCCCACGTTCTTGAAGTCGAAGCGGGTCGCGATCTCGCGGGAGGTCTGGTTGATCGCGTTGTCGACCTCCTGCCACTCGACCTTCGAGACGATGTCGAAACTGGAGTCGGCCATGGGTGTTGGTCTCCTTGATGCTCTGGCTTCACTGGCGCGGCCCGCCCACCGTGCGGCCCACGGCCCCAGCCTATCCAGCGCCACACCGGCCCCGCCCGTAGCGGCCGCCCCAGGCCTCTTGATCATCGCGTGACCTATCGAGTGGCGAAGCACCCCCCGGCATCAGGTATGGTTTACCAAGTCGAACGGGGCGAACGCCCCGGGAAACGAAAATCCTGGCTGGTTGCCCGAGCGGCCAAAGGGAGCAGACTGTAAATCTGTCGCGAAAGCTACGCAGGTTCGAACCCTGCACCAGCCACAGGATAGAGAAGGGCCCGTGACCTGCGGAAACGCAGATCACGGGCCCTTTCTCATTGAGTTGACTTGCGGACGGCGTCGGGCCCCATTTGGGTGGCTTGTCTCACTTTGCGCCACCTGAATCCCGGTGTTGACCAGCGCATACGGACCAGCTACGGACCAGGATCCGGGGTCGGCGGCGCCGGGCGGTTCCGGTTGAGCCGCTTCGAGATCAACTCGTTCGCGTACTCGACGGTGCCGTGCAAACACTTCGCGTAGACCCGGAGCATGACGGCCACGCTGTGCCCCGCCCGCCGGGCGACCTCGGTCGGGTCGACCCCGGAGTTCAGCCCGAGCGAGATCCCGGCGTGCCGCAGGTCGTACGGCCGCTTGCCGAGCTTCGTCGCGCAGTCGACCGGCGACAGCACCTCGGCGCGGGCCCGCTGCCAGACGACCCCGTACCCGCTCTCCTGCACCATGCCGTCCCGGGACGTCCGGAACAGCCGCCCGTCGGGCGCGGCGCCGAAGGCGGCGACGTGCTCCCGCAGGATCGCCACCAGCTCGGGCGGGATCGGAACGCGACGGGTCGCCTTCTCGGCCCGGTGCTTCAGCCCGCGCTTGTCGTGCGACGTCCCGTCGTCCGTCCAGGCCGAGCCGACCCGCGGTCGGGTCTCGTCCAGGACCACGTAGCCCCAGCCCTCGACCGGGAGGTGGCAGCGGGCGAGCGTGAGGAACACGGCCTCGGCCGGCCGCAGCCAGCCGTAGTAGAGGCAGGCGAAGAAGGCCCGGAGGTGGGCCCCGCGTTTCCCCTGCCGCCCGACCGCCTCGATCAGCGCCGCGGCCTGGTCCTCGTTGACCACCACACCGGGGTCGACCTCCTCCTCGGCCTCCGGCGGCTGCCACTGGACGGTCGGCAGGGGGTTGGCGGTCAGGTAGCCCTCCTCCACGGCGTAGCCGAAGAGGTGACCGAGGATGCGACGCTTGCGCAGGATGACCGAGGGGGCCGCCTTCTTGCCGTCCAGCTTCACCGCCAGGGCGTTCAGCAAGCGGCGCACCATCGGCGGCTCCTCGAAGGCGGAGACCGCCACGGACTGCTTCTGCACCCACGCCAGGGCCTTGGCCCAGTCGGCCGGCGGTTCCTCTCCCCACGCGTTGACGTTGAACGCCCAGCTGTAGAGCGCCCGGCGGACGATCCGCTTGTCCGGCATGCCGGCCTTCGACTTCACCAGCTCGAACGTAACGGTGGCGAGGGCGTCGGCCCAGGTCGTGCGGGTCTTGGCCGGAGCACCCTCCCAGCGGGCCTCGACGTACCGCCGGCCGAGCTCGTACCAGCTGATCTGCTTCTCCTTGCGCAGCTCGGAGAGCGGCAGGCCCCGGTCGACGTCGAACGGCTGCCCGTCGCGGAGTGCGGAGATCAGCTCGGACTTCCGGCCGTCGGCTGCGGTCTTGGTCAGGAAGGACTCGGAGAACTCCCGCCCCGCGACGGTCCAGCGGACCATCCAGGGCGCCCGCCGGTCCGGGCGGTGTCGGTGGTCCCAGAACTTGACCTTGTACGAGGTGGCCATCAGGCGGCGACCTCGCAGGCTTCGAGCCACGCGTTCAGGTCGGCCCGGTCGACCCGGACTTGGCCGTTGGGAAGCTTGATGAGGCGCGGCGCCTGGCCCCGGGCGCGCATCCGGTAGAAGGCGGCACGGGACATGCCGAGTTCGGCGAGCACGACGGAGAGCTTGAGCAGTTCGCGCTTGGGCATGGCGAAGTCTCCTGCTGGGATGCGGATGATGGTCGCGGAGTGCTGTTGGCCCTTTCGCGGACGGATGCGAAGGGCGGAGAGCGTCAGGAGAGTCAGGGGAAGTCACTGACCTGCGGATATGGCGCCTGCCGGAGCGTCAGGGGGTGTCAGGGCTGTCAGGGGATCTCGGTTATCCCTGACAGCCCTGACGTTCCCTGACGGCCTGTCCGGCGGTGTTTGGGCTGGTCAGGGCTTTGTCCTGACACTCCTGACGGTCAGGTGATCGTTTCCGTGTCCGTGCTGGTGCTCGCGGCCGGGTGGACACGGTAGGTGACAGCCTGAGGGCGGCCGCGCTGGCCGCCGGCCGGGGGCTGGTCGGTGCGGAGCCAGCCGTGCTGTTCGAGGAGGTTCAGGGCGGGTTCGACGTCGGCGACCTTCTTGAACCGGCGGCTGCTGGCGACGGCGTCGTGGGCCTTGATGTGGGTGCGGAAGGTGCCGTCTCTCTTCGGCCGCTGGAGCCACTGGAGGAGGGCATGGGCGTCCTCGGTGGCGGGGTCGGCGGCGATGAGGTCGAAGACGGCGAGGGTGTGGGCGGTGTAGTACTCGGCGATCTCGGCGGCGCGGTCGACGGTGGCGGCCTGGACGGGGGCGCGCCAGTCGCCGCCGACGTGGTCGGCGAGGTGGAGGAGGACCGCGATGCGGGTGATGTGGCCGACGAGCTTGCCCGCCCAGTCCTTGATGTGGGCGAGCGGTTCGTCCGGGCGGAGCTGGACCTCGAACTTCTCCTGGAGCTTCTCGACGGCGAGGTCGGCAGCCTCGGTCATCTTCACGGTGACCGGCTCGTCCAGGGCGGTGAGGGTGCGCAGGAGCGCGGACAGGCGGACGTCGTAGGTGGTGGCGACCGGCTCGGGGATGGGGGTGGTGCGGATCTTGCGGTAGCCGAGGTTGGAGGCCGGGAGGGAGTACAGGAAGCGGGCGAGCAGGCCGCGGTCGCGGGCACCGGGAGCGGCGCCGAGCTCCTGGAGGACGGCGGGCTGCGGGGTGACGCCGATGGTGAGCGCGGGCTTGTCCACCGTGGGCTGCTCGCGGGTGATCCGGTCGGCCTGGAGGCGCTCACCCTTGTGCGCCTGCAGGAACACGCCCAGGTTCGGCTTGCTGCTGTAGCGGCCCACGATGCTGTCGAACAGGTCGCCCTCGGGCGAGAGCGCGGCCAGGCAGCGGTGCACGCCGAGCTGGTGAGTGACGGTCTCCGGGGTGATATCCCCGGACAGGGTCAGCCGCGGACTTGGAGGGACGGTGATCTCCTCCGCCAGCATCCGGGCCGCCGAGATCTCGGCGACCAGGTGGGCACGGTCGAGGTCGGGGTTCTTGCGGGCCTTCGCCATGAGCGCCTCGACCTCGGCGAGCGCGGTCTCCTTGGCCGTCTCAGCCTCGATGATCCGGGCGCGGGCCTCGGCGCGGAGCTCGTCCTCGATCCGGTAGATCGGCGCGGTCATGAACGCGAACACGTCTGACTTCCGGCTGGCGGGCGGCATCGCGCACACCAGGTAGAGGTTGGACTGCTCGCGCCAGCCGGGCCGGATCTCCACGTTCACCCGGCCGCCGGCGGCGGTCGAGAGCGCGGCCAGGGCCATGGTGGCGGCCATGTCGGCCGGGGTCTGGGTGAACTCGGCCACCGCCTCCACGTACGCGCCCACCCACTTGGGCAGGGCGTGGACGGGGAACGTCGGCAGGGCGCCGTGGGAACCGAGCGGGACGGGGTCGAGCCAGGTCTCGCCGGAGGCGAGGTCCGCGAGGGCGGCGAGGGCGGCGGTGCGGACGGCGTCCAGGTCGGCCTGGTCGTCGCCGGCCATGTGGGCGAGGCGGCTGGTCGCGGTGTTGATGCGGCGCCGTTCGGCGGCCACGCGCACGATCTCAGCGTAGTACTCGCCGTTCGCGGCGGTCGGGGTCGCCTCGATGCAGGCGTGGAGGTAGCTGGGGCCGCCGACGCGCCCCAAGTCGCCCTGGGCGCGTAGGACTTCGGCCAGCAGCATCGGGTCTACAGGCCGCTCGCCGCCGGCCATGCGGGTGATGGCGCGCCAGATCGTCTCATGCGCGGGGTGGTAGAACGCGCCCGGGTCGCCGAGCTGGGCGGCGAGCACGGGGATCTGGACGGGGTCGAGCAGGGCGGCGCCGATGACGGCCTGCTCGGCGGTCTTCACCTCGGCGGGCTCGGGCCGGAACGGGATCACGTTCGGGGCGTACTCGATCACCGCTCGTCCTCGCTGGGGAGCTGGTGGTGGTCGAGCCAGGCGAACGCCGAGGTGGTCTGGGCGCGGTTGTAGACCTCGATGGCGGCGCCGGGGACGCTGCCGGGGTAGACACGGGGGCCGACGAGGCTGGCGTACAGGCGGATGCCGTGGTGGACGCAGGCCTTGGCGGCGTCGCCGTGGCGGTCGAGGATGGTCACGGCGTCGCGCGGCCCCTCGCAGGGGCTTTCGTCGCCCAGGTGGGCGGCTTCGCAGCGGAGCTGCTGCGGCGCGGGGGTGTTTCCGGGCATGCTGGAGTCCTCTGGTCTCTGGAAGGGGATCGGATGGGCCCCGCAGCAACCGGCTGTCACCCGCCAAGGTCGACGGTTGCTGCGGGGCGTTTGTGCTGTGTCGGTCAGTCGTCCTCGGGACCGCAGAGGCAGTCCTCGGGGGCGGCGCCCTGGCCGATCTGGCAGGCGCAGTAGATGAGTCCGAGCGGGGTGTCGCTGGGCTCGCCTCCGGTGCAGTGGTCGCACTCGCCCGGCGCCCAGTCGGCGGCGTCGTCCTCGTCGTAGTCGTCGTACACGGTGTTGTCCCTTCGTTGCGGGGGAGCTTTGGCTCAGTCCTCGGCCGGGGTGAGCCCGTGGCGGCGCTCCCACTCACGGGTGCAGCTGCGGACGAGGTCCCGGGTTGCCGGGTCGGGGTCGTTCTGGTGCTGCTCGATCGCGGTGGACAGCTCGGCGTCGGTGAAGTCGGGGACGGTCTTGTTCGGCCAGCGGTCGGTCATGGCAGGTGCCTTTCTTCTGGCGGGTTGGTCGGCCGGGTCGGGCGGTAGGCGCGGGCTGACCTGCGGTTCCTACCGCCCTACCGGCGTGCGGGAGGGGGCTGGGCAGGGGGAGGGGTCAGCGGTCGGGGCGGATGAGGTAGCCCGCGATGTCGGCCAGCTCGCCGAGGGTGGTGAAGGCGGCGTAGAAGCCGAGGAAGGCGAGGGAGAGGAGGGCGAGGGCGGTGGTGTAGGTCAGGACCGCGAGAAGGGCCCGGCGGGTGCGGTTCTGGCGGTGATTCATGATCGTCCTCCCCTTCTGGGGGGGCGGCCGAAGTGGGGTAGGGCGGTAGGTAGGGGGCCGGTAGGTAGGGCGGTAGGTAGGGGCTGACCTGCGGTTCCTACCGCCCTACCGGCTCCCGGGAGGGGCGTCGGGAGGGGGTGGGGGAGAGGGGTCAGGCGGACTTCTGGAGGGCCGCCGGGACGGGGCTGGGGGCGGTCTCGGGGAGGGCGTCCAGGGCCACCGCGAGACGGTTGCGCGGGCGGCCGTTGAAGCTCAGCTTCTTGCCCTCGATCAGGGCCACCCCCCGGCCCTCCAGGTGGGCCCTCAGATCGGGCACCTCCCAGCCGCCGAAGAGGCCTCGCGCCTGGCCCTCCTCCAGGACGTGGGACAGGTGTGCGGCGGTGCCCTGGTCGGACATGGCGGCGACGTACCGGATGAGGGCGTAGAGGTCGGCGTCGGCGGGGGCGTCCTGGGGCCCGGGCCCGGCCTGGTTGTCGGCGCTGTCCTGCTCGGCGGGGGAGGGGTTGTCCGCCGAAGTCCCCTCCCCGGTCCCGGTGTTGGGGGAGGTCGTGGCTGCGGCCTTCTTGGCGGGCTTCGCCTTGGCCGCCTTCTCCCGGGCGTCCTCGTCGGCCTGGGCGAGTTCGGCGGCGGCCGGGGTGTTGCCGAGGACGACGGCCACGACCACCCACAGGACGAGGACGACGGTGATGGTGGTCGGCGCGTACCGGGCGACGGGCCGGGCCAGGACGGGGGAGAAGAACGCCGCGAGGGCGAGCGCTCCCCCGACCTGCCGCCTGGTCACCTTGGCCTTCGCGATGCGTGGCCGGAGGGTCCGGATGATCAGGCGGTTGCCGAGGCCGAGCGCGGTGAGGGAGGCGCCCTCCAGGTAGCGGTGCGGCTTCATCAGGCGCCCACCGCGCCCTTGAGAACGGAGCCGATGACGGTGAGGGGCAGCGCCCAGAGCCCCTGGGCGGCGGCGTAGACGCTCGGCACGGTGGCGCCGAGCACCGAGTCTTTGACGGGGTGGGGCTTGGTGCCGAACAGCAGGAAGGTGAGGATCGCGGCGACGGCGCCGGCGCCGACGTTGCCGAACGCGTCCTGGGAGGTGAGGGCGTGGGTGAGGGCCTCGCCGACCTGGCCGGGGGCGCTGAAGGCCTGTCCGGCCCCGGCGGCGAAGGTCCCGAAGGCGATCATGAGCCAGGCGGTGTGCTCGGCCTTGTGCTTCTTGGCGAGCTTGCCCTGCTTGTCGGCCTTGCGGCTGCCGAGGATGATCCAGACGGCGATGGTCAGGCAGACGCCGCCGGAGCCGAACGAGCCGAGGAGCTGGGTGTCCATGTCGATCTCCTGACGGTCAGTGGGGGGTGGTCGAGGCGAGGGCGATCAGGGGGACGAGGCCGAGCGCGCCGACCAGGGCGGAGGCGAACGGCACCCGGACGAGGACCAGGACGGCGATGCCGACGGGGCCGCGGACCTCGGAGACCCGGACGTGGCCCCACCCGCGCATCCGCAGGTCGATGAGCCAGCCGAGGCCCGCGCCGATCGTGGCGACGCTCAGGGGCACGTGGGCGGCGAGGGTGACCAGGCCCATCTGGTAGCCCGCGATGCCGGAGGCGGCGGTGAGGACGCACCAGCGGCGGAAGCGGCGGGCGCGCTCGGAGTGGGGCTGACGCCACAGCACGGAGGCCCGGCGCTCGCGGGTGACCTGGTCGGCGTGGAGCCGGGCCTGCTCGGCGCGGAGCCGTTCTTCGCGCTCCTCCGGGGTCTCCTCCGCCTCGATCCGCCGGAGGGTCTCCTCACGCCGGAGGCGGGCCTGCTCGGCGTGCTCCTCCGGGGTCATGCTGATCATGTCGCGGATGCTCTGGAAGGCGGAGGTCCGCGGCGCGTCCTCGACGTCCTCGGCGGCCTGGTCCTCCTCGGAGGCCTGCTCGTCGGCCTGCTCCTGGTCGTCGTCCTCGGTGGCCTGATCCTCGGTGGCGCCGGCGGAGTCGGTCTTGCGGAGGTCGACGTAGACGGGCTCGGCGGTGAACCGTGGCAGCGGCGCGGATCCGGCGGATTCGGCGGAAGCGCGCTGCGGGCTCCACGGCCCGCTCTTGCGCCACCACTCGGCCACGGGCGTGGGGATGCCGGCGGTGGGCGGCTTGTTCGGGGGAGGGGGGATGGTCATCGCCGCCACCCCCGGCCCCGGCGGGCGAGGAGGCTGGTGGCGTAGCAGGCCAGGGCGAGGTCGATGACCCAGAACGCCCAGCACAGCAGCATGGAGATCACGGTCTGTTCCCTCTCGGGGGGTCGGGCCCGGCCGGAGCCGGGCCCCTCGGGTGAGGCAGGAGGACCGCGACCGGGCGCGGGGCCGGGTCGCGGGGTCGAACTCCTGGTCAGCGGCGCGGGCTTCGAGGGTCAGACCTCGTCGCAGCGCATCCCGTAGCAGTCGGAGCAGATCGGGATGATCCACTCCTCGTTGTTGACGTCCTTGGCGAACGGGTCCGCACAGATCTCGACGTCGTCGGTCGTGCCGCAGAAGAGGCAGCTGTCCATGGTGGGTCCTTGGTTTTAGGCCGCGAGGGCGGCGTGGTCAGCGCAGGTCAGGCAGGTGCCGAGGTGCGCGGACAGGTGCGGCGGACAGGGCCCGGCGGCTCTCCGTGGCCCGGAGTTGGGGCCGGGCCGCGGGGCTACTCGTCGCCCGGGTCGGGCAGGTCGAAGTAGACGACCAGGGTGACCGGGGCGCCGGCGTGGGTGGTGCCGGCGATGAGCCAGCCGGTCAGCTCGTACCGGCCGCTGTCGACGTCGGCGGGATCGATCCCCAGGGCCTCGCGCCACTGCTCGAAGCCGGCCATGTCGTCGTTCAGTACCAGCTCCACGCCCCAGTGCGTCGGGCGGTCGTCGCCGCCGCGGCGGACGAGGTTCAGCCTCACGTGCGGCTCGGGCAGGGTGGTGTGGGCGCTGAGGACGGAGAGCAGGGCGCTGGCGGCGGTGAGCTGAGGGGCTCCGGCCGGGTACTCGGGGGTGGTCACTGTGCGTTCTCCTCGCCGGGGTGGGTGCGCTCGGCCTCGACGGCGGCGCGCAGGCGGACGGCGGTCTCGTTGCGGCAGCCGAGCAGCGCGCGGACCTTGCGGGTCGACAACTCCTCGCCGGCGGCGGCGAGGTCGGCGGCCAGCACCCGGACCCGGGCCAGATCGACGGGGTCCAGCGGCCGTTCCCCGGGCGGGGCGGAAGCGTTCCCGCCGCCGTCGGCCGGGGGCTCGTTCGCGGACTCGGTCGGGTTCGGTGCGGGCACGGTCGACCCTGTTCCGTAAAGGGCTTCGAGCGCTTCCGTCGTGATCGGGGAAGCGTTCCGCAGGCCGCCGGGAACGGTGTCGAGATAGACGCTGTCCGGCGGTCCGGAGGGCAGCGGGAGGGTGAGGGCGGGGAACGGGTCGTCGGGCATCCCCGGCCACAGATCCGCCGGTGCGGGAAGCGCGCTCAGCTCCGCCACGCGGGCGCGGGCGTTGAGCCGCTGGGCCAGCAGCTCGGCGGTCAGCCCGGGGGCGGTGACGCCGTGGACGTACTCCCACGCGATCCGCCACGCCTCGTCCGCCGACAACGCTCCGTAAGCGGCGGCGGACAGCAGACGGTCCGCGACCTCGCGCACCTGCGGGTGGTGCTCGGCGCGTCGGCGGGCGTGTTCGGCGCGCTCCTTGGCCGTCTTCTTCTCGGCCGTGGTCGGGCCCCGGCCGCCGTGGGTCTGGAGATCGGTCAGCCAGACGGCACCGATGCTGGACAGAGCCAGCACGAACGCCACCCAGTGGTGCTGCGGGTACTGCGTCCAGCCGTGGGCGAAGTTGATCCCGGCGGCCACGCCACCGGCCGCCCAGGCGCCGAGGCGGTAGGTGTGGGTGGAGCGCTCGCCCTCGGCCTGGGCGCCCATGGCAACCAGTGCCCACGCGCCGCCTTCCAGCATGGCGGCCAGCAGCACCGCGAGCACCATCGCGACCTTGGCGTGGTCGAGCGCGGCGACCTGGGAGACCACGGCCGGGACGATCGAGCAGGCCTGCACCAGGCGGACGAACGCCCGCGCGGGGTTGGCCGCGACCCAGCCGGTGACCCGGCCGAAGCGCGCGGCCCGCGCCGCGCGGCGCCGGTTCCTGGCCTGCTCGGCATCGCGCTGGTCGGCCTGACGCCGAAGGCGGGCGGCCTCGGCGTCCAGACGGCGCTGTTCGCGTTCCTCGCGCCGGTCCGCCCGGTCATCGGCACGGTCGGCCCGGCGGTCTTCGCGCCGCTCGGCGCGGTAGTCGTTCAGTCCGCGCACGGGGTACCTCCGGGAATCTCGGCGGTGATCAGGGGCTGGGCGGCTTCCCGGGTGGTGCGGGCGGCCTCGGCGGCGGCGGCCGCGGCGATCCGGGCGGCTTCGGCGGCGGCCACGGCCCGCTCCGCGTCCGCGCGGGCGTCGGCGGTCACGACGCCACCTCCGGGCGGCTGGACAGGAGGGTGAACCCGGCGGCCTCGGCGGCCTGCTCCTCCGTCAGCCGCCCGCGCTCGTTCAGTGCGTCGGCGACCCGGCAGACCTGCTCCCACAGCGAGTCGAGCAGGGCGTCCGTGTCGTCGTGGAGTGCGGCGAGGTCCCGGTGCGGGTCGGTGCCGGTGCCGTAGGTGAGGCCGTCGGGGTGGAGGCTTCGGGCGGTGTGGTCGATGAGGGCCCGGTCGGAGGCGGCGAGGCGCTCGACCACCCAGGCGCGGACCGGGGTCCACAGCCCCCGCTCGCGCAGCCAGCGGTCCTCGGCCCGCTCCCCGGCGGCGGCGAGGAGCATCACGGAGTACGCCGGCGCGGTGAAACCTCCGACGATCTCGACGTAGCCGGCGGAGCCGAGCTTGCCCGCGTTGTGGCCGAGGTCGTCGGCGACCTGCACGGACGTGAACCGCAGGCCGAGGTGGAGCGCGAGGACGGCGTGTCCGGCCTCGTGGACGGCGATCTTCTCGCGCAGCAGATGGTCCGGCAGGTCGAGGATGCGGTAGGCGGTGGTCGGGAAGGTGATCGGCGGCTTCGGGTGGCGGGTGATCGCCCCGGACTCGTCGTCCAGGTGCCAGGCCGAACTGATGGTGGTGGTCACGCGGCCACCCGCTCGACGCTGGCGGTGCGGCGGATGACGGCCGGGCGCCGCAGCGGCACCGGCGCGATGGCCAGCAGGCGCTCGGCGTAGGCGGCCAGCTCCGGGTCCTCCCGGCGCAGGTCCGTGACGATGTCCTCGGCCGCGTCGATCCGGGCCTCGCGCTCGGCCTCGTCCTCGCCGGGCATGCCGGTGAACAACCGGGTGAACTCCGAGTCCACGGCGAGACCGAGCGCCAGCTCGGCGAACTCGTCTTCGTTCAAGGCCATTTGGCCTGCAACAATCGACCTCACGGGTCTACCTCCTCTCTCGTAGGGGGCGGGCCTGAGGGCCGCCGCGCGTTCCTTGGCCGGAGCGCGGCGGCCCGTTTGATGTGGGCCCAGCCACTCGTGGTGCACGAGTAGCCATGGCCACGGCCCAGCCGCGAAGCGGAAGGGCCGGGCCAAAGTCACTCGTTCACGCAGACGGGCCCGTATCGCCGAAGCGGGCAGGGCCCGTGATGCCGCCTTTTCGGGATGTACTCCCAGGCATGGGCGGCGTTGACCTTTCGGTCTCTAGCCATCCGGACTGCCAAGGCGCCGGTTGCCTCGGCCCGATCTGTCCCGGGCCCCTTCGCCCTGGACACGGCGGCAGCCGGCCATTCACGGGCGCATTCGTGCAGGTCAGAGCAGCCCAAAGAAGGCCCCTCTGTGCCGCCCCTGTCTCACTCGGTGCGACACGCACAACATAGACAACCTGCTTAGGCAGGTCAAGAGAGTTGGGTTTCTCGCGCCTGTTGGGCACCTCCCCTAGCATTGGTCCATGGCCCTAGACCCGGATGACTCTCGCCCCCCGTATCAGCAGGTCGGCAGCTCTCTGCGGGCCTCGATCCTCACGAAGAAGCCGGGCTTCGAGACCGGCGACAAGCTGCCCTCCGGCCCCGAGCTGGCGAAGCACTTCGGCGTGGCGCGCGGCACGGTGGACAAGGCGCTCGACCTGCTCCGCACCGAGGGGCTGATCGTGACCCGGCAGGGGAGCGGCTCGTTCGTTCGGGAGCGCACCTCGCGTCCGGTCGGGCTGCGGCCGCACCTCGAAGCGGCCTTCGAGCAGCAGCAGGTGACGCTCGACTTCGCCGGCTTCTCCAGCGAGACGCTGCACAACGCGCTGCAGGAGCCGCTCGACAAGGTCCGCTCCGGGCGGCTGGCGCCGGAGTCCATCACGGTCCGGCTGCTTCTGCCGGACACCACGGCGCCGATGGCCGTGCCGGTCCTGGTCGACGGCCTCCAGGACGAGGCCGCCCTCCGGCAGCGCGCCCGCAACATCGCGCTGACGAACGCCGGCGGGATCGCGCACTCGGTGGAGATGCTGGCCGAGCTGGGCCTGGTCCAGAAGGCGAGCGTCCAGGTCAAGGTGCACCGGGCGTCCAGCCTGTTCAAGCTGTACATCCTGAACCGCTCGGAGGCCTTCTTCGGCTTCTACCCGCTCCGCGAGCGCACCGTGGCGATCGACGACACCGCCCACACCTTCTACGACGTGACCGGCAAGGACACCACCCTGTTCCACCACGCCGCCGGCCCGGACGACGCCTCGCTCGGATCGCAGTACGTCCAGCAGGCCCAGATGTGGTTCGACAGCGTGTGGAGCACGATCGCGTACGAGCGGCAGCCATGATCGCGACCCCTCGGCAACTCGCCGATGTGCTACGGCCGGTGAAGCACGTGCTCTTCGACTTCGACGGGCCGGTCTGCTCGGTCTTCGCCGGCCTCCCGGCTCCGGAGGTCGCACGGCGCCTCCTGGAGGGCCTGCTAGCCGCGGGCGAGCAGGCCCCGGCCGGGGCGGAGGAGGAGAACGACCCGCTCGCCCTGCTCCGGCTGATCTCGGATGCCCGGCCCGACCTCACGGAGAGCACGGACGCAGCGCTGGCTGCGCTGGAGACTGAAGCTGTCCGGGCCGCTCGCCCGACCCCGGGCGGAGAATCGGTTCTCCATGCGTGTGCCCGCTCCGGCCGCCTGGTCTCCGTGGTCAGCAACAACGCGAGCGCGGCCATCACGGCCTACCTCGCCGAGCACGGCCTCAGCGACTACGTAGCCGGCGTCTTCGGGCGCACCCCCGGCGACCCCTCCTCCATGAAGCCGAACCCGCGCCTCCTGTTTGAAGCCATGGAAGCCGCAGGTACCGGGCCCGAGCACTGCATCTTCATCGGCGACGCGGCCCGCGACGTCGAGGCTGGAGAGGCCGCCGGCATCCCAACGATCGGCTACGCAAACAAGCCAGGGAAAGACAGCAAGTTGGCCGCAGCCGGCGCAATCTTCGTTGTGGAATCCATGCAGGACGTCGCCAACTCGTTGGCGTGATGGGGGCGAAAGAATCCCGGGAAAGCAGCTGCGGATGCCTGCCCGGGATTCCTTTTAAGCGGCCCTTACGGCCCCAGAGATGAACCAGTTGACTAGCGTTACCGACAGAACAACAGCACTTTCCGCTTCCTGTTGGGTAACGTTCAATGGGGCGTTGATATCTGGGTCGACGTGGCGAGAGTACTCATTTGTCCAGAGCATTTGCAGCATCCCCAGGAGGACGAGCCTCGGCTCTACTGTCGAGTCAACCTTGAATGAGAAGATCCACTTTTCCGGCTTTGACTTGAATGCCGAGATCATTTTTCCGAGCGTTGGAATTGAGTCATTCGGCGAAATGACCGGGGATGCTGCAGATTCGACGGCTCGGACGGCATACCTGTAAGCGGCGGAAGGGTCGCGCGACATTGAGAATGCATGCTTCCAGGCGTCTGCGAGGAGGGTGCCGGCTCGGGGGTCAAGTGCGGCGGTTTGCTCTGCGGCAAGCTGCACTGTCGGGTCTAGGCGTTCCACGAGGCCGGGCTTCCCTGAGGCGGTCCCGACTCGCCATGCGCTCGCGGATTCTTCCAAAAGGGATTCAAGTCTAGCGCACGCCGCGTCGCCAGGATTCAACTCGGAAAGCTCAAGATCAACTGCCGAAAGGAAAGCCTCGCTGTTGCCATAGAGGGTGCCTCGGAGTAGTTCAAGGCCCCGCTCCCTGTCGGTGTGGTTTGATCCTGATCCGGGCCAGCTCACATTGATTCGCATCATCCGCTCGATTCGGCGAATCTTTTCAGGGTCCGGTGAGTTGTATACGCGGCCTGCGGTCCTGAGAGAGCCTTGCTCTGTGTAGCGTCTCTGAAGTCGACCGGAAAGCCATTTCCAGAGCGACTCTTGTAGCC
Organism: Kitasatospora sp. NPDC034533; assembly: GCF_055575155.1. NCBI lineage: Bacteria > Bacillati > Actinomycetota > Actinomycetes > Kitasatosporales > Streptomycetaceae > Kitasatospora > Kitasatospora sp. NPDC034533. Next base: position 55,300 of record NZ_JBVITE010000001.1, read on the forward strand.
ATGTCGGGACGCCGTCGTGAAGTCTCACGAATTCGTGCTGGCCAGCCTCGCTGCGGCGCGCAAAAAAAGGCTTCCACTCGCTCGAACTTGCCACCATTGCCCCAAGGTTGCCCAGGCTTGATTCCGCACTATGGGGAGTAGCGTAGACCTCGGCGAGCCGGGGTGCATCCAATTTGACCGTCGCCGCTGTGGGTGGGCAGTCCCGGTAGCTCGCTGTCCAGGTAGCGGTGCGGGGTCGATCATGATCCGGACCAGGGGCGGACCAGATCCGGTCTGTGATCAAGATCTCGCAGGTCAGAGCGCTCCTGGCCAGCGGCCTGTAAATCTGTCGCGAAAGCTACGCAGGTTCGAACCCTGCACCAGCCACAGGATGGAGAACAGCCCCCGATCTGCGGAAACGCGGATCGGGGGCTGTTCTGTTGTGTCTGCGGGGCGTCGGGCGGGGTGGGGCGGTGGGGGTGGGCTCCGGGGGCGCTTGTTGCACATGGCTTGCAATTACGGGGTGTGGGCAGCAGAGTGGGGGCCGGGGGTGGGAGTCCTTCGACAGAGCTGATCGTCTTCCCAGCCGGCGACCGCCGGGACAACGGCTCGCCCCACCCCCACCAACAGCCACGGTCGTAGCGAGGCAGCCGCAGCCATCAGGCGGCGTCAGGGGCGTGTCAAGGGCGCTCGCGGAGGCGTCAGGAACGCGTAGGGGCCGGCCGGGCGCCGGGGGCGCGGACCGCAGGATCGGGACCAACCCACCGACTGCGGAGGTCCCGTCCGATGCCCAGCGCCGTTACCACCCCGGCCGTCACGGCCGAACCCGAGCCTCCGGACCCCGGGCCGGGTGACGAGCGGCACCGGCTCAGCGCGCTTGGCGGACTGGCCGCGCTCTCGCTGGACGCCATGGCCTCGGTGGCGTACGGGCCGGAGTCGGTGGTGCTGGTGCTGGCCGCCGCCGGGGCGTACGGGCTGGGCTTCACGCTGCCGGTGACCGCGGCGATCGCCGTCCTGCTGGCGGTGCTGGTCGCCTCCTACCGGCAGGTGATCGCGGCGTTCCCGGACGGCGGCGGCTCCTACGCGGTGGCCAAGGCGCACCTGGGCCGCCGGACCGCGCTGACCGCGGCCGCCTCGCTGGTCGTCGACTACGTCCTGAACGTCGCGGTCTCGGTCACCGCCGGAGTCGCCGCGCTCACCTCGGCCGTGCCGGGCCTGTACGACGACCGGGTGTGGCTCTGCCTGGGCGTGCTGGCACTGGTGACCGCGGTGAACCTGCGCGGGATCGCCGAGTCGGCGCGCTGGTTCATGGCACCGACCGCCGTCTTCGTCCTCTCCATCCTGGCGATCATCGTGACCGGGCTGTTCCGGGACGCCCCGGCCGGCACCGCGGTCGCCGCCGGCCACGCCTCGACGCTCGCCGAGAACGCCACCACCGTCGGCGCGCTGCTGCTGCTCAAGGCCTTCGCGGCCGGCTGCTCCGCGCTGACCGGGGTGGAGGCGGTGGCCAACGCCGTCCCCTCCTTCCGCACCCCCCGGGTCAGGCGCGCCCAGCGCACCGAGGTCGCGCTCGGCGCGCTGCTCGGCGTGATGCTGACCGGGCTCGCCGTGCTGATCGCCCGCTTCCACCTCCAGCCGGTCGAGGGCGTCACCGTGCTCGCCCAGCTCGCCGACGCCTCGCTCGGCCACGGCTTCGGCTTCTACGTCGTCCAGTCCGCCACCGTGGTGCTGCTCGGCCTGGCCGCCAACACCTCCTTCGGCGGGCTGCCGGTGCTGCTCGACCTGCTCGCCCGGGACAACCACCTCCCGCACCTGTTCGCGCTGCGCGCCGACCGGCAGGTGTACCGGTACGGCGTGCTGTTCCTGGCCGCGGTGTCGGCGGCGCTGCTGGCCGGCTCCGGCGGGGACGTCAACAGCCTGGTGCCGCTGTTCTCGATCGGCGTGTTCGTCGGGTTCACCGTCTGCCAGGTCGGCATGGTGCGGCACTGGTTCCGGCACCGCCCGTCCGGCTGGCGGTGGAAGGCCGCGCTGAACGGCTTCGGCGCGCTGCTCACCGGGGTCGCGACGCTGGTCGTCACCGGCACCAAGTTCACCGAGGGCGCCTGGGGCATCGTGGTGGCCCTGCCGCTGCTGGTGCTGCTGTTCGAGGCGGTCCACCGCGGCTACGCGCGGATCGGCGAGCGGCTGGAGCTGGGCCGGGTGCCCGGCCCGGTGACCCGCCGGCGCAGCCTGGTGGTCGTCCCGGTGACCGCGATCACCCGGCTGACCAGGGACGGCCTGTCGGCGGCGCTCTCGCTCGGCGACGAGGTCCTCGCGGTGACCGTGGTGCACGAGCCGGCCGCCGCCGAGGCGCTGCGCCGGGACTGGGAGCTGTGGCGGCCGGGCGTGCCGCTGGTGGAGATCCCGGACGGGCACCGCCGGCTGGGGCGGCCGATCGCCGACTTCGTCAACGAGCTGGGGGCGGAGCGCGCCTACGACCGGCTGACCGTGCTGATCCCCGAGGTGGAACCGGTCCGCTGGTGGCAGCGCCCGCTCCAGAACCGGCGCGGTGCGGTGATCGACCGCGCCCTGCGGCGGCACACCGACGCGGTGGTCTGCCGGCTCCGGATGCGGATGTGACCACACATGCGGATGTGATCACGGATGCGCATGTGATCACGGATGCGCATGTGACCAGGGGAGGCCCGGCCCAGGGACCCGGACGAGGAACCCGCCCGGCCGGGGAGACCTGACCGAAGGGGACGTGGGCGGAGCGGCGAGCGGAAGCCCCCCGGTCCCTGTTCCCGAGCCCCGAGCCCCGAGCCCCTGGTCCCGGCCCCTAGCCCCGGATCTCGGTCCGGTGAAGCGCCCGTCAACGTCGCGTCAACGTCGCGCTATCGCCCGTATGGAGGACGTCAGGGACCCGTAACGCGCCCCTGACGGCTGCTTTGCTGCATCTGCCGGTCGTCCGCCGGCGCCGCGCGGAGCCCCTCCGGCCCAGGCCGCGGCATCTCCCGAACCACTCTGGTGGAGCCCATGTCCGACCTCATCTACGTCGGTGTCACGGTCGCCGTGTTCGCCGTCATCGCCCTGATCGCGCGGGGGGTGGAGAAGCTGTGAGCGAGCGCAGCGAACCCACCGGCGAAGGGCGCGTGTCGCGCCAGGTGCCCGGCGAGCGCAGCGAGGTGGCGGCATGAGCGCCGAGAACATCGCTGGTCTGGTCGTGGCCGTCGCGCTCGTCGGCTATCTCGTCGTGGCGCTGATCTTCCCGGAGAAGTTCTGACATGGGATCCACTCTCGCGGGCTGGTCGCAGGCGCTCGCCCTCGTCGGCGCGCTGGCCCTGTGCTACCGCCCCCTCGGCGACTACATCGCCGGGCTGCTCACCACCTCCAAGCACCTCAGAGTCGAACGCGGCATCTACAAGCTGATCGGCGTCGACGGCGACGCCGACCAGCGCTGGCCGGCCTACCTCCGCTCGGTGCTGGCCTTCTCGGCCGTCTCCGTCCTCTTCCTGTACGGCCTGATCCGCCTCCAGGGCCACCTGCTGCTGAACCTGGGCGTTCCGCAGATGGAGGGCCACCAGGCCTGGAACACCGCGATCTCGTTCGTCGCCAACACCAACTGGCAGTCCTACGCGGGTGAGTCCGCGATGGGCCACCTGGCGCAGATGGCGGGCCTGGCGGTGCAGAACTTCGTCTCCGCGGCCGTCGGCATCGCCGTCGTCGCCGCGCTGATCCGGGGCTTCACCCGCAACCGGACCGACCGGGTCGGCAACTTCTGGGTGGACCTCACCCGGATCAACCTGCGGCTGCTGCTGCCGATCTCGATCGTCTTCGCCCTGGTTCTGGCCGCCAACGGCGTGATCCAGAACTTCCACGGCTTCACCGACCTGACCACCCTCAGCGGTCAGGTCCAGAGGATCCCGGGCGGCCCGGTGGCCTCCCAGGAGGTCATCAAGCTGCTCGGCACCAACGGCGGCGGCTTCTTCAACGCCAACTCGGCGCACCCGTTCGAGAACCCGACCGGTTTCACCAACCTGGTCGAGATCTTCCTGATCCTGCTGATCCCGTTCGCGCTGCCGCGGACCTTCGGCCGGATGGTGGGGGACAACCGCCAGGGCTACGCGATCGTCGCCGTGATGGGCCTGTTCTGGATCGCCTCGACCGCCCTGCTCACCTTCGCGGAGTCGCAGCACCAGGGCAGCGCCCTGCAGGCGGCGGGCGCCGCGATGGAGGGCAAGGAGCAGCGCTTCGGCATCGCCGCCAGCTCGCTGTTCGCCGCCACGACCACGCTGACCTCGACCGGTGCGGTGAACTCCTTCCACGACTCGTACACGCCGTTCGGCGGCGGGCTGACGCTCTTCGACATGATGCTGGGCGAGATCGCGCCCGGCGGTGTGGGCTCCGGCCTGTACGGAATGCTCGTGCTGGCGGTCGTCGCGGTGTTCGTCGCCGGCCTGATGGTCGGCCGCACCCCCGAGTACCTGGGCAAGAAGCTCGGCGGCCGGGAGATGAAGTTCGCCTCGCTGTACATCCTCACCACGCCGACGATCGTGCTGGTCGGCACGGGCCTGGCGATGGCCCTGCCGGGCGAGCGGGCCGGGATGCTCAACTCGGGCGCCCACGGCTTCACCGAGGTGCTGTACGCCTTCACCTCGGCCTCCAACAACAACGGCTCGGCCTTCGGCGGCATCACCGTCAACACCGACTGGTACGACACCGCGCTCGGCCTGGCGATGATCCTCGGCCGGCTCCTGCCGATCGTCTTCGTGCTGGCGCTGGCCGGCTCGCTCGCCCGGCAGCAGCCCGTCCCGGCCACCCCGGGCACCCTGCCCACCCACAAGCCGCTGTTCGTGGGACTCCTGTCGGGCGTCGTCCTGATCGTCGTCGGCCTCACCTACTTCCCGGCCCTGGCTCTCGGGCCGATCGCGGAAGGTCTCTCCTCCTGATGTCCACCCCTACGCTCAACCCCGCACCGGCCGACAGGACCGAGCCCGCCGCACCCCACAGAGTGGCGAGCGGCCTCCTCGACCCCAAGCTGATCGTCGCGTCCCTGCCGGACGCGGTGAGGAAGCTCGACCCCCGGGTGATGGTCAGGAACCCGGTGATGTTCGTGGTCGAGATCGGCTCGGTGGTCACCACCGTCTCCGCGATCGCCGACCCCTCCGTGTTCGCCTGGGCCATCACCGTCTGGCTCTGGCTCACCACGGTCTTCGCCAACCTGGCCGAGGCCGTCGCCGAGGGCCGCGGCAAGGCCCAGGCCGACACCCTGCGCAAGACCAAGACCGACACCATGGCCCGCCGGCTCACGAACTGGCCGGACACCCGGGCCGAGGAGGAGGTGCCCGGCACCGCACTGCGGCTCGGCGACCACGTGGTGGTCGAGGCCGGCCAGACCATCCCCGGCGACGGCGACGTCGTCGAGGGCGTCGCGTCCGTCGACGAGTCGGCGATCACCGGTGAGTCCGCGCCCGTCATCCGGGAGTCCGGCGGCGACCGCAGCGCCGTCACCGGCGGCACCAAGGTGCTGTCCGACCGGATCGTCGTGAAGATCTCCTCCGAGCCCGGCAAGACCTTCATCGACCGGATGATCGCCCTGGTCGAGGGCGCCGCCCGGCAGAAGACGCCGAACGAGATCGCGCTCAACATCCTGCTCGCCTCGCTGACCATCGTCTTCCTGGTCGCGGTCGTCACGCTCCAGCCGATGGCCACCTACGCGGGCGCCCCGCAGTCGATGATCGTCCTGGTCGCCCTGATCGTGGCGCTCATCCCGACCACCATCGGCGCGCTGCTCTCCGCGATCGGCATCGCCGGCATGGACCGCCTGGTGCAGCGCAACGTGCTGGCGATGTCCGGCCGCGCCGTCGAGGCCGCCGGAGACGTCAACACCCTGCTGCTCGACAAGACCGGCACCATCACCCTGGGCAACCGCCAGGCCGCCGAGTTCCTGCCCGCCCCGGGGGTGGGCACCGGGGAACTGGCCGACGCCGCCCAGCTCTCCTCCCTCGCGGACGAGACCCCGGAGGGCCGCTCGATCGTGGTCCTCGCCAAGACCGAGTACGGCCTGCGGGCCCGCGCCCAGGGCGAGTTGACGCACGCCACCTGGGTCCCGTTCACGGCCCAGACCCGGATGTCGGGCGTCGACCTGGACGAGGCGGAGGGACTCCACCAGGTCCGCAAGGGGGCGGCCGGCTCCGTCTCCGCCTGGGTGAAGGACAACGGCGGCTCGGTCGGCGACGAGGTCGCCGCCCTGGTCGACCGGATCTCCGCGGCCGGCGGCACCCCGCTGGTGGTGGCCGCGAGGACCGGCCGCGAGCCCGCCCGCGTCCTCGGGGTCATCCACCTCAAGGACGTCGTCAAGGAGGGCATGCGGGAGCGCTTCGACGAGCTCCGCCGGATGGGCATCAAGACCATCATGATCACGGGCGACAACCCGCTGACCGCCAAGGCGATCGCGCAGGAGGCCGGCGTGGACGACTTCCTCGCCGAGGCCACCCCCGAGGACAAGATGGCCCTGATCAAGAAGGAGCAGGAGGGCGGCAAGCTGGTCGCGATGACCGGCGACGGCACCAACGACGCCCCCGCGCTCGCCCAGGCCGACGTCGGCGTCGCGATGAACACCGGGACCATGGCCGCCAAGGAGGCCGGCAACATGGTCGACCTGGACTCCAACCCCACCAAGCTGATCGAGATCGTGGAGATCGGCAAGCAGCTGCTGATCACCCGCGGCGCGCTGACCACCTTCTCGATCGCCAACGACGTGGCCAAGTACTTCGCGATCATCCCCGCGATGTTCGCCGGGGTCTACCCCGGCCTGAGCCACCTCAACATCATGGGCCTGCACAGCCCCCAGTCCGCGATCACCTCGGCGATCGTCTTCAACGCCCTGGTCATCATCGGCCTGATCCCGCTCGCCCTGCGCGGCGTGCGCTACCGCCCGTCCGACGCCAGCTCGCTGCTGCGCCGCAACATCGGCGTCTACGGGTTCGGCGGCCTGGTGGTGCCGTTCGTCGGCATCAAGCTGATCGACCTGATCATCCAGTTCATCCCCGGCCTCGGCTGACACGGGGAAGGAGAGAAAACCATGTCCAAGCCCCTGCCGACGATCCTGCGCACCCACCTCACCGCGCTGCGCGCGCTGCTGGTGCTCACGGTGATCCTCGGAATCGCATACCCGCTGCTGATCACCGGGATCAGCCAGGCCGCGTTCGGCGACAAGGCCAATGGCTCGATCGTGACGTCCGACGGCCGGCAGGTCGGCTCCAGCCTCATCGGCCAGAGCTTCGACCTCCCGAAGGCCGACCCGGACGACCCGAAGGAGGAGCCCCGGCCGGATCCGAAGTGGTTCCAGCCCCGGCCCTCCGCCAACGGCTACGCCGGTGACAACTCCGGTGCCAGCAACCTCGGTCCGAACAGCGATGACCTGCTGAAGGCCGTCGAGGACCGGCGCGCCGCCGTCGCCGCCTTCGACGGCGTCGACCCGGCTACCGTCCCCGCCGACGCGCTGACCGCCTCCGGCTCCGGCCTCGACCCGCACATCTCCGTCGCGTACGCCGAGGAGCAGGTCGACCGGGTCGCGAAGAACCGCGGCCTGCCGGTGGAGACGGTGAAGCACCTCGTCGACGAGCACACCGAGGGCCGCTCGGCCGGCTTCCTCGGCGGCGAGGGCGTCAACGTCCTGCTGCTCAACAAGGCTCTCAGCGAGCAGAAGTGACGCTACATCAGATCAGCGGGTGACCGGGCCGGGGGGGGGGGGGGGGGGGGGGGGGAAGGGAGGGGGGGGGGGGGGGGGGGGGGGGGGGGGGGGGGGGGGGGGGGGGGGGGGGTAAAGCCCCCCCCCACCCCCCCCCCCCCCCCCCCCCCCCCCCCCCCCCCCCCCCCCCCCCCTCCTCCTCCCCCCCCCCCCCCCCCCCCCCCCCCCCCCGGCCCGCGTCCGCAGACGTGCACCACCTCCCGATGGAAAGAGCAGTGCCCATGGCCCGCGACCTCACCACCGGCACCGGCCTCCGCGGCGGCCGGCTGAGGGTGTACCTCGGCTCAGCGCCGGGGGTCGGCAAGACCTATCGGATGCTCGACGAGGCCCGGCGCAGACAGGAGCGCGGGGCCGACGTCGTGGTCGGGTACGTCGAATGCCACGGCCGCCACCACACCGAGGCCATGCTGGCGGGCCTGGAGGTCCTGCCGAGGGTCCGACGCGCCTACCGCGGCGCCGAGTTCGAGGAGATGGACCTCGACGGAGCGCTCGCCCGCCGCCCGGCCGTCCTGCTGGTCGACGAGCTGGCGCACACCAACATCCCCGGCGGCCGGCACGCCAAGCGCTGGCAGGACGTCGAGGAACTGCTCGCCGCCGGGATCGACGTCGTCACCACCGTCAACATCCAGCACCTGGAGTCGCTGAACGACGTCGTCCGGAAGATCACCGGCATCCCCCAGCGCGAGACCGTCCCGGACGAGGTGGTCCGCCGGGCCGACCAGATCGAACTCGTCGACATGGCCCCCCAGGCGCTGCGCCGCCGGATGGCCCACGGCAACATCTACCGGGCGGAGAAGGTGGACGCCGCGCTCTCCAACTACTTCCGGATCGGCAACCTCACCGCCCTGCGCGAACTCGCCCTGCTCTGGGTGGCCGGGCGGGTGGACGAGGGCCTGCGCGACTACCGGACCAGCCACAACATCGACCGGGTCTGGGAGACCCGCGAGCGCGTCGTGGTCGCCCTCACCGGCGGCCCCGAGGGCGAGACCCTGATCCGCCGCGCCGCCCGGATCTCCCGCTCGTCTCCCCCCGCCACCCTCGGCCGGGACGCTCCGCGTCGCCCCTCTCTGCGCACGGCCGGCGGCGAACTGCTGGCCGTCCACGTCTCCCGCAGCGACGGCCTGGCCGGCGCCTCCTCCGGCGCGCTCGCCCAGCAGCGGCAGCTGGTGGAGACCCTCGGCGGCACCTACCACGTGGTCGTCGGCGACGACGTCCCCACCGCGCTGCTCGCCTTCGCCCGCGCCCACCACGCCACCCAGCTGGTGCTCGGCACCAGCCGCCGCGGCCGGATCAACCGCTTCCTCACCGGCCCCGGCACCGGACAGACCACCGTGGACGCCTCCGAGGACATCGACGTCCACATGGTCACCCACGAGTTCACCGGCCGCGGGCGGCTGCCCTCGCTCGGCCGCCGCCACTCCCGGCGCCGCACCGTCGCCGGCTACCTGGCCGGACTGGTGCTGCCCTGGCTGCTCACCGCCCTGCTCTCCCAGGCCCACCACAGCATCAACCTGACCACCGACGCGCTGATCTTCCAGCTCGGCGTGGTCATCGTCGCCCTGCTCGGCGGCGCCGTGTCGGCCCTGCTGGCCTCGTTCGTCGCCTCGGTGCTGCTCAACTACTACTTCATCCCGCCGATCCACAGCCTGACCATCGGCGAGACCAACAACATCGTCGCCCTGGTGGTCTTCGCCGCCATCGCGCTCACCGTCTCCACCGTGGTCGACCACGCCGGCCGGCTCACCAGCCGGGCCGCCCGCGCCACCGCCGAGGCCGAGACCCTCTCCACCCTGGCCGGCAGCGTGCTGCGCGGTGCCGACGCGCTGCCCGCCCTGCTGGAGAAGTCCCGGACGGCCTTCGGCATGCGGGCCGTCACCCTGCTCTCCCGGGCCGACGGCGAGGTGCTCGCCCACAGCGAGGGCGGGCACAAGGGCGGGCGCGAGGGCGGGCGCGAGGGCCGGAGCGACGACGGACGCGAGGACGGGCACGAGCACGAGGGCGACCAGCCCGGCGGGGCGGACGGCCCGTACGAGACCACCGAGGTCCCGGTCGGCGAGGGCGCCGTCCTGGTGCTCACCGGCCGCCGGCTGCCCGCCGCAGACCAGCGGGTGCTGACCGCCTTCGCCGCCCACCTCGCCGCCGCGCTGGAACGCGACCGGCTGGCCGTGGCCGCCGCCGAGGTCGAACCGATCAGGGCCGCCGACCGGATGCGCACCGCGCTGCTCGCCGCCGTCAGCCACGACCTGCGCACCCCGCTGGCCGCCGCCCGCGCCTCGGTCGGCTCGCTGCGCAGCCCCGACGTCGAGTTCTCGGCCGAGGACCAGGCCGAACTCCTCGCCACCGCCGACGAGTCCCTGGTCAAGCTCACCCGGCTGGTCGACAACCTGCTCGACATGAGCCGCCTCCAGGCCGGCGCGCTCACCCTGCACCTCGCCGAGACCCACCTGGACGAGATCCTGCCCAGGGCGCTCGACAGCCTCCCCGGCCCGCACACCCCGGTCCGGCCGCTCGACCTGACCGTCGACATCGAGGAGGGCACCCCACCGGTGCTCGCCGACCCACCCCTGCTGGAGCGGGTCCTCGCCAACGTGATCACCAACGCGCTGCGCCACAACGCCCCCGGCACGCCCGTCCTGGTCACCGCCAGCCACCACGCCCACCAGGTCGAGATCCGGGTGATCGACCGCGGTCCCGGCATCGCCCCGGAGGATAGGGACCGGGTCTTCCTGCCCTTCCAGCGCCTCGGCGACACCGACAACACCACCGGGGTCGGCCTCGGCCTCGCCCTCTCCCGCGGCCTCGCCGAGGCGATGGGCGGCAGCCTGGAGGTCGAGGACACCCCGGGCGGCGGCACCACCATGCTGCTGACCCTGCCCGCCGCCGGACCCGACGAGGCCGACTCATGAGCGAGATCCTGGTCGTCGACGACGAGCCGGCCCTGCTGCGCACCCTGCGGATCAACCTCACCGCCCGGCAGTACGCCGTCCGCACCGCCGCCAGCGGCGGCGAGGCGCTCGACCGCGCCGCGCACCACGCCCCGGACGCCGTCCTGCTCGACCTCGGCCTGCCCGACCTCGACGGGATGGACGTGCTGCGCGGCCTGCGCACCCGCGCCACGATGCCGGTCATCGTGCTCTCCGGCCGCACCGACGCCGCCGACAAGGTGGGCGCCCTGGACGCGGGCGCCGACGACTACCTCACCAAGCCGTTCCTGATGGACGAGCTGCTGGCCCGGCTGCGCGCCGTGCTGCGCCGACCGCCGGGCGGCGCGCCACCGAGCCTGCCGGTGATCGGCGACCACACCGTGGACCTCGTGGCCACCGTGGTGAACGGCCCGTCCGGCCCGGTCCGGCTCACCCCGACCGAGTGGCGCATCCTCGCCCTGCTGCTCGCCAACCCGGGCCGGCTGGTCCCCGGCCGGCAGATCCTGCGCGAGGTGTGGGGCCCGGCCCAGGAGGGGCGCGGCAACTACCTGCGGGTCTACTTCGCCGGGCTGCGCCGCAAGCTGGAGCGCGACCCGGCCCGGCCTCGGCACCTGGTCACCGAGCCGGGGATCGGCTACCGGTACGTCCCCTGACCGGAGCGCGCCACGGCGTGCGGGCCAGGGACGCGCCCCGCCGACGAGCCGTCAACGCGCCGTCAAGACGGGGACGGTGGGCGACAGGAGGGCGTCAAGGCCGCTCGGTGGCGGTGCTCCGTGGGCGTAGCGTCGGGGTCGAAGGAGCGGGCCCCGCTCCGTGTGGGGGAAGCCCGGGGCCGCTCCGGCCGCCGTCCCCGGACGGCCGGTAGGTGGGGGAGGGGCGCGTGACATCCGTCGCGCGCCCCCAGCCGTTCGCGGAACGCGCCGGGCCCCGGCTCACCCCTCCCCGCCACCGCACTGCCGGGGCAGCGCCAGGGCCACCGTGTCCGCGAACTCCCGCACCGCGCTGGTCCGGCTGACCACCCGCCCGCTGTGCACCACCAGCCGGCTGTGCCCGCCCGCGAGCGCCCCGGCCAGGCTGTCCCCGCGCACCGCCAGCAGCTCCGCCGGGAACCCGGCGTCCACCCGGACCGGCGGCAGCCCGAGCGCCGCCCGGGCCTGGTTCGCCACCGCGTCGTACGCCGCCTCCGGGTCCAACTCCCCGCCGGCGGCCAGCAGATAGGCCGACTCCAGCGGATCGGCCCGGCCGACCGGGTTGGACGGATCGCGCAGCGCCCCGCTGCCCGCCACCAGCGGCACCCGGGCGGCGGCCAACTCCCGTACCAGGCCCGGCCGCAGTCCCGCCGCCCGGCCCTCCAGCCCGGTGCAGCAGCCGTTCTGCGGCAGGCAGACCACCCGCACCCCGGCGGTCGCCAGCACCGTCGCCGCGCCCCGGGCCAGCGCCCCGCACGGGCCGAGCGTCACCCGCGGCCGCAGCGGCGCCAGCGCCCCGACCAGCCGGGCCAGCCGGGGCGCGTCCCCGGCGTCGGTGTGCAGGTCCACCGAGCAGTCCGCCTCCCGGGCGGCCTCCAGCAGCAGCTGCACGTACCCGGCCGGGTCCGGGTCCAGCTCCGGGCAGCCGCCGGCCGCCGTGGCGCCGAGCTTGAGCGCCTCGCGCAGCTGGGCCCGCCCGTCCGCGCCGGCCCGTCCGGTGAGCAGCCGGGGCATCGCCACCGCCTGGAGCTCGGCCAGCCCGCGCAGCGCCTGCCGGGCGGTGAGCACCGCCTCCAGCCGGTCCAGGCCGTGCACGTCGCCGATCCGGACGTGGGTGCGCTGGGCGGTGGCGCCGTAGCCGAGCGAGGTGAGCGCGGCCTCGGTGATCCGGCGGGTGAGGTCGGCCGGGCTGTCCGGTGGCGGGGCGGGCAGGGCGGCGGAGAAGGCGGCGTCGTAGTGGGCGTGCGCCTCGGCGGGGGCCGGGAGCAGCAGGTAGCCCCGCAGGTCGATCCGGGCGCCGGTGGTGACGGTGGGGGTGCCGGGCAGGGCTGGTAGCGGGCCTAGGCCGCCGGCGGTGCCGACCGCCTGGATCCGGTCGCCGCTGATCCGGACGTCCACCACGCGTCCGTCGGCGAGCCGGGCGTCGGTGAGCAGCAGGACGGGGCCGTGCCCGAGGGGGTTGGCCGCCGGGCCGGGCCCGGAGTGCGGCCCGTCCGCGGCTGCGCTGTCCATCGCCGGCTCCTTCTCGGGCCGGCCCGCGCGGTCGGCCCCGTACGGCTGGCCCGTCCAGCCGGCCAGTCCTCCCGATCAATGAGCGACGAGCCTATGGGCCCGGGGGGCGGGTCGCCGGGAGGCGGGCAATAGTCGTACCGGGCCGGGCCGCCCGGCTCGCAGGCCGATCGAACGCCGGGCCTTGGATCGCTCGCCCGTGCACCGCGCCCACCTGCGGTCTTCGCCGCGGGATACGGATTTCACCTCCGGGCGCGAAACGTGTAATCTCTTCCTCGTTCGCCCCTATAGCTCAGTCGGTAGAGCGTCTCCATGGTAAGGAGAAGGTCTGCGGTTCGATTCCGCATGGGGGCTCGGGTGAGAAGCAGTCAGCTCCGGCTGTGCTGCGGATCACTGTGGCGGTGTAGCTCAGTTGGTAGAGCAAGCGGCTCATAATCGCTGTGTCACCGGTTCAAGTCCGGTCACCGCTACCCCGCGTAGTCGGTCGGGAGATCGCACTCCCGGTCGGCTACTCTTGTTGTGTTCTTATTCGTTGTCCAAGGAAGGCACTCCCGTGGCTGCCACCGACGTCCGCCCGAAGATCACGCTGGCCTGCGTGGAGTGCAAGGAGCGGAACTACATCACCAAGAAGAACCGGCGTAACGACCCGGACCGTCTTGAGATGAAGAAGCACTGCCCCCGCTGCAACTCGCACACCGCGCACCGCGAGACCCGCTGACCCTCTCGCAGGGCGACGGGCCTGTGTGAATTCAGGTCTCTGACTCCGGGCCGCATCCCTCACCAGGGGGTGCGGCCCGGAGTTTTTTCGTATCCACCCGCGTTTCCGAGGAGCCGCCATGGCGCTCGACCCCTCCTTCATCGGGCGTAGCTACCCGCCCACCGAGCCGTACGAGGTCGGCCGGGAGAAGATCCGCGAGTTCGCGACCGCGATCGGTGACGCCAACCCGGCGTACACCGACCAGGAGGCGGCGAAGGCGCTGGGCCACCCCGACGTGATCGCCCCGCCGACCTTCCCGTTCGTGATCACCTACCGGGCCGCCGCCCAGGTGGTCGAGGACCCGGAGCTGGGCCTGGACTTCAGCCGGGTGGTGCACGGCGACCAGAAGTTCGCCTACACCCGCCCGGTGCGGGCCGGCGACCGGCTGTCGGTCGAGGTGACCATCGACAACATCAAGTCGCTGGCGGGCAACGACGTGCTCACCGTGCGTGGCGAGGTGACGGACGCGACCGGCGAGCACGTGGTGACGTCGGTCATGACCCTGGTGGCCCGGGCCGCCGACGAGGCGGGGGAGTGAGCGCGATGGCGATCAGCTACGACGAGGTCGAGGTCGGCACCGAACTGCCGGCGCAGTCCTTCCCGGTGACCCGCGACACGCTCGTGCGGTACGCGGGCGCCTCGGGCGACTTCAACCCGATCCACTGGAACGAGAAGTTCGCCCTGGAGGTCGGCCTGCCGGACGTCATCGCGCACGGCATGTTCACCATGGCCGAGGCGATCCGGGTGGTCACCGACTGGGTCGGCGACCCGGCCGCGGTGGTCGAGTACGGCGTGCGGTTCACCCGCCCGGTGCCGGTGCCGAACGACGGGGTCGGCGCGGTGGTCGAGGTCTCGGCCAAGGTCGCCAAGAAGCTGGAGGACCGCCGGGTGCAGGTCGACCTGCTGGCCACCACGGGCGGGCAGAAGGTGCTCGGGATGTCCCGGGCCGTCGTCCGGCTCGGCTGAGCCCCTTTCGCGAGCCCCGCGGCCGCGGCCCGGGTCCCGTAGCGCACGGGAACCCGGCCGCGGCCGCGGGGCTTGTGTGGATAGTGATCAGCCACTAACTTGGAGCCGTGGCGAAGTCGAGCATCCGGATGAGCGCGGAGGAGCGGCGCGAGAGCGTCGTCCGGGCCGCCATGATCGAGTTCGCCCGGGGTGGCTACCACGGCACCTCGACCGAGGCGATCGCCCGGCGGGTGGGCGTCTCGCAGCCGTACCTGTTCCGGCTGTTCCCCGGCAAGCAGGCGATCTTCGCCGCCGCTGCCGAGCGCTGCGTCGAGGAGACCTGGCGGGTCTTCGACGAGGCCTCCGCCGGGCTGTCCGGCACGGCGGCGGCCGAGGCGATGTCCGACGCCTACATGGGGCTGGTCGAGGACCGTGACCAGCTGATGATGCAGATGCAGCTGTACGTCTCGGTGTTCTCGGCCCGGATGGCCGGCGAGGAGGAGATCGGGGAGACCGCCCGGCGGCTGTGGGAGAGCCTGTTCGACCGGGTCAGCATCCGGATCGGCGGCGACCCGGAGGGCACCACCCGGTTCTTCGCGTACGGGATGCTGATCAACACCCTGGTGGCGCTGGGCTATCCGCAGGACCACCGGATCTGGGGCGGCTTCGACGGGTGCGGGCCGCCCGCGTAGGCCGGTCGCACGGTGGTGTCCGCGCGGCCTTCTTTCGGCCCACAGAAGTTATTGAGCAATAACTACCTAGAGAACCTGGGGGAGACCATGACGGAGAAACCGGCGGCGATGGGCAGAGCCGCGATCTGGACACTGGTGATCGTCAGCGCGGCCGGCTTCATGGCCGCCCTGGACAACCTGGTGGTCACCACCGCACTGCCGTCGATCCGCGAGGAGCTCGGCGGCGGGCTGTCCGACCTGGAGTGGACGGTCAGCGCGTACACCCTGAGCTTCGCCGTGCTGCTGATGTTCGGCGCCGCCCTCGGCGACCGCTTCGGGCGCCGGCGGATCTTCCTGGTCGGCCTGGCGATATTCACCGCCGGCTCCGCCGCGGCGGCCCTCTCCCCGGAGATCGGCGAGCTGATCGCCGCCCGGGCCGTCCAGGGCGTGGGCGCCGCGGTGATGATGCCGCTCACCCTGACCCTGCTCACCGCCGCCGTGCCCCAGGCGAAGCGGGGGCTGGCCTTCGGCATCTGGTCGGGCGTCAGCGGCCTCGCCGTCGCCGCCGGACCGCTGATCGGCGGCTCGCTGACCGAGCACTTCTCCTGGCAGTGGATCTTCTGGGTGAACGTCCCGGTCGGCCTCCTGCTGCTGCCGCTGGCCTTCCTGCGGCTCGAAGAGAGCCGGGGCGCCGCCGGCCGGACCCTGGACGTGCCCGGGACGGTGCTGGTCAGCCTGGGGATGTTCGGGGTCGTGCTCGGCCTGATCCGCGGCAACCCGGACGGCTGGACCAGCCCGCTGGTCCTCGGCTCGCTGGTCGCCGGTGTCCTGCTGCTGGCCGCCTTCGTCCGGTACGAGCAGAGCGTGGCCGCCCACCCGCTGCTGCCGATGCGGCTGTTCCGCGTCCGGGCCTTCTCGGCCGTCAACGCCGCCAGCCTGCTGATGTACCTCGGGATGTTCGGCTCGATCTTCCTGATCAGCCAGTACCTCCAGGGCGTGGGCGGCTTCAGCCCGCAGGAGGCGGGCGTCCGGATGCTGCCCTGGACGGCGATGCCGCTGCTGGTCTCGCCCCTCGCGGGCATCCTGTCCGACCGGATCGGCGGCCGGCCGATCGTGGTCACCGGGCTGGCGCTCCAGGCCGTCGGACTGGCGCTGTTCGGTCTGGTCGTGGACGGGAGCACCGGCCTGGACTACGTCGCCCAGCTCCCGGCCATCGTGATCTGCGGGATCGGCATGTCGTTGTACTTCGGCCCGACCGCCCAGCTGGTGATGGCCAGCGTCCGGCCGCAGGAGCAGGGCATCGCCTCCGGCGCCAACAACGCGCTGCGCGAGGTCGGCGGGGCGCTCGGGGTCGCCGTGCTGGCGGCGGTCTTCTCGGCCCGGGGCGGCTACCAGTCGGCGCGGGCCTTCACGGACGGACTGGTGCCCGCGCTGTACGTGGGCGCGGCGGCCGTCGCGCTCGGCGCGCTCGCCGCGGTGTTCGTCCCGCCGCGCGGCCGGGCGCGGGCCGCGGCGGCGGAGGAGCGGGCCGGGGGCCCGGCCGAGGCGGGGGAGCGGGCCGGGGGCCCGGCCGAGCCCGCCCGGATCTGAGCGGCGCACGGGCGGCGGGTGGCGGGGGTGCCGGCGGGCGTCCCCGCCACCCGTACGCTGGTGGGCGTGCTGGTAGAAAACGACGCCCCCCTCGCCCCGCTGACCACGCTCCGGCTCGGCGGCCCGGCCCGCCGCCTGGTGACCGCGCACACCGACGACGAGGTGATCGCGGCCGTTCGCGAGGCCGACGCGGCCGGTGAGCCGCTGCTGGTCCTCGGTGGCGGCTCCAACCTGGTGATCGGCGACGCCGGCTTCCCCGGCACCGTGCTGCGGATCGCCACCGCCGGCCTCGCCCTGGACGGCACCGCCCTGGAGGTCGCGGCCGGCGAGACCTGGTCCGAGGTGGTCCGCCGCACCGTGCTGGAGCACGGCCTGGCGGGCATCGAGTTCCTGGCCGGCATCCCCGGCTCGGCGGGCGCCACCCCGGTGCAGAACGTGGGCGCGTACGGCCAGGAGGTCGCGCAGTCGATCACCGAGGTGGTCGCCTACGACCGCACCGCCGGCGCGGTGGTCACGCTGTCCGGCGCCGAGTGCGCCTTCTCCTACCGGCACAGCCGCTTCAAGGCCGAGCCGGACCGCTACGTGGTGCTGCGGGTGCGGTTCGCCCTGGCGGACCACGCGGGCCTCTCCACCCCGGTCAAGTACGCCGAGGTGGCCCGGCACTTCGGCGTCGAGCAGGGCGAGCGGGTGCCGCTGGCCGAGGCGTACGGCGCGGTGCTGGAGCTGCGCTCCGGCAAGGGCATGGTGCTGGACCCGGCGGACCACGACACCTGGTCGGCCGGCTCCTTCTTCACCAACCCGGTGCTCACGGCCGCGCAGTACGAGTCCTTCCGCACCCGTCCGGGCACCGAGAACGCCCCCGCCTACCCGGCCCCGGAGGGCTGCACCAAGACCTCGGCGGCCTGGCTGATCGACAAGGCGGGCTTCGGCAAGGGCTACGGCAGCGGCCCGGCGACGCTCTCCACCAAGCACACCCTGGCGCTGACCAACCGCGGTTCGGCCACCGCCGAGGACCTGCTGGCGCTGGCCCGGGAGATCCGGGACGGGGTCCGCGAGGCCTTCGGGGTGGAGCTGGTGAACGAGCCGGTGATGGTGGGCGTCAAGCTCTGACGACCGGGCGGCCTCCGGCGCCGGACGGGCCTCAGGCGGGTACGGCGGCGGTGGCGTCCGCGCTGGACCGGGCGCCCGCCAGCCAGCCGTCGATGTCCGCCAGCAGCTCCTTGCGGACCGCCTCCGGCGCGACCGAGCCGCGCACCGACTGGCGGGCCAGCTCGGCGAGTTCGGCGTCGGAGAAGCCCAGCACGTCCCGGACCAGCTCGTACTGGGCGGCCAGCCGGCTGCCGAACAGCAGCGGGTCGTCCGCGCCCAGGGCGAGCGGCACCCCGGCGTCGAAGAGCCGGCGCAGCGGCACCTCCTCGGGGCGCTCGTAGACGCCGAGCGAGACGTTCGAGGACGGGCAGACCTCGCAGGTGACCTGCCGGTCCGCCAGCCGCTCCATCAGGCGCGGGTCCTCGGCGGCCCGCACGCCGTGGCCGATCCGGGCGGCGCCCAGGTCGTCCAGGCAGTCCCGGACGGACTCCGGCCCGGCCAGCTCGCCGCCGTGCGGGGCCGCCAGCAGCCCGCCCTTGCGGGCGATCGCGAAGGCCCGGTCGAAGTCCCGGGCCAGGCCCCGGCGCTCGTCGTTGGAGAGGCCGAAGCCGACCACCCCGTGGTCGGCGTAGCGGACGGCCAGCCGGGCCAGCGTCCGGGCGTCCATCGGGGACTTCATCCGGTTGGCCGCGACCAGCACCCGGATGCCCACCCCGGTGGCCTCGGCGGCGTGCTCCACCGCGTCCAGGATCAGCTCCAGCGCGGGGATCAGCCCGCCCAGCCGGGGCGCGTACGAGGTCGGGTCGACCTGGATCTCCAGCCAGCGGGAGCCGTCCCGGCGCTCGTCCTCGGCGGTCTCCAGGACCAGCCGGCGGATGTCCTCCTCGTCCCGCAGCACCGAGCGGGCGGTGTCGTACAGCCGCTGGAAGCGGAACCAGCCCCGCTCGTCGGTGGCCCGCAGCCGGGGCGGCTCGCCGGAGCTGAGCGCCTCCGGCAGCCGGACGCCGTGCTTGTCGGCCAGCTCCAGGAGGGTGGCGGGCCGCATCGAGCCGGTGAAGTGCAGGTGCAGGTGGGCCTTGGGGAGGCCCCTGACGTCTCGCGGATTCAACAGGCGTTCCATTCGCGAATACTGCCGTATGCGGCCCCCGAACGGGAACCGCCTCCTTCCGATCCCCTGAAGGGGTGAAAGGAGGCGGCGTGTCGGGTGAATCCCGGACGTCAGGTTGATGCCTTGGTCAGTCGCGGGCCTCGCCGAGCAGCTTCTGCACCCGGCTGACGCCCTCGACCAGGTCGGCGTCGCCGAGCGCGTAGGACAGGCGCAGGTAGCCGGGGGTGCCGAAGGCCTCGCCCGGGACGACCGCGACCTCGGCCTCGTCCAGGATCAGGGCGGCCAGCTCGCCGGAGGTCTGGGGGCGCCGGCCGCGGATCTCCTTGCCCAGCAGGCCCTTGACCGACGGGTAGGCGTAGAAGGCGCCCTCGGGCTCGGGGCAGACCACGCCCTCGATCTCGTTGAGCATCCGCACGATGGTGCGGCGGCGGCGGTCGAAGGCCTCGCGCATCTCGGCCACCGCGTCCAGGTCGCCGGCCACGGCGGCCAGGGCGGCGCGCTGGGCGACGTTGGAGACGTTCGAGGTGGCGTGCGACTGGAGGTTGGTCGCGGCCTTGATGACGTCCTTGGGGCCGATCACCCAGCCCACCCGCCAGCCGGTCATCGCGTAGGTCTTGGCCACGCCGTTGACCACGATGCACTTGTCGGCCAGCTCGGGCAGCAGGGCCGGCAGCGAGGTGAAGCTCGCGTCGCCGTACACCAGGTGCTCGTAGATCTCGTCGGTGAGCACCCACAGGCCGTGCTCCAGCGCCCAGCGGCCGATCGCCTCGGCCTCGGCCTCGGTGTACACCGCGCCGGTCGGGTTGGACGGCGAGACGAACAGCACCACCTTGGTGTTCTCGGTGCGGGCGGCCTCCAGCTGCTCGACCGAGACCTTGTAGCCGGTGGTCTCGTCGGAGACGACCTCCACCGGGACACCGCCGGCCAGCTGGACCGACTCCGGGTAGGTGGTCCAGTACGGGGCCGGGATGATGACCTCGTCGCCCGGGTCCAGGATCGCCGCGAAGGCCTCGTAGATCGCCTGCTTGCCGCCGTTGGTGACCAGCACCTGGGAGGCGTCCACCTCGTACCCGGAGTCGCGCAGCGTCTTGGCGGCGATCGCGGCCTTCAGCTCGGGCAGGCCACCCGCCGGGGTGTAGCGGTGGTTCTTCGGGTCGCGGCAGGCCTCGACGGCCGCCTCGACGATGTAGTCCGGCGTCGGGAAGTCGGGCTCGCCGGCGCCGAAGCCGATGACCGGGCGGCCGGCGGCCTTGAGGGCCTTGGCCTTGGCGTCCACGGCGAGGGTCGCGGACTCGGCGATCGCGCCGACGCGGGCGGAGACCCGGCGGTCGGCGGGGCGGATGGACTGGTCGGGCTGAGGGGTGGAAGCGCTCATGCCTGCATGGTCGCAGAACCCGGACGGACCGGGCATCGGGGTATCGGCATCCGTACGTTTCCGTCCGCATCGCGGCCCCGGCGATTCCCCGGCGGAGGCCCCGCCGCGCCGGACATCCGGCGGCTGACCGGCCGGTCCGGAAGAAGAGGTTCGACCAAACACCCCTCGACCACGTACACTCACTGCTCGACGGCCCGCCGAGAAAGACCGGAGCTTTCACCGCCTGTACGGACAGCGGAGAGAGATGCGGTAGGTTGGTCGCCACCGGAGCCGCGAGGCGCCGTAGGGCAATAGCTCAATTGGTAGAGCACCGGTCTCCAAAACCGGCGGTTGGGGGTTCGAGTCCCTCTTGCCCTGCTGCTAGATCCGTTTCCAGCCCGTTCGCTCCACAGGAGTGAGCGGGCTTGATGCGGAGATGGCACCGATCAGCACCGCTAGCCGGCTGGTCGTGCGCCACCGGGTGCGCGACGAAGTCCGGCAGGACCCGGATTCAGGTGAGGACGAGTGACGGAGACCACGGGCTCCACCGCAACGCCTGAGAGCGGCAACCCCGAGGGTGCCGACAGCGCCGCGGAGGCCACCTCGGCCGAGGCGTCGGGCAAGCGCGGGGGCAAGAAGTCGGGCAAGCGGGCCAAGAAGGGCCTGTTCGCGCGGATCGGGCTGTTCTACCGCCAGATCATCGCGGAGC
This sequence comes from Kitasatospora sp. NPDC034533, assembly GCF_055575155.1. NCBI lineage: Bacteria > Bacillati > Actinomycetota > Actinomycetes > Kitasatosporales > Streptomycetaceae > Kitasatospora > Kitasatospora sp. NPDC034533. The sequence continues at coordinate 76,356 of NZ_JBVITE010000001.1, forward strand.
TGCGCAAGGTCGTCTGGCCCTCCCGCAGCGAACTCACCAACTACACCGCCGTCGTGGTCACGTTCGTCGTGGTCGTGATGGCCTTCGTGGCGGGCCTGGACTACGGCTTCTCCAAGCTGAGCCTCTGGGTCTTCGGCTGATCCGACCGCCCACCTCCGCACCAGACTCCCGACCCGGGCCGATTCTTCGGTCCGGGTCGAGCTGTCGGCGCCGGACGTACGCGCGGCTACCGTGGACTCGGTACTGTTGAAGTCTCCGAGACCTCACCTGGCGCCCGCGCGAGCGGCCGCACGCCGGGCCGGTCGCGGAGCGCGCCACCTTCACCATCTCCAGGAAAGAAGCAGCCACCGTGTCTGAGTCCCCCCTGTACGACGCCGACGAGACCGTCCGCGAGGCGGATGTCGCCGCCGAGCTGGACGCGGCCGAGCTGGCTGACGACGCCGAGTCCGCCGAGCAGATCGTGGACGCCGCGGACAGCGACGAGGACGAGGTCGAGGCGTACGACGAGGCCGAGGCCGGCGAGCCCGCCGAGGAGGCCGCGCTGCACGTGGAGGGCGAGGCCGAGGCCGCCGAGGAGACCGAGGTCGAGGCCGTCGAGGTCGACCCGGTCGCCAAGTTCCGCGAGGACCTGCGCTTCATGCCGGGCGAGTGGTACGTGATCCACACCTACGCCGGCTACGAGAACCGGGTGAAGCAGAACCTGGAGCAGCGCGCCGTCTCGCTGAACGTCGAGGAGTACATCTTCCAGGCCGAGGTGCCGCAGGAGGAGGTCGTCCAGATCAAGAACGGCGACCGCAAGACCATCCGCCAGAACAAGCTCCCCGGCTACGTCCTGGTGCGCATGGACCTCACCCCGGAGTCCTGGGGCGTCGTGCGCAACACCCCGGGTGTCACCGGCTTCGTCGGCAACGCCTACGACCCGTACCCGCTGACCCTGGACGAGGTCGTCAAGATGCTCGCCCCGGACGTCGAGCGCCAGGCGGCCAAGGAGGCCGGCAAGCCCTCGCCGGTCAAGCCGAGCGAGATCCAGGTGCTGGACTTCGAGGTCGGCGACTCGGTCACCGTCACCGACGGTCCGTTCGCGACCCTCCAGGCGACCATCAACGAGATCAACCCGGACTCGAAGAAGGTCAAGGGCCTGGTCGAGATCTTCGGCCGGGAGACCCCGGTCGAGCTCTCCTTCGACCAGATCCAGAAGAACTAGTCATACGGTCTTTGGATTCGGGGTGGGGCCGGGTGCCCCGCCCCGAATCCGTTTTGGTCCAGCGGCGCGGACGCGTTAGCCTGGTCCGATGTGTGTGCTGGCGGCCGGGTGTCGCCCCGGTTCCGCACGCACCAGCAATCACCTCTCGGAAGGACCCGGAGAGACATGCCTCCCAAGAAGAAGAAGGTCACGGGGCTTATCAAGCTCCAGATCAACGCCGGTGCGGCCAACCCCGCGCCGCCGGTCGGCCCCGCGCTGGGCCAGCACGGCGTCAACATCATGGAGTTCTGCAAGGCCTACAACGCCGCGACCGAGTCGCAGCGCGGCATGATCGTGCCGGTGGAGATCACGGTCTACGAGGACCGTTCCTTCACCTTCATCACGAAGACGCCGCCGGCCGCGCGCCTCATCCTGAAGGCCGCCGGTGTCGAGAAGGGCTCCAGCGAGCCGCACAAGACCAAGGTCGCCAAGCTCACCAGCGCCCAGGTCCGCGAGATCGCCACCACCAAGATGCCCGACCTGAACGCCAACGACCTGGACGCTGCGGAGAAGATCATCGCCGGCACCGCCCGGTCGATGGGCATCACCGTCGAGGGCTGAACCCCTTCTCGTCCCCCGTGGTAGGGCCTGCGCGGGCCCGTCGACACCACAACTCCATTCACCATTCAGGAGCAGCCATGAAGCGCAGCAAGGCCCTGAAGGCCGCGGACGCCCAGGTCGACCGCGAGCGCCTTTACGCCCCCCTCGAGGCCGTCCGCCTCGCCAAGGCGACCAGCACCACCAAGTTCGACGGCACCGTTGAGGTCGCCATGCGTCTGGGCGTCGACCCGCGCAAGGCCGACCAGATGGTCCGCAGCACCGTGATCCTCCCGCACGGCACCGGTAAGACCGCTCGGGTCCTGGTCTTCGCGACCGGCGAGCGTGCCGAGGCCGCGCGTGCTGCGGGCGCCGACATCGTCGGTGCCGACGAGCTGATCGACGAGGTCGCGAAGGGCAAGCTGGACTTCGACGCCGTCGTCGCCACCCCGGACCTCATGGGCAAGGTCGGCCGCCTCGGCCGCGTGCTCGGCCCCCGCGGTCTGATGCCGAACCCGAAGACCGGCACCGTGACCCCGGACGTCGCCAAGGCTGTCAACGACATCAAGGGCGGCAAGATCGAGTTCCGCGTCGACAAGCACTCGAACCTGCACTTCATCATCGGTAAGGCCTCCTTCACCGACGAGCAGCTGGTCGAGAACTACGCCGCCGCGCTGGACGAGGTGCTCCGCGCCAAGCCGTCCGCCGCCAAGGGCCGCTACATCAAGAAGACCGCGTTCTCGACCACCATGGGCCCCGGCATCCAGGTGGACCCGAACCGCACCCGCAACCTCCTCGTCGAGGAGGACCCGGCCGCGGTCTGAGCCCCCGTGCTCTAGAGCAGTCCGTACGACGGGCCCGTACCCCCTTCACCGGGGGTGCGGGCCCGCCGTCGTTCCCGCGCGCGGCGGGCCCGCACGACGGCGGTCACCGGCCCGGGACGCCGACGGATGGGAACGGTCGGCCGAGGCGTCGTACGCTCTGCCGGTCAGACCACGTGGAGAAGCCGTGACCGCCGGAGTGTGCCGTGCCGCCCGCCCCTCGCCCCACCGTTCTCGCGGCAGCCGCGCTGCTGCTCGCCACCACCAGCGGGTGCAGCCTGCTGGCGGCCCCGACCACCGCCACCCCCGGGGGGTCCGCGCCGGTGCCGCCCCGGCAGGTGGTGCTCGCGGCCGCGCAGGCGCTGGACGACGCCGGCAGCGCCCGGATCGACGTGGTCCGGGAGGGCCCGGGCGGCCGGCGCACCGCGAGCGGCACGCTGGTCTGGGGCGCCGCGGACGAGGCCGCGCTGAGCGTGACCGACGAACTGGGCAGCGGCCGGCTGACCCTGAAGGACGGCGCGCTCGACCTCGCGTACCAGGGCGGGGCGACCAAGCACGCGGAGCGCGGCACCGCCGAGTCGGCCGACCCCGCGGCGGGCGCCGGCCCGGGCGGCTTCGCCGGCGGCTGGATGACCGCGCTGATCAGCAGCCCGGGCGGCCGGGCGTACGGGATCGCGCAGGGCGTCAAGCTCGGCTCGCTCGGCGGCGAGCAGCTGGCCGGGGTGACCGCGGCCCACTACCGGGGTTCCGCGCCGGTGGACGAACTGTTCGGCAAGGACGGGGAGTTGAGTCCGCAGCAGCGAGCGGCCACGCTGGACTGGTACCGGCAGCACGGGGTGACGGCGATCGGGTACGACGTCTGGGTCGGGCCCGGCACGCAGCTGCTCCGGCTGCGCGAGACGGTCAGGGGGAGCGCCGGAACCACGGTGACCACGACGGACGTCTCGGCTCCCGGGACGGCGGACGCGACGCCCTCCACGGGCGGGTGACCCGGCGGGGACATCCGGTGGGTGGGGGATTCGCGGATCCGTTAGAGTCCGCATGAGAAGAACATGAGAAGAGCTGATCGTCAGTTCTTCCATGGGGGTTCGGATCTCCCGGGGGCAGGGGCGCACCGCCCGCCCGGGGATTCTCAAGGGGGGAATCATGGCTGGAACCCGCAAGACCGCCGTCGCCGTCGTCCTCGCCGCCCTGGCGCTGACCGCGACCGCCTGCAACACCGGCGACGACAAGAAGGCCGCCCCGGCCGCGCCGACCTCGGCCACCGAGGCCTCGGCCGCCGCCCCGGCCGGCGGCGCCAAGCCGGAGAAGGTCAGCCCGGCGGTCTACCTGGAGCAGGTCACCCGGAAGACCAGTGCCGCCAAGAGCGCGAAGGTCGACGAGCTGATCAAGATCGGCCAGGTCACCATGAAGGGCAAGGGCGCGGTGTCCTGGGCCGACGGCCTGGAGGCCGACCTCACGATGGACCTGTCGGACTCCCCGATGGCCAAGGTCCTGGAGCCGGTGACCGGCGGCCCGAGCGTGCGCTACCTGTACACCAAGGACGCGATGTACATGCACCTGGGCGGAAAGGCGGTGCAAGACGGCGGCCCGGAGTGGGTGCGCTACGGCAAGGCCGACATGGCCAAGGCGACCGGCGGCGCCACCGACCAGCTCCAGAGCGCGGACCCGGTCCAGGGCGTCCGGACGCTGATCGCCAGCGGCAAGGTCGCCGAGGTCGGCCCCGAGACGGTGAACGGCAAGGCCACCACCCACTACACCGGCGTGCTCAGCGCCGATGACGTGGCCAAGGCCACCAGCCAGGGCATGACCCAGGCGCAGGCCGACCGGCTGAAGCAGAACCTGGAAACCGCCGGCATCACCAGCGACCGGATCGACGTCTGGGTCGACGCCGACCAGCTCGTGGTCAAGCGGAGCGAGCAGGCCGAGACCAAGTCCGGGACGCTGGACGTCACGGTCAGCTACTCGGACTACGGCACCCCGGTGAACACCACCGCCCCGAAGGACGCCATGGACCTCGCCGACCTCCAGAAGGCCGCCGCCGGCAGCTGACCCGGGCCGGCTGGGCCGACCCGGTGGTCCCGCCCGCTCGGCGGCCCCGGACGAGGGGGCCGCCACCGGGCCGACCGGGAACGGGTGGCAAGGTGGCCGGACGAGGCCGCCGTCGGACGGGGCCGGGCGAGAGGGGAAACGGACGATGGCGGGACGGCAGCGGTTGGCGGCGGCGGCCGTCGTCGTCCTGCTGGCGGGCGGGCTGAGCGGCTGCGGCGGCGGGGGAGCACCCGCCACGCCGACCGGCAGCCCGGCCCCGGCCGGCACCTCGCCCTCCGCGGCCTCCCCGAGCGCCCAGGCCAAGCCGACCGACCGCTCGCCGCACGGGGTGCTGCTCTCCGCCCGGCTGGCCATGCAGACCGCCCGCCGGGCCAAGGTCGGCTACCGGCTCGGCGCCGACGCCGGGTCGGGCCCGCTGTTCTGGCAGCCCAAGACCGCGCTCCAGATCAAGCGCTCCACCCAGGCCGAGGCCGAACAGCTGATCGTCGTGGACACGGTGGCCTACCAGGGCGGGGACGCCGCCACCGCGGCCCGGCAGGGCGGGAAGCACTGGGAGCGCTTCACCGTCCCCGCGGGCCCGGACGGCCACAAGGAGGTCCCGTACGCGGGGCTGATCGACCTGCTGAACCCGGTCGAGGCGCTGACCGCGGCCACCGCCGAGGGGACGGACCCGGTCTTCGTCGGCGAGGAGAAGTACGAGGACTCGACCGTCGAGCACTACCGGGTCTCCACCACCGCCGAGAGGTACGCGGCCGCCCAGACCCAGCTGACCCAGTCCCGCCGGGACGGCCTGCGGGCCGCGCTCGCGCCCGGCGGCTCGCTCTCGCTCACCCTGGACCTCTGGCTCAACGACAAGGACCAGCTGGTCAGGCTCCAGCGCACCGGCAGCGGGGACAGCGGCCGGGCGGACGACGAGGTGCTCTACACCGACTTCGCCGGGGCGCTGCTCTCGGCCCAGGCGCCGGCCGAGACGGACACCGTGGACACCGGCGTCCGGACGGTCTCCCCACTGGCCCGCTGAGCCGCCGGCCCGCCGACTCGACCGGGACCGGGGGATGCTCCGTCCGAGGGCGATTTGCACCTTGCGGACGGCCCCGGCTACTCTGGCCGAAGCCAAAGACCGCTGGTTGCCGCCGCGAGCCCGTCAGGGATCCGGTGGCCGAAGGATCTGCGCTTCGTCGCAGGCAGCCCGCGCAGGTGTGTCTGGAGCTTCGACTTCCGGGTTCCGCGTCCGCGCGGCCGCCCGTCGAGGTCGTTCCGAGCCCCGTGCCCCTGCGCACCGGGGCTCGTTGCATTTCCGCAAGGGCTTCCTTCCGTCCGGTCGGTCCGCGGCGACCTAGGTCGACTTTCGCGGTCGGCCCGACTTCGACATCACGGAAGGAGGCGTAAGCCTATGGCCAGGCCCGACAAGGCTGCTGCCGTCGCCGAGATCACGGACAAGTTCCGTGGCTCCTCCGCGGCGCTGCTGACCGAGTACCGCGGTCTCTCGGTGAAGCAGGTCAAGACCCTGCGTCGCTCGCTCGGCGACAACGCCGAGTACGCCGTGGTGAAGAACACGCTGACCAAGATCGCGGCCAATGAGGTCGGGATCACGGAGCTCGACGACCTGTTCAGTGGTCCGACGGCTGTCGCCTTCGTCACCGGTGACCCGGTGGAGTCGGCGAAGGCTCTGCGTGACTTCGCCAAGGAGAACCCCGCTCTCGTCATCAAGGGCGGTGTCCTTGACGGCAAGGCGCTGTCCGCCGACGAGATCAAGAAGCTCGCGGACCTCGAGTCCCGCGAGGTGCTGCTCGCCAAGCTGGCGGGTGCCCTGAAGGCCAAGCAGTCCCAGGCTGCCGCGCTCTTCCAGGCCCTGCCGTCGAAGCTCGTCCGCACCGTGGACGCGCTGCGCGACAAGGTCGAGCAGGGCGGTGCCGGTACGCCGGCTCCCGCCGCCGAGGACGCTGCCGCCGAGTAATTCGGCAGGCTCACGCCTCGCCGCGGGCCCGTACGCCCGCCCCACCCGTACATCCGGCACCACCTGCCGATTTAGTGGAAGGACGCCATCATGGCGAAGCTGTCCCAGGACGAGCTGCTCGCGCAGTTCGAGGAGCTCACCCTCATCGAGCTCGCTGCCTTCGTGAAGGCCTTCGAGGAGAAGTTCGACGTCACCGCCGCCGCCCCGGTCGCCGTTGCCGGCGTTGCCGCCCCGGGCGCCCCGGCCGAGGCCGCTGAGGAGCAGGACGAGTTCGACGTCATCCTCGAGGCCGCCGGCGACAAGAAGATCCAGGTCATCAAGGAGGTGCGCACCCTGACCTCCCTCGGCCTGAAGGAGGCCAAGGACCTCGTTGACACCGCTGGTGCCAAGGTCCTGGAGAAGGTTGCCAAGGACGTTGCCGAGAAGGCCAAGGCCGCCCTCGAGGGTGCCGGCGCCAAGGTCACCGTCAAGTGATCTCGCGCCCCCTCTGAGGGGGCCCGGAGCCGGGCCGATCACCCCTGTGGGTGATCGGCCCGGCTTTTTCGCGTTTCCGGGCCGCCGCCGGGCGCCACCGGGGCCGTGCCCCGCCGGGTTCCCCCGACCGGCCGGTGGGGCCCGCCGGTGTGGCCGGGAGAGCACTCGGCACCGTCGGTGCCGGGGGGTATGGTGATCACGGTCGTCGAGGGCGGCCCCACCACGGTTTCTGTAACGCCGAGGGGGTCCGGATCGATAGACCGGTCGAGGCCCGCGCCGCCTGCGGGCCCTTGACGAACCCGGCGCGGCGCGCGATTCTCAAGGCGCGAGTCCGCCCGGTTGGTTCGCCGCTGGATGCATAACCAGCGGCACCGGCGGGAAATGACTCCATCGTGAGTTAGAGCAGTACCCGGCGGGCGTCCGCGTCCGCCGGCTACCGGGAGGAGTCTCCGATTCGGTCTCCGAATCAGAGCTGGACAGCAGTGTGGCCTTTGGCTACACTGTCCCTTTGCGCTGCCTGTTAGCTGCTCCGTGACTCGTCGCCCGGAGTTTGCGTTGCCCTGAAGGGGTCTGGCACCGCCTCCGCAAAGCGGCTCTGACCTGGGGTTCCGACCCCGGCAGAGTCCAGTGGCGAGGGAGGCGGCACCAAGCCCAAGCAGGCCCGGCTGGTACGCGCGTAGTGAGCTCCGAGCCCTCGGAAGGACCCCCCTCTTGGCCGCGCCGCGCAACGCCTCGAACAATTCCGCCGCATCCACCGCCCCGCTCCGCGTCTCCTTCGCGAAGATCAAGGAGCCCCTTGAGGTCCCGAACCTCCTGGCCCTGCAGACCGAGAGCTTTGACTGGCTGCTCGGCAACGCGGCCTGGAAGTCCCGGGTCGAGCAGGCGCTGGAGTCTGGTCTGGACGTCCCCACCAAGTCCGGTCTGGAGGAGATCTTCGAGGAGATCTCCCCGATCGAGGACTTCAGTGGGTCGATGTCGCTGACCTTCCGCGACCACCGTTTCGAGCCGCCGAAGAACTCCATTGACGAGTGCAAGGACCGCGACTTCACGTTCGCGGCTCCGCTCTTCGTCACGGCCGAGTTCACCAACAACGAGACCGGTGAGATCAAGTCTCAGACGGTCTTCATGGGCGACTTCCCGCTCATGACCCACAAGGGCACGTTCGTGATCAACGGCACCGAGCGTGTCGTCGTGTCGCAGCTGGTCCGCTCCCCGGGTGTGTACTTCGACTCCACCCTGGACAAGGTCTCCGACAAGGAGATCTACTCCTGCAAGGTCATCCCCTCGCGTGGTGCCTGGCTGGAGATGGAGATCGACAAGCGCGACATGGTCGGCGTCCGCATCGACCGCAAGCGCAAGCAGTCCGTCACCGTGCTGCTCAAGGCCCTCGGCTGGACCAACGAGATGATTCTCGAGGAGTTCGGCGAGTACGAGTCGATGCGCAACACCCTGGAGAAGGACCACACCCAGGGCCAGGACGACGCGCTCCTGGACATCTACCGCAAGCTGCGTCCGGGCGAGCCGCCGACGCGCGAGGCCGCGCAGACGCTGCTGGAGAACCTGTACTTCAACCCGAAGCGCTACGACCTGGCCAAGGTCGGCCGCTACAAGGTCAACCGCAAGCTGGGCAACGCCGAGTCGCTGGACTCCGGCGTGCTCACCGAGCCCGACATCATCGGCGCTATCAAGTACCTGGTGAAGCTGCACGCCGGCGAGACCGAGTGGCGTGACGGCGAGGGCCGCGACATCGTGGTCGAGGTCGACGACATCGACCACTTCGGCAACCGCCGCCTGCGCAACGTCGGCGAGCTCATCCAGAACCAGGTCCGTACGGGTCTCGCCCGCATGGAGCGCGTCGTGCGCGAGCGCATGACCACCCAGGACGTCGAGGCCATCACGCCGCAGACCCTGATCAACATCCGGCCGGTCGTCGCCTCCATCAAGGAGTTCTTCGGCACCAGCCAGCTGTCGCAGTTCATGGACCAGACGAACCCGCTGTCGGGCCTGACCCACAAGCGCCGTCTGTCCGCCCTCGGCCCCGGTGGTCTGTCCCGTGAGCGGGCCGGCTTCGAGGTCCGAGACGTGCACCCGTCGCACTACGGCCGCATGTGCCCCATCGAGACCCCCGAAGGCCCGAACATCGGTCTGATCGGCTCGCTGGCCTCGTACGGCCGGGTCAACGCGTTCGGCTTCATCGAGACGCCGTACCGCAAGGTCGTCGACGGCGTGGTCACCGAGAAGGTCGACTACCTGACCGCCGACGAGGAGGACCGCTTCGTCATCGCCCAGGCGAACGCGCCGCTGACCGCGGACCTGCACTTCGCCGAGCCGCGCGTCCTGGTCCGCCGCCGTGGCGGCGAGATCGACTACATCCCGGGCTCCGAGATCGACTACATGGACGTCTCGCCGCGCCAGATGGTGTCGGTCGCGACCGCCATGATCCCGTTCCTCGAGCACGACGACGCCAACCGCGCGCTCATGGGCTCGAACATGATGCGTCAGGCGGTGCCGCTGCTGAAGAGCGAGGCCCCGCTGGTCGGCACCGGCATGGAGTACCGCTGCGCCGTCGACGCCGCCGACGTGATCACCGCCGAGAAGGCCGGTGTGGTCCAGGAGGTCTCAGCCGACTACGTCACCGTGGCCAACGACGACGGCACGTACACCACGTACCGCGCCGCCAAGTTCACCCGCTCCAACCAGGGCACCTCCTTCAACCAGAAGGTGCTCGTGGACGAGGGCGCCCGGGTCGAGGCCGGCCAGGTGCTGGCCGACGGCCCGTGCACGGACGAGGGCGAGATGGCCCTCGGCAAGAACCTGCTCGTCGCGTTCATGTCGTGGGAGGGTCACAACTACGAGGACGCGATCATCCTGTCGCAGCGCCTCGTGCAGGACGACGTCCTCTCCTCGATCCACATCGAGGAGCACGAGGTCGACGCCCGTGACACCAAGCTCGGCCCCGAGGAGATCACCCGGGACATCCCGAACGTCTCCGAGGAGGTCCTGGCCGACCTCGACGAGCGCGGCATCATCCGCATCGGCGCCGACGTCGTCACCGGCGACATCCTGGTCGGCAAGGTCACCCCGAAGGGTGAGACCGAGCTGACCCCGGAGGAGCGCCTGCTCCGCGCGATCTTCGGTGAGAAGGCCCGTGAGGTCCGCGACACCTCGCTGAAGGTCCCGCACGGTGAGTCCGGCAAGGTCATCGGCGTGCGCGTGTTCGACCGCGAGGAGGGCGACGAGCTTCCCCCGGGCGTCAACCAGCTGGTCCGCGTCTACGTGGCCCAGAAGCGCAAGATCACCAACGGTGACAAGCTCGCCGGCCGCCACGGCAACAAGGGTGTCATCTCCAAGATCCTCCCGGTCGAGGACATGCCCTTCCTGGAGGACGGCACCCCGGTCGACATCATCCTCAACCCGCTGGGTGTCCCGTCCCGAATGAACCCGGGACAGGTCCTGGAGATCCACCTCGGCTGGCTCGCCCAGCAGGGCTGGGACGTCTCCGGCCTCGCCGACGAGTGGGCCCAGCGCCTCCAGGCGATCGGCGCGGACAAGGTCGAGGGCGGCACCAACCTCGCGACCCCGGTCTTCGACGGCGCCCGCGAGGACGAGATCACCGGTCTGCTGGACAACACCACCCTCACCCGTGACGGTGAGCGCCTGGTGAACTCCACCGGCAAGGCCCGGCTGTTCGACGGCCGCTCCGGCGAGCCGTTCCCGATGCCGATCTCGGTCGGCTACATGTACATCCTCAAGCTGCACCACCTGGTCGACGACAAGCTGCACGCCCGGTCGACCGGTCCGTACTCGATGATCACCCAGCAGCCGCTCGGTGGTAAGGCGCAGTTCGGTGGTCAGCGCTTCGGTGAGATGGAGGTGTGGGCCCTGGAGGCGTACGGCGCGGCCTACGCGCTCCAGGAACTGCTCACCATCAAGTCCGACGACGTCCTCGGCCGGGTCAAGGTCTACGAGGCCATCGTCAAGGGCGAGAACATCCCCGAGCCCGGCATTCCCGAGTCCTTCAAGGTCCTCATCAAGGAAATGCAGTCGCTCTGCCTCAACGTGGAGGTGCTGTCCTCGGACGGCCAGTCCATCGAGATGCGGGACTCCGACGAGGACGTGTTCCGCGCCGCCGAGGAGCTCGGCATCGACCTGTCCCGGCGCGAGCCGAGCAGCGTCGAAGAGGTCTGACGGAGGTTGGGCCGGCCGCAGCGGCGGCCGGCCCGCCCCCAGGCCCCCCTCAGACCACATGAACGACTCTCGACTTACGAAAGAGGGCTTGACGACCAGTGCTTGACGTCAACTTCTTCGACGAGCTCCGCATCGGCCTGGCCACCGCCGACGACATCCGCCAGTGGTCCCACGGCGAGGTCAAGAAGCCGGAGACCATCAACTACCGCACCCTGAAGCCGGAAAAGGACGGGCTCTTCTGCGAGAAGATCTTCGGTCCCACCCGGGACTGGGAGTGCTACTGCGGTAAGTACAAGCGCGTCCGCTTCAAGGGCATCATCTGCGAGCGCTGCGGCGTCGAGGTGACCCGCGCCAAGGTGCGCCGCGAGCGGATGGGCCACATCGAGCTGGCCGCCCCGGTCACCCACATCTGGTACTTCAAGGGTGTCCCGTCCCGCCTGGGCTACCTGCTGGACCTGGCGCCGAAGGACCTCGAGAAGGTCATCTACTTCGCCGCCTACATGATCACCTGGGTCGACGACGAGCGCCGCCAGCGCGACCTGCCGTCCCTGGAGGCGCACGTCTCGGTCGAGCGCCAGCAGATCGAGAACCGCCGCGACTCCGACCTCGAAGCCCGCGCCAAGAAGGCCGAGACCGACCTGGCCGAGCTGGAGGCCGAGGGCGCCAAGGCCGACGTGCGCCGCAAGGTGCGCGAGGGCGCCGAGCGCGAGATGAAGCAGCTGCGCGACCGCGCGCAGCGCGAGCTCGACCGCCTCGACGAGGTGTGGGCCCGCTTCAAGAACCTCAAGGTCCAGGACCTGGAGGGCGACGAGCTGCTCTACCGCGAGCTGCGCGACCGCTTCGGCACCTACTTCTCCGGCTCGATGGGCGCGGCGGCCCTCAAGGACCGCCTGGAGACCTTCGACCTGGCGGAGGAGTCCGAGCGCCTGCGCGAGATCATCCGCACCGGCAAGGGCCAGAAGAAGACCCGCGCGCTGAAGCGCCTCAAGGTCGTCTCCGCGTTCCTCCAGACCACCAACAAGCCCAACGGCATGGTGCTGGACTGCGTCCCGGTCATCCCGCCGGACCTGCGTCCGATGGTGCAGCTGGACGGTGGCCGCTTCGCGACCTCCGACCTGAACGACCTGTACCGCCGCGTCATCAACCGCAACAACCGCCTGAAGCGGCTTCTCGACCTCGGTGCTCCCGAGATCATCGTGAACAACGAGAAGCGCATGCTCCAGGAGGCCGTCGACGCGCTGTTCGACAACGGCCGCCGCGGCCGTCCGGTCACCGGTCCGGGCAACCGCCCGCTGAAGTCCCTCAGCGACATGCTGAAGGGCAAGCAGGGTCGTTTCCGTCAGAACCTGCTCGGCAAGCGAGTCGACTACTCGGCCCGTTCGGTCATCGTCGTCGGCCCGCAGCTCAAGCTGCACCAGTGCGGTCTGCCGAAGGCCATGGCGCTGGAGCTCTTCAAGCCGTTCGTGATGAAGCGCCTGGTCGACCTGAACCACGCGCAGAACATCAAGTCGGCCAAGCGCATGGTCGAGCGTGCCCGTCCGGTCGTGTGGGACGTGCTCGAAGAGGTCATCGCCGAGCACCCGGTCCTGCTGAACCGTGCGCCCACCTTGCACCGCCTCGGCATCCAGGCCTTCGAGCCGCAGCTGGTCGAGGGCAAGGCCATCCAGATCCACCCGCTCGTCTGCACCGCGTTCAACGCGGACTTCGACGGTGACCAGATGGCCGTCCACCTGCCGCTCTCCGCGGAGGCGCAGGCCGAGGCCCGCATCCTGATGCTGTCCTCGAACAACATCCTGAAGCCGGCCGACGGTCGCCCCGTCACCATGCCGACCCAGGACATGGTGCTCGGTCTGTTCTTCCTGACCTCGGACCGCGAGAACGTGAAGGGCGCCGGCCGCACCTTCTCGTCGACCGCCGAGGCGATCATGGCCTTCGACGCCCGCGACCTGGACGTCCAGGCCCCGATCGAGCTGCGCCTGCCGGCTGGCACCGTCCCGCCGCGCGGCTGGACCGCTCCGGTGGACGAGGAGGGCCAGCCGACCTGGTACGACGGCGAGCCGTTCCGCCTGAACACCACCCTGGGCCGCGCGCTCTTCAACGAGCTGCTGCCCGAGGACTACCCGTTCGTCGACTACGAGGTGGGCAAGAAGCAGCTCTCCGCGATCGTCAACGACCTGGCGGAGCGCTACCCCAAGGTCGTCGTCGCGGCGACCCTGGACAACCTGAAGGCGGCCGGCTTCCACTGGTCGACCCGCTCGGGCGTCACCGTCTCCATCTCGGACGTCATCGTCCCGCCGAGCAAGCCCGCCATCCTGGAGGGCTACGAGGCCAAGGCCGAGAAGGTCCAGAAGCAGTACGAGCGCGGTCTGATCACCGACAACGAGCGCAAGCAGGAGCTCGTCGGCATCTGGACCCAGGCGACCAACGAGGTCGCGGACGCCATGGCCGCGAACTTCCCGAAGACGAACCCCATCTTCATGATGGTCGACTCGGGTGCTCGTGGAAACATGATGCAGATGCGCCAGATCGCCGGTATGCGTGGTCTGGTGTCGAACGCGAAGAACGAGACCATCGCGCGTCCGATCAAGGCCTCGTTCCGTGAGGGCCTGTCCGTGCTGGAGTACTTCATCTCCACCCACGGTGCCCGTAAGGGTCTGGCCGACACCGCCCTCCGTACCGCCGACTCCGGTTACCTCACCCGTCGTCTGGTCGACGTCTCCCAGGACGTCATCATCCGCGAGGAGGACTGCGGCACCGAGCGCGGCCTGAAGCTGGCGATCGGCTCCGTGGGCGCGGACGGCGTGCTGCGCAAGGCCGACGACGTCGAGACCAGCGTCTACGCCCGGATGCTCGCCGAGGACATCACGGTGGACGGCAAGCTGCTGGCCACCGCGAACACCGACCTCGGTGACGTCCTGATCGACGAGCTGATCCGCCACGGCATCAGCGAGGTCAAGACCCGCTCGATCCTGACCTGTGAGTCGGCCGTCGGCACCTGCGCCATGTGCTACGGGCGCTCGCTGGCCACCGGCAAGCTGGTCGACATCGGTGAGGCGGTCGGCATCATCGCCGCCCAGTCCATCGGTGAGCCCGGCACCCAGCTGACCATGCGCACCTTCCACACCGGTGGTGTGGCCGGTGACGACATCACCCAGGGTCTGCCGCGTGTCGTCGAGCTCTTCGAGGCCCGTACCCCGAAGGGTGTGGCTCCGATCTCGGAGGCCGCCGGCCGGGTCCGGATCGAGGACACCGAGAAGACCCGCAAGCTGGTCATCACGCCGGACGACGGCAGCGACGAGATCGCCTACCCGGTCTCGAAGCGCGTGAAGCTGCTCGTCAGCGAGGGCGAGGCGGTCGAGGTCGGCCAGAAGCTGACCATGGGTGCCACCAACCCGCACGACGTCCTGCGCATCATGGGCCAGCGTGCCGTCCAGGTCCACCTGGTCGCCGAGGTCCAGAAGGTCTACAACTCGCAGGGCGTGTCGATCCACGACAAGCACATCGAGATCATCATCCGGCAGATGCTCCGCCGCGTGACGATCATCGAGTCGGGCGACGCCGAGCTGCTGCCCGGCGAGCTGGTCGAGCGCGGTCGCTTCGAGCAGGAGAACCGCCGCGTCGTCGCTGAGGGCGGTCACCCCGCCTCCGGCCGTCCGCAGCTGATGGGCATCACCAAGGCCTCGCTGGCCACCGAGTCCTGGCTGTCGGCCGCCTCCTTCCAGGAGACGACCCGGGTCCTCACCGACGCGGCGATCCACGCCAAGTCGGACCCGCTGCTGGGCCTCAAGGAGAACGTCATCCTCGGTAAGCTCATCCCGGCCGGTACGGGTCTGCCCCGCTACCGCAACATCCGGGTCGAGCCGACCGAGGAGGCCAAGGCCGCGATGTACTCGGCCGTCGGCTACGACGACTACGACCTGTCGCCCTTCGGCGCCGGCTCCGGCCAGGCGGTCCCGCTGGACGACTACGACTACGGCCCGTACACCGGCTGAGTCCGAGGTCACCGATCGCAGGGCGGTCACCCCTCACGGGGTGGCCGCCCTGCGGCGTTCGCGGGTGCCGGGAGGGGGTGCCGGGAAGGGGTGCCGGAAGGCGCCGCCGGGAAACCGGTTAGGCAATCCGGCCGAAGTCGCGTAAGGTCGTGTTCACCGACGCGGGGTGGAGCAGCTCGGTAGCTCGCTGGGCTCATAACCCAGAGGTCGCAGGTTCAAATCCTGTCCCCGCTACTCAGGACGAAGGGTCCGGAGGCATCAAGCCTCCGGGCCCTTCGGCGTTCCCGGGTCCGGCCCGGCGTTCCCGGATTTTCGGTGGCCGGGCCCGGCCCTCCGGCCGTACCGTCCCGGGTATGAACCCGAAGCGGCCCCTGATCGCCGTGCTCACCGGCGCGGGCATCTCGACGGACTCCGGCATCCCCGACTACCGAGGCCCGCAGGGCCTGTGGCGCAAGGACCCGTCGGCCGAGGAACTGGTCACCCTCGGGCCGTACCGGGACGATCCGCAGGTGCGCCGCCGGGCCTGGCGGATGCGGCTGGAGGCGGGCGCCCTGGCCGCCGAGCCGAACGCCGGGCACCGGGCGCTGGTCGACCTGGAGCGCTCCGGGCTGCCGTTGCGGGTGCTCACCCAGAACATCGACGGACTGCACCAGAAGGCCGGGCTGAGCGCCCGCAAGGTGCTCGAACTGCACGGCACCGCACGGGAGACGCAGTGCCTGCGCTGCCGGGCGGTCGGGCCGATGGCGCAGGCGCTGGCGCGGGTCGAGGCGGGGGAGCCGGACCCGGACTGCCGGGCCTGCGGGGGCATCCTCAAGCCGCGCGTCGTGATGTTCGGCGAGAACCTCGACCCGGAGGTGCTGGGGCGGGCCGACTCGATCGCCCGGGCCTGCGACGTGTTCATCGCCGTCGGCACCAGCCTCCAGGTGTTCCCGGTGGCGGCGCTGCCGTTCAACGCGGTGCGCACCGGGGCGAAGCTGATCATCGTGAACGGCGAGCCGACGCCGTACGACGAGGCCGCGAGCGAGGTGATCCGGGAGCCGATCTCCCGGGCGCTGCCGGAGCTGGTACGCCGACTCGTCCTGGAACGGGGCTGAGGACCGGCCGGAAGGGTCAAGGTCCTGGACGCACCGCGTGCGTACGATGATCTTTCCGGCTTACCCCTCCCGGCCTGGAGTGATCGACCGATGACGACGACGGCGAAGTTCGACCCCTGGTCGGCGGAGTTCGTGGCCCACCCGTACGACGCGTACGCCGAACTGCGCGAGCACGCGCCGGTGACGTACTTCGAGCCGACGAACCAGTGGCTCGTCTCCCGCCACGAGGACGTCAGCGCCCTGCTGCGCGACCGGCGGCTCGGCCGCACCTACACCCACCGCTTCAGCCACGAGGAGTTCGGCCGCCCCGAGCCGGACCCGGCGCACGAGCCCTTCCACACGCTGAACGACCACGGGCTGCTCGACCTGGAGGCGCCCGACCACACCCGGATCCGCCGCCTCGTCTCCAAGGCCTTCACCCCGCGGATGGTCGAGGGCCTTCGCCCCACCGTGCGGCGGCTGGCCGGGGAACTGGTCGACGACCTGCTCGCGGCCGGCGGCGGCGACCTGATCGCCACCGTCGCCGAGCCGCTGCCGGTCGCCGTGATCGCCGAGATGCTCGGGGTGCCGGAGAGCGACCGGCACCTGCTGCGGCCGTGGTCCGCCGACATCACCGGGATGTACGAGCTCAACCCGAGCGAGGAGGTCGCCCGCCGGGCCGTCACCGCCAGCATCGAGTTCTCCGACTACCTGCGCGCCCTGATCCGCGAGCGCCGGGCGAACCCCGGCACGGACCTGATCAGCGCGCTGATCCAGGCCCAGGAGGGCTCCGACGCGCTCAGCGAGCAGGAGATGGTCTCCACCTGCGTGCTGCTGCTCAACGCCGGCCACGAGGCGACCGTCAACACCACCGGCAACGGCTGGTGGGCGCTGTTCCGCCACCCCGACGAACTCGCCCGGCTGCGCGGCTCGGTGGACGAACTGCTGCCCACGGCCGTCGAGGAGCTGATGCGCTGGGACACCCCGCTGCAGATGTTCGAGCGCTGGGTGCTGGAGGACATCGAGGTCGGCGGCGTCACCGTCCCGCGCGGCGCCGAGGTCGCCCTGCTGTTCGGCTCCGCCAACCGCGACCCCGAGCGCTTCGCCGACCCCGACCGGCTCGACCTCGGCCGCACCGACAACCCGCACATCACCTTCGGCGCCGGAATCCACTTCTGTCTCGGCGCCCCGCTCGCCAGACTGGAGCTCACCGAGTCCTACGGCACCCTGCTGCGCCGGGCCCCGGGCCTGCGGCTGGTCCGCGAGCCCGAGTGGAACCCGGGCTACGTGATCCGAGGGCTCGGGGAACTGCTGGTCGAGGTGTAGCGGAGAAGAGGGGGGAGCTGGAGTTCGGCGCGCTCTGGGACTGATCCGGGGCGTGCCGGGGCCGGGCGGAACCGGGTGGCGGGGCGGTGCGTCGAAGGGCCATGACGAACCGCAGCACCGCAACCCGTCGGAGCTTCCGCCGCCCGGCCGTGCTGGTCCTCGCGGCCGTGCTGGCCGCGCCGCTGACGGCCGGCTGCGGCAGCACCGGACCCGCCGCGCCCGTGGAACTCCGGGCGGACCCGCCCGCGAGCCGGCCCGCCGTCGACCCGGCCCGGGTGGCCGCCACCGCGGCCGCCACCGACGCCTTCGGCCTGGACCTGCTGCACGCCCTGACCGCCCGGCCGGACGCGGCCGACCGCAACCTGGTGGTCTCCCCGTCCGGCCTGGCCACCCTGCTCGCCATGCTGCTGCCCGGCGCCCGCGGCGCCACCGCGGAGGAACTGGCCAAGGCCCTGCACACCGACCTCGACCCCCAGCAGTACGCCCTGGCCACCGGCGCGCTGAACCGGCCCGTCCCCCGGACCGACAAGGTCACCCTGCGCCGCAGCGACGACGTGTGGACCCAGCAGGGCCTGGCCGTCTCGCCGGACTACCTGGCCACCCTCGCCGCCGCCTTCGACACCGGCGTGCACCAGTCCGACTTCGCCAAGGACCCGGACGGGGCCCGCAAGACCGTCAACGCGGCCGTGGAGAAGGCCACCGGCGGCCGGATCAAGGACCTGTTCGCCCCGGCCGCGATCACCTCGGACACCCGGCTGGTGCTCACCGACGCGCTCTACCTCAAGGCCGACTGGGCCTCCGCCTTCAAGCCCGGGCAGACCGCCGACCGGCCGTTCCACAAGCCGGACGGCTCTACCCCGGCCGTCCCCACGATGGGCCAGACCGGGAGCTTCAAGTACGCCGACGGCTCCGGCGGGATCGTCGGCGAGCCCTGGCAGGCCGTCGAACTCCCTTACGCGGGGGGCAGGTTGGCGATGGACCTGATCGTCCCGGCGCAGGGCGGCTTCACCGCCTTCGCCAAGGGCCTGGACCAGCCCCAGCTCGACCGGATCCTCGGCGCCCTCGCCGAACGTCCGGTCGACCTCCGGCTGCCGCGCTTCCACGTCGACACCTCCGAGGAGCTCACCCCCGCGCTGCGCTCGCTCGGCGTGCGGTCGGTCTTCGACCACGCCGACCTCGGCGGCATCGCCAAGGACCCGCTCGCCGTCAACACGGTGGTGCAGAAGGCCACCATCGAGGTCGCCGAGGAGGGCACCGTCGCGGCGGCCGGCAGCGGCGCCGGGATCGCCGTGGCGGCGGCGCCCAACGCGGACCGGCCGGTCGAACTGCACGTCGACCGCCCGTTCCTGTTCCTGATCCGGGACACCCAGGGCGGCGCGCCGCTGTTCCTCGGTCAGGTCACCGACCCGCGGGCGACGTAGCCCTCCGCCGGGCCGGGCGGCTCCTACCAGGCCGGGTAGCGCCCGCCGAGCGCCGGGTGGAGCGGGTCGCGGCTGCCGAACAGCACCAGCAGGTCGTCCGCGACCTGCCGCAACTCGGCCCGGCCCTCGACCGCCCCGGCCCACTCGGCGGGCAGCGCCGCGGCGCCGTACGCGGCCCCGACCAGGTTGCCGCAGACCGCGCCGGTCGAGTCGCTGTCCCCGGAGTGGTTCACCGACAGCAGCAGCGCGGTGCGCACCGGGTCGGGGTCCAGGGTGGCCGCCAGCAGCGAGTACACCGCGATGGCCAGGCACTCCTCGGCGATCCAGCCGAGCCCGACCCGCTCCACCGTGTCCGCCGTCGGCTCGGCCTCCTGGGCCAGCCGCACCGCCCGGGCCAGCGCCTGGACGGTCTCCTTGGAACTCGGCAGCTCGCGGATCTGCTCCACCGTCTCGCCGACCGCCGCCCAGGGCTCGGTGCCGTCGGCGAGCCGCTCGACCAGCGCCGCGAAGGCCCCCGCCGCGAGGTAGCCGGTGGGGTGGCCGTGGGTGAGCTGGGCGCACTGCACCGCCAGCCCGAAGGACTGCTCGACGCCCAGCCGGGCCAGCCCGAACGGCGCCGAGCGCATCACCGTGCCGCAGCCCTTGGAGCCCGGGTTGATCGGCCCCGGCTGTCCGATCACGGACGGCGACTCGAACACCGGGTGCTCGGACACCCCGCTCAGGCAGGCGTTGCCCGGTGCCCGGCGCGCGTACAGGAACGGCCGGCTCAGCAGCCAGCCGTCGTACGGGCGGGGCTGCGGCTCGGTGTCCGGCGCGGACTGGTACTGGGTGCGCAGCCAGCGCCGGTAGGCGCCGTGGACGGCCTCCGGCACCGAGCCGCCGCCGCCCGTCCAGCCGCGGACGAAGCCGCGGATCAGACCCTCGGCGGTGAACAGCGTCATCTGGGTGTCGTCGGTGACCTCGACCGGACCGGGCCCGGCCGGCAGGGCGGTCACGCCCTGCGGCCCCCAGCGGTCCTGGATCTGCCGGAGCTGCTGGAACTCCACCGGCCAGCCCAGCGCGTCGCCGATCGCGCCGCCGAGGAGCGCCCCGCGCACCCGGTCCCGGTACCCCGACTCCGCCGCCGGTTCCGTCACGTCGAATCCCCCTTGGTTCGTGGCGGACAACGTTCTATCAGGTCTCCGTGGCGGCCGGGCGGCCCCGGTGGGTTCCGCCGGGACGGGCGGGCGGGCGCTAGCGGCGGATCGCTCCGGCGCGCCCGTGCAGCGCGGCCCGGTCGGCGGCGGCGCGCCCGGCCGCCCAGCCCACGCCGTCGCTGACCCGCACCCGCTGCGAGACCAGCTTCGGGAACAGCCGGTCGATCTCCTCGTCGACCGCCTCCGAGCGGGCGGCCAGCGCGGGCAGCAGCCGCTCGTCGGGCAGCAGCTGCTCCTCGGTGCCGTCCTCGCGCAGGTGGCGTCCGGCCGCGGCGGCCCTGGTCGCCCGCTCGGTGGCGGCGGTCAGCCGCTCGCGGATCCGCGCCGCGTAGGCGACCAGGAAGGACTGCCGGAACGCCTTGCTGCGCGAGTCCTTGCGGGAGCCCGCCTTGTTGAGCGCGTGGGTGGCCTGCACCAGCAGCGAGGTGTAGAGCAGCTCGACGCCGTCCAGATCGCCGTCGAAGCCCACCACGGTGCAGAAGCCGAACTCCTTCGCCCACACCACCCGGCACCGGTTGGCCGCCGCGACCGCGTCCAGCAGCATCGTCTTGGGGCCCTCGTACGGGTTGTCCACGCCGATCCGCAGCGCCGCCGGGGTGTCCCGGTCGGCGCCCGTCGCGGCCAGCAACGCCTCGTCGATGCTGTGCTGGGCCATCAGCTGCTGGGCCTTGGCGGTCAGCGCCTCGGCCTCCTCCGGGTACTCGGTGGACTCGGCCTTGGCCAGCAGCGCCCGGATGCGCGCCAGCATCCGGGGCTCGCCGCCCACCGGCGCCGAGTGCCGCGCCCGCCCGGCCTGCCCGGGGGCGGGCCCCACCGGCGCGATCGGGGGCAGCCGGCCCCAGGTGCGCAGCAGCTCCAGGAGGGCGGTGGCGAGCGCGAAGCGGTCCAGCCGGTGCCGGTGGGCGAAGGCCCCCAGGTACTCCTCGTCGCCGGACCACCACACCTCGCTCTCCAGCTCGCGCAGCTGCTCGTGCCAGCGCCGGTCCAGCGCGGCCGCGGGGTGCCGCCGGCCCTCGGCGGCGATCAGGTCCACGGCCAGGGCCAGGTGGACGGGCTTCAGCTCGCGCCGCACCACCCGGACCAGGTCGGCCGGCCGCCAGCCGGCCGACCAGCAGCGGCCGACCGCGGTGTCCGCGTGGGCCAGCACCGCCCGGCTGACCGCCGGCCACTGCCCCGCCGAGGCGGCCAGCAGCGAGGCCCCGGTGTCCAGGGCGAGGTCCAGTGCGTCCTCCGGGGCCGTCAGCACCGACCGCACCGCCTGCTCCAGCAGCGGCCCGGCGCTGCCGCCCTGCTGCGCGCCCTTGCCCACGGTGTGTCCCTGCTCTCCTCGACGGTCCGGCCTCCTGCCCATGATGCCGGAGCCGCGGCGCGAACCCGCCGGGGAACGGGCTCAGCGCTCGATGGCCTTGGCCAGGATCTCCGGCGTGCGCTCCAGCAGCCGGCCCGCCGCGACCCGCACCCCCAGCGCCGCGACCAGGGCGCCGTACAGCGGCCCCACCAGCAGCACCGGCCAGGTCGGCGCGCCCGAGACCAGCGCCCAGCCGAGGTAGCCGCCGACCGGCAGGCACAGCACCGAGACGCCGATCATCGAGCCGAACTGGTTGAGCAGGATCAGCCCGCCCTGACCCGGGGCGGCGTTGCGCATCGGGTTGCTGTCGGCCGGCATGGTGTACGGCGCCAGCACGCTGAACACCGAGCCGAGCGCGATCCCGCAGCCGAGCAGCGTCATCGCCAGGCCGAGCGCGGCCGGCAGCTCCTTCCACCGGCCGGTGACGGCCGCCAGCACCAGCCCGAGCACCACCGTCACCGGGACGGCGTACGACAGCACCGCGTACGCCCGGCCGCGCAGCTCGGCCCGGGCGTCGGCGGGGGTGCACAGGGTGGCGGCGACCATCCAGAACGCCGAGCCGTCCATGCCGAACAGGTTGAGCATCTGGAGCCCGAGGAACACTCCGGTCATCGCCAGCAGGTAGACCGTCGCCCAGCCCTGGACCATCGACAGCACGCAGATCACCAGCGTCATCCCGATGCTGGTGAACAGCGCCGCCTTCGCCCGCGGCTCGCGCCAGGCGTACCGCAGGTGGCGCTGCATGACGGCGCCGGTCCGGCCCTCGGGCAGGAAGCCCCAGCCGCGCGAGCCGCGCACCCCGCGGGCCACCTCCAGGGTGGAGGAGTCGGCGGTGACCATCAGCTCCTGGAGGCTCCGCCGCCACCAGCGCAGCAACAGCGCCAGCAGCCCGGCGGCCGCGGCGAGCTGGAGCACCGCCAGGCCGTACCGGCCCTCGCCGGCGGTGCGCGGCGCGTCCGCCGCGCTGATCGGCGGGACCCAGCGCAGCACCGAGGCGATCGGCTTCAGCGGGCTGAGGTCGATCGGCCCGCCCCGGCGGCCGAGGATGCTCTGCGAGCCGACGTTGGCGGCCTGGACCAGCAGGGCGAAGGCCAGCCCGCCGAAGATCGCGAAGTCCTTGCCGCGCCGGCTGGAGAGCATCCGGGCGTTGCCCGCCGCGACCGCCCGGGAGAGGGTGACCAGGCAGAGCACCGCGAGCGGCACGGCGAGCACCGCGAACACCGCCGAGGCCCCGCCGGCCGCGCCGGCCAGCACCGCGCCGGTCACCAGCACCAGGCTGATCAGCGGGCCCGGCCCGATCAGCGCGGCCAGCAGCGAGCCGCGCAGCAGCGGGCCGGGCCGCAGCGGCAGCATGGTCAGCCGGGTCGGGTCGGCGCTCTCGTCGCTGGAGAACAGGAACAGCGGCAGCGCGGCCCAGCCCAGGGTCAGCACGCCGAGCAGCATCACCCCGGCGTCCCCGGAGCCCGCGTAGCGCCCGTTCAGCGCGGCCAGGGCGACGGCCACGCCGCCCGCGAGGGCCAGGCCGAACAGGCCGCCGATCACGTAGACGGCGGTCCGGCCGGGGCTGCGCCGCAACCCGTTGCGCAGCAGCCGCAGTTTGAGCGCCACCAGGGCGCGGACCACCGTCCGGCCCTCGGGCACCCCGCTCCGCTCGCTCACCGGGCGCCCCCGGCCTGCCCGCCGCCGAGCCAGCCGAGCGACTGCCCGTCGTCCTCGCGCACGCCGATCAGCTCCAGGAAGGCCTCGTGCAGGCTGCGCCCGCCCCGGACGGAGTCCAGCGGCCCCTGGGCTATCACCCGGCCGGCGTTCACCACCGCGACCCAGTCGCAGAGCTGTTCGACCAGCTCCATCACGTGGCTGGAGAAGACCACGGTGGAACCGGCCGCCGCGTACCGCTTGAGCACGCCGCGGATGGTCTGGGCGGAGACCGGGTCGACGCCCTCGAAGGGCTCGTCCAGGAACAGCACGGCGGGGTTGTGCAGCAGCGCGGCGGCCAGACCGATCTTCTTGCGCATGCCGGTGGAGTAGTCGGCGACCAGCTTGTCGGCGTCCCGGCCGAGGTCCAGGACGGCCAGCAGCTCCTCGGCCCGCCGGTCCACCTCGGCGCCGGGCAGTCCGCGCAGCCGCCCGGTGTACTGGAGCAGCTCGCGCCCGCTGAGCCGCTCGAACATCCGCAGTCCCTCGGGCAGGATGCCGATCCGGGCCTTGACCGAGACCGGGTCCGCCCAGACGTCGGCGCCGTGCACCAGGACGGTGCCCTGGTCGGGCCGGAGCAGCCCGGTGACCATCGACAGCGTGGTGGTCTTGCCGGCGCCGTTCGGTCCGACCAGGCCGATGAACGCCCCGGCCGGCAGCTCCAGGCTCAGCCCGGCCACGGCGGCCTGGGCCCCGAAGTGCTTCCAGAGTCCTCGGATGCTGACGGCGGACGGGGTGCCCGGCCCGGGGATGTCGGCGGACGGCGGCGCTGACGCCTGCATGGCGGCCTTCTCTTCTTCTGGTGGTCGAATGCTGGTCGAAGTCCCTGCGGGGGCCCAGCCTGGCACTGCTCGAACGGACTGTCGCCCCAGTTGAGCATCCCCTGAGTCCGTCGGCCGTACGGGTGAGGCGCGCCGCCCCGGGTCCCAGCGTCCCCGGCCGCCGGGCCGGTTCGGCAACTACTCGGTTCCGCCGTTCGTCCTGCACTATGAGGAACCAGTGACGTGCGCGGGGGTGCCGCGCTACCGGGAGGTGGCGGATGTCCGTACAACCATGGGGTGGGTCAGGGCGCGGCAATCCGTACGGTCATCAGCCGACGCCCGCGGCGACGCACCAGGCCGCGATGCGGGCGGGCCACGCGGACCGGGACCGGACGGTCGACGTGCTCAAGGCGGCGTTCGCCGAGGGGCGGCTCTCCGTCCAGGAGTACGAGCAGCGCCACGAGGCGGCGGCCACGGCGCAGACCTACGGCCAGCTGGCCGCGCTGGTCGCCGACCTGCCCGCCGGGCCGATGGCGCCGCCGCCCGTCGCGGCGCCGCCCGTGCCGGCCACCTTCATGGCCGCCCCGCCGCCGCCGTTCCGGCCCCGCCAGACCAGCGCGCTCGCCGTCGTCTCCCTGGTGTGCGGAGTGATCGGGTTCTCCGCCCCCGCCGTGGTCACCGGCCACATCGCCCGCTCGGAGATCCGCCGCCGCGACATGGACGGCGACTGGGCGGCCGTCCTCGGCCTGGTCCTCGGTTACATGGGGTGCGCGTTCTGGATGCTGCTGATCCTCCTCGCCTTCGCCTAGGAGGCGCCCCGCCGCCCGCGCCGGCGTTGCCCCGGTCCCCTTTGCCGATGGGGCCTTCGGAACGTGAAGGACCTATGATGCCCGGGGCTGCCGCCATACGCCCTGAGGCAGGACGTTCCGTCACCGCCCGACGAGGAGAGTCGGCCGGGCGACCACGAGCTGAGGACCGCATCCGTGACAGTCAGTGCCCAGGAAGCCCACAGAACCCCGCCCGGCGGTGCGCGCTCGCTGATCCGGGGGGCGGCGGGCCGTTCCGGGGCCCGGCTCCGGACCTCGGCCCCGCTGCTGCTCGCGGGGGAGGCGGTGGTCTCCTTCCTGGCCGCGCTGGTGCTCCCGCTGCTGGCCCACGGCTTCAAGCTGAACCCGCTGGACCGGATCGCCCAGGTGAGCGGTCTGGCCGCGGTGCAGCTGCGGTTCGCGGTGATCGGCCTCCTGCTGCTCGGCGCGGTCGTGCTCGCGATGCGCTTCCGCTCGGGCCGGCACTTCGACCTGGTGTCCCGCTTCTCCGCCGCCGCGCTGGCCGGCCTCGCCAGCGGCTTCGTGGCGGCCGGCGCGGTCATCGCGCTGCTCGGCACGCCCTGGCCGATGTTCGGCCTCAACGGCGACAGCGGACGCATCGTCGAGTGGGCCCACGCCGTGGCGAACGGCCGGCCCTCGGGCTCGCCGGTCTACCCGCCGGCGCCGCTCTACACCCTCGGGTACTACGCCGAGTGGTTCCGCGGCGGCAACACCGCGTACGCCTTCAAGGACCTCCAGATCCTCGGCGCCGCCGCGTTCGGCCCGCTGGTCTACCTCTCCTGGCGGATGCTGCTCAGCCCGGTCCGCGCGCTGGCGTTCGGCGTGCTGCCGGCCTTCGCCCTGATCGACGCGTACAAGCCGTACAGCCAGACCGTGCTGGTGGTTCTGGTGCCCGTCCTGGTGGCCCTGGTGGTGCACCTGCGCCGGAGCGGGACGGACGCCTGGCGGACGCTGCTGCTCAAGGCGGCCGGCTTCGGCGCGCTGCTGGGCCTGCTGTTCCTCACCTACTCCGGCTGGTTCCTGTGGAGCGGCCTGGGCGTGCTGGTCGCCGTGCTCGCGTACTTCCCCTGGAGGACCGGCCGGCTCAAGGGCCTGGCCTACCTCGGCGCCACCGGGGCCGCCTACCTGCTGGTCTGCGGCAGCTACCTGGTCACCATGCTGACGGATGGTCAGGACACCAAGGACTCCGCGTTCCGCTTCGACAACTTCACCGACCCGGCCTACTTCCTGATGTGGCGCACGGACATGCCGGGCAAGGTGGGGGAGTGGCCGATCCCGGGCGAGTTCGGAGGCATGGGCCTGTTCGCCGTGGTGATCTTCGTCGCACTGGGCGCCGCCCTCTGGCTGGGCATCCGCAAGCCCATGATCGTCACCATCTGCTGCATGTTCGCGAGCGCGTGGGTGATGCGGATGTACATCGCCTCGCACATGTACGAGACCCAGACGGTCCAGCTCTACACCCGGACGAACAACCAAATGCTGTACTGCGGCATGCTGTTGTGCGCCCTGGTCGCCCACCTGGTGTCGCTCCGGCTGGCCGGGCGCCGACGGGCGGCGGCGGCCGACGGGACGCCGGAGACGGGTGCGGACGCGGGGGCCGCCGGCTTCGGACTGCCCGGCCGACCCGCCGCGGTGATCGGCACGTTGTTCGCTCTACTCTTCCTTTTCGGTACGGTTTCGTCCTCGATGTCGGACCGCTACATGCCGGCGCACGAGAACGACTACCGCATCCTGCCGTGGGTGTCGCACACCGTGCAGAAGCTCGACGGCCACTGCCCGAAGTTCGCGCCCGGTGGACAGTGCTCCAAGGACGGCGACCAGTCGTGGCTGAACATGGTATGGCTCAGCCCGGAGCACGAACCGGCGCCCGCCGCGAGCGCGCACTGACCCGAAGGCCCCACTGCAGATGATGATCAACGCCGTCAAGAGCCTCGCCGACCGGCTCGCCTCCTCGCCGAGGCGGCTGTGGCTGGCCGCGTTCGCGATCCTGTTCACGCTGAGCGCGTCCTGGTCGTTGTCCACTCCGACCGGCGGTTCGCCGGACGAGCACGCGCACCTCATCCGGGCCGCGGCCGTCGCCCGCGGTCAGGTCAACGGCCAGGAGGTGATGGCCCCGCACGTGGTGGGCGGCATCGAGGGCATGTTCGCCGAGACCGGCGTCGATCTCCCGCGGATCTACCAGGACCTCAAGGACGTCAACGCCTGCTACGTCTTCCGCTCCGAGAACTCGGCCGCCTGCGCACCGCAGCTGCGGGACCGGCCCGGCACGGTCGAGGTGACCACCGCGGCGGGCCGTTACCACCCGGCGTACTACTTCGCGGTCGGCTGGCCCAGCCTGCTGGTGCACGGCGAGACGGCCTTCTACCTGATGCGCCTGATGTCGGCGCTGATCTGCTCCGCCCTGGTGGCGAGCGCGGTGGTCTCGGCGGCGGAGTGGCGGCGGCGTTCCTTCGCCCTGCTCGGCGTGGTCGCCGCGACCACCCCGATGGCGCTGTTCATGTTCGGCGTGGTCAACCCGAGCGGCCCGGAGATCGCGGCGGGCATCCTGGTCTGGAGCGCCGGCCTGCCGATGCTGATGAGCCCCGACCCGCAACTGCTGAACCGCCGCCTCGCCCGGCTCGGCGTGGGCGCGCTGGTGCTGATCAGCATCCGCCCGCTCGGCCTGATCTGGTTCGCCGGGGCCATGTTCTTCGCGCTGCTGCTGAGCAGGAAGGGCGCCCTGCGCGAGGTGGTCCGCCAGCGGGTGACCTGGGGCTGGGGCGGCCTGTGCCTGATGGCGGGCGGCCTGGCGATGCTCTGGTCGTCGACCCACCCGGACAACTCGATCATCGACACCCCGAGCGACCTCACCCCGCTGGCCGCGGCCCGGAAGACCTTCGACAACGGCCTGACGTACATGAAGCAGATGATCGGCTACTTCGGCTGGCTGGACGCCCAGCCGCCGGCCGCGACGCTGCTGGTCTGGTGCGGTGTGGTGCTGGCGCTGGTGATGATCGCGCTGTGCTACGCCCGGTTCCGGGACACCCTGGCGATCGTCGGCGTGATGGTCGGCATCGTGGTGATACCGATAGCGGCACAGGCGATGCAGGCGCGCCAGCTCGGCATGATCTGGCAGGGCCGCTACCTGCTGCCGTTCGCCGTCGGCCTGCCGATCATGTGCGCCGCGATCTGCCACGAGCGGCTGCCCCGGGGCGGCTTCGCCTGGCGCCGGCTGCTGGTCATGGCCGGCTTCGCGCTGTCCCTGGTCGACACCGCCGGTTTCCTCTGGGCGATGCGCCGCAACACGGTCGGCACCGAGGGCCCGCTGCTGATCGCACCGGCCCACTGGTCCCCGCCCGGCAGCTGGGCGCTGTGGCTGCTGGTGTACGCCGTGGGCACGCTTGCGTTGGGGGTGTTGGTGGCACTGCCGGACAACCGGGAGCGCCCGCTGCCGGCGTCCCCCGGGACGGCCGGGAGCGGCGTCGTGGAGGGGCCCGCCCCGCTCGCCGGGGCCCGCGCGGAGGCGTAGGGTTCCCGGTGCGGAGGGTGCCCGGTTGTGGTAGGGGGCCCCGCGGCGGGCCGACCGCCGGCCCGCCTCCCGTTCCGCTTCCGGTGCGAGCCCCGCGACCTGCGGCGTTGCATTTGTTTTGACCGCGCCCCATGCGCTAGGTACGCTCTGACCTTGTGCCTGGGGTGTCCCCGGGTCCTTGTGCGTGCATGCACACCGGTCGCCGCGCCGAGCCGGAGCGCTTCCCAGCGCGCCGCGCGTAGAGCGCCGTCGCTGTACATCAGCCATGGGATTCCGTGCCGGAAAAAGCCCAACACACCCGACCGCGTGGGTCGATCACGGGGTCGTGTGCGAGGGAGACACCGCAGGTTAGTTCCACCAAGCCTTGGCACACAGAAAACGGAGAAACGGTGCCTACGATCCAGCAGCTGGTCCGAAAGGGCCGGCAGGACAAGGTCGAGAAGAACAAGACTCCCGCGCTGAAGGGCTCCCCGCAGCGCCGTGGGGTCTGCACGCGTGTGTACACGACCACCCCGAAGAAGCCGAACTCGGCTCTCCGCAAGGTCGCCCGTGTGCGCCTCACCAGCGGGATCGAGGTCACCGCTTACATCCCGGGCGAGGGCCACAACCTGCAGGAGCACTCCATCGTGCTGGTGCGCGGTGGTCGTGTGAAGGACCTTCCTGGTGTCCGCTACAAGATCATCCGCGGTTCGCTCGACACCCAGGGTGTCAAGAACCGCAAGCAGGCCCGCAGCCGCTACGGCGCCAAGAAGGAGAAGTAAGAATGCCTCGTAAGGGCCCCGCCCCGAAGCGCCCGGTCATCATCGACCCGGTTTACGGCTCCCCGGTCGTCACCCAGCTGGTCAACAAGATCCTGCTGCACGGCAAGCGCTCCACCGCCGAGCGGATCGTCTACGGCGCCCTCGAAGGCGTCCGTGAGAAGACCGGCTCGGACCCGGTCGTGACGCTGAAGCGCGCGCTGGAGAACGTCAAGCCGGCCCTCGAGGTCAAGTCCCGCCGTGTCGGTGGCGCGACCTACCAGGTTCCGGTCGAGGTCCGTCCGGGCCGCGCCAGCACCCTGGCGCTGCGCTGGATGGTCGGTTACTCCCGCGCCCGTCGCGAGAAGACCATGACCGAGCGCCTGATGAACGAGATCCTCGACGCCAGCAACGGCCTGGGCGCTTCCGTGAAGCGTCGCGAGGACACCCACAAGATGGCCGAGTCCAACAAGGCCTTCGCGCACTACCGCTGGTAGTCCGTACCCCGTCACTAGACAGAGAGAGAACGAGCCACCATGGCTGCAACCTCCCTTGACCTCGCCAGGGTCCGCAACATCGGGATCATGGCGCACATCGACGCGGGCAAGACCACCACCACCGAGCGGATCCTGTTCTACACCGGTGTCTCGTACAAGATCGGTGAGGTCCACGATGGCGCTGCCACCATGGACTGGATGGAGCAGGAGCAGGAGCGCGGCATCACGATCACGTCGGCCGCGACGACCTGTCACTGGACGGTCGACGGCGTCGACAACACCATCAACATCATCGACACCCCGGGTCACGTCGACTTCACCGTCGAGGTGGAGCGTTCGCTGCGCGTCCTCGACGGTGCCGTGACGGTGTTCGACGGTGTCGCCGGTGTCGAGCCCCAGTCCGAGACCGTGTGGCGGCAGGCTGACCGCTACGGCGTCCCGCGCATCTGCTTCATCAACAAGCTGGACCGCACGGGCGCGAACTTCTTCTTCTGCGTCGACACCATCGTGGAGCGCCTCGGCGCCACCCCGCTGGTGATGCAGCTGCCGATCGGTGCCGAGTCGGACTTCCAGGGCGTCGTCGACCTGGTCCGCATGAAGGCCCTGGTCTGGTCCGCCGAGGCCGCCAAGGGCGAGATGTACGACGTCGTCGACATCCCGGCCGACCTGGTGGACCAGGCGAACGAGTACCGCGAGGCGCTGCTGGACACCGTGTCCAACGTCAGCGACGAGATCATGGAGCTCGCCCTGGAGGGCGAGGACATCCCGGTCGAGCTGCTGCAGGCCGCGATCCGCAAGGGCACCCTGAACTCGGACTTCACCCCGATCTTCTGCGGTACCGCCTTCAAGAACAAGGGCGTTCAGCCCCTGCTCGACGCCGTCGTCAAGTACCTGCCGTCCCCGCTGGACATCGAGTCCATCGAGGGCACCAAGCCGGGCGACGACGAGGTCAAGATCTCGCGCAAGGCCTCGGACGACGAGCCCCTCGCCGCCCTCGCGTTCAAGATCATGTCCGACCCGCACCTGGGCAAGCTCACCTTCGTCCGGGTCTACTCGGGCCGCCTGGAGTCCGGCACCTCGGTGCTGAACGCCGTGAAGGGCAAGAAGGAGCGCATCGGCAAGATCTACCGCATGCACGCGAACAAGCGTGAGGAGATCGAGTCGGTGGGCGCCGGCGACATCGTCGCCGTCATGGGCCTGAAGCAGACCACCACCGGTGAGACGCTGGCCGACGAGAAGAACCCGGTCATCCTGGAGTCCATGGACTTCCCGGCCCCGGTCATCCGCGTCGCCATCGAGCCCAAGTCCAAGGGTGACCAGGAGAAGCTGGGTGTCGCCATCCAGCGTCTCGCCGAGGAGGACCCGTCCTTCCAGGTCAACACGGACGAGGAGACCGGCCAGACCATCATCGCGGGCATGGGCGAGCTGCACCTCGAGGTGCTGGTCGACCGCATGCGCCGTGAGTTCAAGGTCGAGGCCAACGTCGGCAAGCCGCAGGTCGCGTACCGCGAGACGATCCGTCAGGCCGTCGAGCGCATCGACTACACCCACAAGAAGCAGACCGGTGGTTCCGGTCAGTTCGCCAAGGTGCAGATCGCGATCGAGCCGCTCGAGCAGGCCGAGGGCTACGAGTTCGTCAACCTGGTCACCGGTGGCCGCGTCCCGCGCGAGTACATCCCGTCGGTCGACGCCGGTTGCCAGGAGGCCATGGAGTTCGGTGTCCTCGCCGGCTACCCGCTCCAGGGCGTCCGCGTGAAGCTGCTGGACGGCCAGTCGCACGACGTCGACTCCTCCGAGCTCGCGTTCAAGATCGCCGGTTCGATGGCCTTCAAGGAAGGCGCGAGGAAGGCCAAGCCGGTCCTCCTCGAGCCGATGATGGCCGTCGAGGTCACCACGCCCGAGGACTACATGGGCGATGTGATCGGTGACATCAACTCTCGCCGTGGCCAGATCCGGTCCATGGACGAGCGTCACGGTGCCCGCGTCGTCACGGCGCTGGTGCCCCTCTCCGAGATGTTCGGCTACGTCGGTGACCTGCGCAGCAAGACCTCTGGTCGCGCCAGCTACTCGATGCAGTTCGACTCGTACGCCGAGGTCCCCAAGGCCGTGGCTGAGGAGATCATCGCCAAGTCCAAGGGCGAGTGACGTCCCGATATTCGGGATGATTGCGACCCCTTAGGCTATTAGGAGGCGACCCGGGAGAATCCGGACGGATTCTCCCGGGGCCTCCGGCCCCCTACCCCGCGGGACGGTGCGAGGTGCTTCCGGCACCACGGACCCAGCCCGATCAAGACCAACTGACGTCAGCACGGCGTACAGGAACTGTCCTCAGGAGGACTCAGTGGCGAAGGCGAAGTTCGAGCGGACGAAGCCCCACGTCAACATCGGCACCATCGGTCACATCGACCACGGCAAGACCACGCTGACCGCGGCCATCACCAAGGTGCTGCACGACGCGTACCCGGACCTGAACCCCTTCACGCCGTTCGACCAGATCGACAAGGCCCCGGAGGAGCGTCAGCGCGGTATCACCATCTCGATCGCGCACGTCGAGTACCAGACCGAGGACCGGCACTACGCGCACGTCGACTGCCCGGGTCACGCTGACTACATCAAGAACATGATCACCGGTGCCGCCCAGATGGACGGCGCCATCCTGGTGGTCGCCGCCACCGACGGCCCGATGCCGCAGACCAAGGAGCACGTCCTCCTGGCCCGCCAGGTCGGCGTTCCGTACATCGTCGTCGCCCTGAACAAGGCCGACATGGTGGACGACGAGGAGATCCTGGAGCTCGTCGAGCTCGAGGTCCGTGAGCTGCTCTCCGAGTACGAGTTCCCGGGCGACGACCTGCCGGTCGTCCGCGTCTCCGCGCTGAAGGCCCTCGAGGGCGACGCCGAGTGGGGCCAGAAGCTCCTCGGCCTGATGAAGGCCGTCGACGAGAACATCCCCACCCCGGCCCGCGCCGTGGACCAGCCGTTCCTGATGCCGATCGAGGACGTCTTCACGATCACCGGTCGTGGCACCGTCGTCACCGGTCGCATCGAGCGCGGCATCCTGAAGGTCAACGAGACCGTCGACATCATCGGCATCAAGAACGAGAAGACCACCACCACGGTCACCGGTATCGAGATGTTCCGCAAGCTGCTCGACGAGGGCCAGGCCGGTGAGAACGTCGGTCTGCTGCTCCGCGGCATCAAGCGCGAGGACGTCGAGCGCGGCCAGGTCATCATCAAGCCGGGTTCGGTCACCCCGCACACCGAGTTCGAGGCCCAGGCCTACATCCTGTCGAAGGACGAGGGTGGCCGCCACACCCCGTTCTTCAACAACTACCGCCCGCAGTTCTACTTCCGTACCACGGACGTGACTGGCGTCGTGACCCTCCCCGAGGGCACCGAGATGGTCATGCCGGGCGACAACACCGCCATGACGGTTCAGCTGATCCAGCCGATCGCCATGGAGGAGGGCCTGAAGTTCGCCATCCGTGAGGGTGGCCGCACCGTCGGCGCCGGCCAGGTCACCAAGATCCTCAAGTAATTGACGATCTGACCTGCCTGCTCCGTACAGGCTGAGTCCGAAGGGCCCCGCACACCGCTGGTGCGCGGGGCCCTTCGGCGTGTCGGGGGGCGTTCACCGGACTCGGACTCCTTTCACGGGGCACTCATGGCCGACTGTTATGGTCGGGCCACCAGCCAGCCCCGCCGTCGCGGAAAGTGGGACCAACGCATGTCAACGGCACCGCTGTTGTCGGTCGTGATGCCGATCTACAACGAGCAGGAGGCGCTCCCGCTGACCGTCGAGCGGCTGCGGCCGATCCTCGACGGCCTCGACGTGGCCTACGAGGTGGTCGGCGTCGACGACGGCAGCACCGACGTGACCCCGGTGCTGATGCGCAAGATCCGCCAGGACTGGCCGGAGTTCCGGATCGTCCGCTTCGCCCGCAACTCCGGGCACCAGGCCGCCCTGACCGCCGGCATCCACCGCGCCTTCGGGGACTACGTCGTCTCCATCGACGCAGACCTCCAGGACCCGCCGGAGAAGATCCCCGAGATGCTGGCGCTCGCCCGCGAGCAGGGCCTGGACATCGTCTACGGGGTGCGCGGCGACCGCGGCACCGACACCTTCTTCAAGCGGCACACCGCCGGCGCGTACTACTGGCTGATGCGCAAGCTGGTCGGCAAGCGGATGCCCAACCAGGCCGGCGACTTCCGGCTGCTCAGCCGGGCCGCGGTGGAGGCGCTCAAGGCGATGCCCGAGCACCAGCCGGTCTACCGGCTGCTGGTGCCGTGGCTCGGCTTCCCCAGCGGCGAGGTGGTCTACGTGCGCGAGGAGCGGGTCGCGGGCAGCACCCACTACCCGCTGTCCAAGATGGTCCGGCTCGCGCTGGACAGCGTCACCAACTTCTCCGCCGCCCCGCTGCGGCTGGCCACCTGGCTCGGGCTGTTCAGCTTCCTGATCTGCATCGTGCTGGCGCTCTACACCACGGCCGCCTACGCGCTCGGCGCCACCGTGCCCGGCTGGTCCTCGCTGTTCATAGGGATGCTCTTCATCGGCGCCGTGCAGCTGGTCTGCGTCGGCCTGCTCGGCGAGTACGTCGGCCGGATCTACTCGGCCGTCCAGGCGCGGCCCGCGTACTTCGTCGGCTACGACTCGGCCGAGGAGCCGGACCGGTACGGTACGGGCGCGTGAACGAGATCCTCTCTGCGGACCGGGACGAGCGCGACGAGTCGGCCGGGGCCCCCGGGCCGGTCCGCCGGCAGCTGCCGTCCTTCCTGGTCATCGGGGTGCTGAGCACCCTCTTCTACCTGGTGCTGTTCGTCCTGATGCGGCTGGTCACCCCGCCGCAGGCGGCCAACCTGGTCGCGCTGGCGGTCAGCGCGGTGGCCAACACCGCGGCCAACCGCAGGTTCACCTTCGGCATCACCGGCTCCGAGGGCGCCGTGCGCCACCAGCTCCAGGGCGCGGTCGCGTTCCTGATCGGGCTGGGCCTGAGCAGCGGCGCCCTGGCCCTGCTGGACGTGGCGGTGCCGCACGCCTCCCGGGTGGTCGAGGTGACCGGGCTGGTGGTGGCCAACGGCCTCGCCACGGTGGCCCGGTTCGTGCTGCTCAAGCTGTGGGTCTTCCGCAAGCACTGAGCCGCCGGCGCCGAACCGCCCCCACTGGTCCCGACGGAACGACGACGGAGGGGGCGCGTGCCACGTGGCACGCGCCCCCTCCGTCGGTCCGGTCCGCGCTACGGGCGCTTCAGCGAGTCCGTGTAGGCCTTGCAGGCCTGGTAGTCCGGCAGCAGGCCGCCGGCGAGGGCCTCCGACAGGGTCGGCGCCACCGCGTCGCGGGCCGACAGCTGCGGGGTGTCGGTCGGCCACTCGATGCCGAGCTCCGGGTCCAGCGGGTGCACCCCGTGCTCGCCGGTCGGGTTGTACGTCGCCGAGCAGAGGTAGGTCAGCGTGGCGTCGTCGGTGAGGGCGCAGAAGCCGTGGCCGAGGCCCTCGGGGATGTAGACGGCCTGGCGCTCGGTGTCGTCCAGCCGGACGAACTCCCACGTCCCGAAGTTCGGCGAGCCGACCCGCAGGTCGACGATGACGTCCAGCACCGCGCCGCGGGTGCAGGTGACGTACTTGGCCTGGCCCGGCGGGACGTCGGCGAAGTGGATGCCGCGCACGACGTCCTTGGCCGACAGCGACAGGTTGGCCTGGGCCAGGTCCAGCGGGTGGCCGACGACCTCGGCGAGGCGGTCGAAGCGGTACCACTCCGTGAAGTGGCCGCGGGCGTCGCCGTGCACCTGCGGGGTGATCTCGAAGGCGCCCTCGATGGAGAGCTCACGGAACTTCACTTGGCAGCCGCCTCTTCGAGCAGACCCAGCAGGTACTGGCCGTACCCGCTCTTCAGCAGCGGCTCGGCGAGCTCGCGCAGCCGCGCGTCGTCGATCAGCCCGGCCCGCCAGACGGCCTCCTCGATGCAGCCGATCTTGAAGCCCTGGCGCTCCTCGATGACCCGGACGAACTCCGAGGCCTGGACCATCGACACGAACGTGCCGGTGTCCAGCCAGGCGGTGCCGCGGTCGAGGATCGTCACGTGCAGGTCGCCGGTGCGCAGGTACGCGTCGTTGACGGCGGTGATCTCCAGCTCGCCGCGGGCGCTCGGCTTCAGGTTGCGGGCGATCTCGACGACCCGGTTGTCGTAGAAGTACAGGCCGGGGACGGCGTAGCGGGACTTGGGCTCGGCCGGCTTCTCCTCGATGGAGATGACCTGGCCGGTCTCGTCGAACTCGACCACGCCGTACGCGGTCGGGTCGGCCACCGGGTAGGCGAAGACCCGGCCGCCCTTGATGTCGGAGTGCTCGGTGAGCCGGGTGCCGAGGCCGCTGCCGTGGAAGATGTTGTCGCCGAGGATCAGCGCCACCGGCTCGTCACCGATGAAGTCCGCGCCGAGGACGAAGGCCTGGGCGATGCCCTCGGGCTTCTCCTGGACGGCGTACTGGAGCTTCAGGCCGAGCTGGGACCCGTCGCCCAGCAGCCGTTCGAACTGGTCCCGGTCGTTCGGGGTCGTGATGATCAGGATCTCGCTTATCCCGGCCATCACGAGGGTCGAGAGAGGGTAGTAGATCATCGGCTTGTCGAAGACCGGGAGGAGCTGCTTCGAC
This sequence comes from Kitasatospora sp. NPDC034533, assembly GCF_055575155.1. Taxonomy (NCBI): domain Bacteria; kingdom Bacillati; phylum Actinomycetota; class Actinomycetes; order Kitasatosporales; family Streptomycetaceae; genus Kitasatospora; species Kitasatospora sp. NPDC034533. The sequence goes on from NZ_JBVITE010000001.1 coordinate 112,650, forward strand.
ACCGCACGGGTCAGCGGCCACAGCCGCGAGCCGGTGCCGCCGGCCAGGAGGATTCCACGCATGGAAGCACCCTATTCGAGATCGCGAACGCGGTAGGGGCCGGGGGCGGGAGGGCCTTCGGGCGGCGGTAGACTACGCGCATTATGCGCATCCTCGTGACCGGCGGCGCCGGGTTCATCGGTTCCGAGTTCGTCCGTCAGCTCCTCGGGGCCGACGAGAACGCTCGGATCACCGTCTTCGACAAGCTCACCTACTCGGGTGTCCTGGAGAACCTGGCCCCGGTGGCCGACCACCCGGGCTACACCTTCGTCCAGGGCGACATCTGCGACGTGGACGCCGTGGACCAGGTCATGCCGGGCCACGACGTGGTGGTGCACTTCGCCGCCGAGTCCCACGTGGACCGCTCGATCGCCGGCGCGGGCCCGTTCGTGCTGACCAACGTCGTGGGCACCCAGGTGCTGCTCGACGCGGCCCGCAAGCACGGCGTCGGCCGCTTCGTGCACATCTCCACCGACGAGGTGTACGGCTCGATCAGCGAGGGCTCCTGGACGGAGACCTGGCCGCTGCAGCCGAACTCCCCGTACTCGGCCTCCAAGGCCTCCTCCGACCTGCTGGCGCTGGCGTACCACCGCACCCACGGCATGGACGTCGTGGTGACCCGCTGCTCCAACAACTACGGGCACTACCAGTTCCCGGAGAAGGTCATCCCGCTGTTCACCACCAACCTGATCGACGGCAAGAAGGTGCCGCTGTACGGCGACGGTGGCAACGTCCGCGACTGGCTGCACGTCTCGGACCACTGCCGGGGCATCGAGCTGGTGATGCGCGGCGGCCGCGCGGGCGAGGTCTACAACATCGGCGGCGGCACCGAGGCGACCAACAAGGAGCTGACCGGCCTGCTCCTGGAGGCCGCCGGCGCCGGCTGGGACATGGTCGAGCACGTCGAGGACCGCAAGGGCCACGACCTGCGCTACTCGATCGACATCAGCAAGATCCGCGAGGAGCTCGGCTACGAGCCGCAGGTCCGCTTCGAGGACGGCCTCGCCGCGACCATCGCCTGGTACCGCGAGAACCGCGCCTGGTGGGAGCCGCTGAAGCAGAAGGCGGCCCTGGCCAAGTGACCGAGAACTCCGCCGGCCGGGTGCGCTGGCTGGTCACCGGCGCGGCCGGGATGCTCGGACAGGACCTGCTGTCGGTGCTGGGCGCCGACCCGTCCGCCGAGATCACCGCGCTGCGCCGGGCGGACCTCGACATCACCGACGCCGCGGCCGTGCGGGCCGCGGTCGACGGCCACGACATCGTGGTCAACTGCGCCGCGTGGACGAACGTCGACGGTGCGGAGACCGAGGAGGACGCCGCCACCGCCGTCAACGGCACCGGCGTGCGCCTCCTGGCCGAGGCCTGCGCCGGGACCGGCGCGCGGCTGCTGCACGTCTCCACGGACTACGTCCTGCCGGGCGACGCCACCGAGCCCTGCCCGGAGGACGCCCCGACCGCGCCGGTGAACGCGTACGGCCGCAGCAAGCTGGTGGGGGAGCGGGCGGTCGCCGAACTGCTCCCCGAGCACGGCTACGTCGTGCGCACCGCCTGGCTGTACGGCGAGCACGGCCCGAACTTCGTGGCCACCATGCTCAAGCTCGCCGCCCAGCGGGACACCCTGGACGTGGTGGACGACCAGCACGGCCAGCCGACCTGGTCCCACGCGCTGGCCGGCCGCCTGGTGGAGCTCGGCCGGGCCGCGCTCGCCGGACGGGCCCCCGCCGGGGTGTACCACGGCACCGCGAGCGGCCGGACCACCTGGTGCGGACTGGCCCGCGAGACCTACGCGCTGAGCGGGCTGGACCCGGAGCGGATCCGCCCGACCACCTCGGAGGCCTTCGTCCGCCCGGCCGCCCGGCCGGCCTTCAGCGTGCTGGCCCACGACCGCTGGGCCGCCGCCGGACTGGCGCCGCTGCCCGAGTGGCGGCCCATGCTGGCCGAGGCCCTGACCCGGCCCGTCTTCGCCGAACTGGCCGCCACGGCCCGGACCACGGAGAGCGACAGAGCTCAGTGAAGAACGCGCTGACGAAGGTGGCTGCCGCGCTGCCGCCGGGAACCCTGGCGGTGGGCGGCGGCACCGTCGTATTGGGGGCCGCCAACTACATCCACCTCGGGGTGGCGGGCCACAGCCTGTCGGTCGACGACATGGCGAAGGTCTCGCTGCTGTGGACGGTCGTGATGTCCGTCGGCATCGGCGTCTTCTTCCCGATCGAGCAGGAGCTCACCCGGATCGTCTCGGCACGGGCGGCTCTCGGCCACGGCGCCGCGCCGGTGCTGCGCCGGGCGACCGTCCTCACCGGCGGGATCCTCGCGGCGACCCTGCTCGCGCTCGCCGCCGCCTCCGGCCCGATCGCCCGGGGGATGTTCCACGGTGACCGCTCGCTGGTGCTGGCACTCGGCGGCGCCTTCACCGGCATGGCCGTCTGCTACGTCACCCGCGGCGTGCTGGCCGGCCTCGGCCGCTTCGGCGCGTACGGCGCCCAGCTCGGCCTGGACGGCGGCCTGCGGATCGGCCTGGCCTTCGCCTTCGGCGTGGCCGGGGTGCACTCGGCGCTCGCGTTCAGCCTGATCCTCGCGATCGCGCCGATCCTCGCCACGATCGTCACGCTGCCGCCGCTGCTGCGCGCGGCCAAGCCCGGCGAGCAGGTCGGCTGGTCCGAACTCTGCTCCGGGCTGGGCCTGTTGATCTGCTCCACGCTGCTCTCGCAGGTCGTGGTGAACGCCGCGGTGATGAGCACCAAGCTGCTCGCGCCCTCCGACTCCGCGCTGATCGCCGCGCTGCTCAACGCGCTGGTGCTGGCCCGGGTGCCGCTGTTCGTCTTCGGCTCGCTCCAGGCCTCGCTGCTGAACGGCCTCTCCGCCGCGATCGCGGTGGGGGACCGGGCCGCCTTCACCGGGATGCTCAGGAAGATCGGCGTCGTGGTGGGCGCGCTCGGCCTGCTCGGCGGGATCCCGGCGGTCGCCCTCGGCCCGTGGCTGATCCAGGTGCTCTTCGGCGCCAAGCCGGTGCTCGGCTGCCTGGACTTCTTCTGGATGTCCGCCGGCACCGTCGCGTACATGTTCGCGATGGTGCTGGGCCAGGCGCTGATGGTATTCAAGCGGCACAACCTCCAGCTGCTCTGCTGGGCGGCCGGAACCGCGGTCCTCGCGGGGGTGACCTTCCTGCCGGGAGAGGTGGCCACCCGCGTGATCGTTGCGTACACGGCCGGTTCGGTGGCCACGGTCCTCGGTATGCTGGCGGTTCTGAGGCAGAGTTTCGCCCGTTCGGCGACGACTTCCGCCGGTTCGGCCCAGCAGTCGGGGGACCCGAACACCGCGGTGTTGAGCAGCCGTACGGCCGGTGAATGACCGTTGTCCGCCCCTCATCTTCAGATCGCCGCGCAGCAGCGCGGGCCAGACCCCATTCATGGAGCCTCCGTGTCCCAGTACGACGATGTTTGGCTGGTGATCCCGGCCTACAACGAGGGCCAGGTGATCGCCGACGTTGTGGAGGGGGCGCGAAAGACGTTCCCGAACATCGTGGTGGTCGATGACGGCAGCGGCGACGACTCGGCCAAGCACATCATGGAGACCGGCGCGCACCTGGTGCGCCACCCGGTCAACCTCGGCCAGGGCGCGGCCCTGCAGACCGGCCTCGCCTACGCCCTGGCCCAGCCCGGGTCCCAGTACTTCGCCACCTTCGACGCGGACGGTCAGCACCAGACCGCGGACGTCGAGAAGATGGTCGCCCTGCTGCGGGAGGGCGAGGTGGACGTGGTCCTCGGCTCGCGCTTCATCGAGCAGAACGGCCAGGTGCCGTGGATCAAGCGGGTCGTCCTGCGCACCGCGGCGACCGTCAGCCCGACCGCGCGCAAGCTCAAGCTCACCGACGCCCACAACGGCCTGCGCGTGCTGAACCGCGAGGCCGCCGGCCGGCTGCGGATCACCATGAACGGCATGGCGCACGCGTCGGAGATCGTCAGCTTCCTCGCCGGCTCGGACCTGCGGGTGGCCGAGCTTCCGGTGGACATCCTGTACACCGACTACTCACGCGCCAAGGGTCAGTCCCTGATCAACGGCGTCAACATCATCTTCGACATCTCGCTGCGGGAGCGTAGCCGCCGATGAAATTCTTCTGGATCCAGCTGGTTCTCATTCTCGGCTCGGTCTCTCTCGCCTTCATGTTCATCCGGCGTTGGGACCGTGCCAACACCCGCGCCTGGAAGCGGATCGCGTTCTCCGTCTTCGTGATCGTGAACATCTACGCGGTGCTGCGTCCCACCGACGTGACCTGGCTGGCCCACCAGCTCGGCGTCGGCCGCGGCACCGACCTGGTGCTGTACGTGATGGTGCTGGCGATGGGCTTCCTGACGCTGAACACCTTCCTGCGCTTCCGCTCGCTGGAGAAGAAGCTCACCGACCTGGCGCGCACCGTCGCGATCAACGAGGGCGCCCGGCTGAACGAGGAGCGCTTCGATCTGGACCTGCCGATCTCCGCGCCGGTCGACCGCAGCAAGGCCTGAGCGCATGGCGACCTTCGAGTTCATGCTGCCGTACTACGGCGACGTGGCGCTGATGCAGGCCGCGGTGCGGAGCATCCTCGCCCAGACGGACCCGGACTTCCGGCTCACCGTCATCGACGACGGCAAGGAGCCGGACGTACCGGGCTGGTTCGCCTCCCTCGGCGACGACCGGGTGACCTACCTGCGCAACGAGCAGAACCTCGGCATCACCAAGAACTTCCAGAAGTGCGTGGAGCTGTCCACGGCCGACCACGTGGTCATCATGGGCTGTGACGACCTGCTGCACCCGCACTACCTGAAGACCGTCCGGGAGATCCTCAAGGTCAACCCGGACCTGGGCATGGTGCAGCCGGGCGTCGAGGTCATCGACGGCGACGGCGTGGTCCGCTCCGGTCTGGCGGACAACGTCAAGGAGAAGCTCTACGCGCCGGCGGTCAGGGGCCGGCGGCTGATGGGCGGCGAGGAACTGGCCGCCAGCGTGCTGCGCGGCAACTGGCTCTACTTCCCGTCGATCTGCTGGCGGGGCGAGGCGCTGCGCGCGGTCAACTTCCGGGACGAGTACTCGGTGATCCAGGACCTGGCCCTGGTCGTCGACCTGCTGGAGCGCGGCGAGCAGATGATGGTGGACAACACCACCGTCGTCTTCCAGTACCGGCGGCACGCCGTCAGCGAGTCCTCGGTCCAGGCCTTCTCCGGCACCCGGTTCACCGAGGCGGAGAGGTACTTCAACGCGGTGGCCGAGCGGATGAGCGCCCGCGGCTGGCATAAGGCCGCCCGCGCGGCCCGGTTCCGCAGCGCCTCCCGCCTGCACGCGCTGACCATGCTGCCGGGTGCGCTGAAGCGCGGCCAGACGGACGGGGCCAAGGTGCTGGTCCGCCACGCGCTGACCGGCGGGCAGCGGCATTAGGGCGGCGGGCCCGATCTCCGCGACCGGCTCCGAGGCACAGCCACCCGAAGGTGAACTGCCGTCTGGGGGCCGGTCGTTGTCGTACACGACGGCCTCGTCAACTCACACAAGTAGGGAAGTGTCCCGGTGCAGCCGCTGATCGACTCTGCCCGTACGCCCGAGGGACAGGGCCGGGGTGAGGACGGCGGCGGGAGCGCGTCCGACGTCCTGCCCAGGGCCGTGCGGGCCCGGTTGCGGGCGCTGACCGCCCACCGCTGGTTCTGGCCGGTGGCCCTGCTCCTCGGCTACGGCGGGCAGGTGGTGTTCCGCCTGGCGCTGTCGATCCACAACTACTTCCCGTCGGTGCACGCCGACGAGGACTCGTACCTGGTGATAGCGCGGGTGCTGGCGGGCCGGCCGACGACCGAGATGCCGGTCGGGGTGGTGATCCCGGGCGGGTACCCGCTGCTGATCTCGCCGGCGCTGCGGATCGCCGACAACCCGGCGACCGCGTACCACCTGATCATGGGCATCAACGCGGTGCTCAACGCGCTGGTGTTCCCGCTGGTCGTGGTGGCGGCGCGCCGGCTGGGCCTGTCCCGGCGGCACGCGTACCTGGTGGGCACCGCCGTGGCGCTGGTGCCGCCGGTGGTCTTCTACTCCCAGTTCGTCATGTCGGACACCGTGCTCCCGGTGCTCCTGCTGGTCTGGCTGCTCGCGATGCACGGCTGGCTGTCGCCCGGCTCGCCGCGCCGGCGCGCGCTGTACGCGGTGGCGATGGGCCTGGTGGCCGGCTACTCGATGGCCACCCACGACCGCGGCGGCGTGGTGGTGGCGCTGACCGCGCTGGTGCTGGTCGTGGTGCTGGCCTTCGGCTGGGCGCCGCGGCTCTCCTCGCTCTCCGGGATCGGCGGGCTCGGGGTGTCCGTCCTGGGGGCCCGGCTGCTGGCCCGCTTCGTCGAGAACCAGTTCAAGGACGTGCCGCCGAGCAGCGTCGGCAACCAGGTCTTCGAGCACCTGGGGGACCCCCAGTACCGCGGCACGATCATCGCCCGCACGTTCGGGCAGCTCTGGTACTTCATGACCTCGACGTACGGCTTCGGGGCGATCGCCTTCGTGCTGTGCGTGGCGGTCGTGTTCCGGCGCCGGTACTCGGTGGCCGAGCGGGTGGTGGCCTTCACCATGGTCGCCATGCTGTTCGGCACCGCGCTGGCCGCCGCGGCCGGCCTGGCGGACAACGCGCGCGTCGACAACTGGGTGTACGCCCGCTACTGCGCGGTGCTGGTGCCGCTGTTCCTGGTGGTCGGCCTGGCCGCGCTGTTCCGGGCGGGCAGCCGCGCGCTGCTGGGGCTGGCCGGGATCGGCGCGGTGGTGATCGGGATCATCCAGGTCTCGGTCGGCGCGTTCGCGGGCTCCCAGCTCAAGCTCTGGGTCAGCTCCTGGACGGTGCCGGACGCGATGTTCCTGGCCTCGGTCTGGGAGGGCCTGCACATGGCCCGGACGACCTTCGGCGCGCTGGCGGTGCTGGCCGCCTGCCTGCTGCTGCGGCTGGCCGGCGGGCGCCGGGTGGTCGCGGCCGTGGTGGGCTGCGTGACGCTGTTCGCCGTCTACGCGACGGTCACCATCACCGACAACGTCTCCGAGCCGCACGGCAAGGCCCGCAAGTACGAGGCGGTCGGCCTGTACAAGGAGGCCGGGCTGCGCAGGGGCGACAACCTGGTCATGGACGAGGAGCTCAACTGGGACGCCCGGATGTCCCTGACCTACGAGGTCTACTGGGGCCGGGTCTGGACCGAGAACGTGAAGGCCGGCGACCCCCTGCCGGAGCGGGCCACCGCGTTCCTGGCGACGGCCGACAAGGACGCCCCGCCGGAGGCCAGCTGGCCGCACCCGAAGCCGGGCTGGTCCGTCGCGACGTACAACCTGGAACGCGGCTGGGTGCTCTGGCGCAAGGGCTGAGCGGCGGAACCACCCGATCGGGGCCGGTGAGGAGCGTCTCACCGGCCCCGATTGGCATCCGGACTGCTCCGTGTGGCAGTATGTCCAAGTTGCTCGGTTGAGTGCCGATGCTGCGCGCCTCCCGCCGGGAGGACCGGAAGCGAGTCCCATGTACTCGTCGTTCCCGTGATGGCCGTCAAGCGTGAGTTCTACGCCACGGCAGCTGCGGGGCGAAAGTACGGGAATCTTCCGGGAAGCGTGTGCGGGGCCTCGACCCGGCTGCCCCCTCACCCCGAAAGTTTGAAACCGACGAAGTACTTCGCCGGTTTTTTGCAAGCGCGAGTGCGACACGCCCGAGCGCGGGGGTCGGAAGGGGGGTCGTGCAGTGACTAAGGACAAAGGACTACTGAGTAGCCATGGCGGGACAGAAGATCCGCATCCGGCTCAAGGCCTACGACCACGAGGTCATCGACTCCTCGGCGAAGAAGATCGTCGAGACGGTGATCCGTACTGGTGCGCAGGTCGCGGGCCCGGTGCCGCTGCCCACTGAGAAGAACGTGTACTGCGTCATCCGCTCGCCGCACAAGTACAAGGACTCGCGCGAGCACTTCGAGATGCGTACTCACAAGCGTCTGATCGACATCCTCGACCCCACGCCGAAGACGGTTGACTCGCTCATGCGTCTCGACCTGCCGGCCGGTGTCGACATCGAGATCAAGCTCTGAGAGGCGCACCGAAGATGGCTAAGCAGATTAAGGGCATCCTGGGCGAGAAGCTCGGCATGACCCAGGTCTGGGACGAGAACAACCGGGTCGTCCCGGTGACCGTCGTCAAGGCCGGGCCGAATGTCGTGACCCAGGTCCACACCGCCGACAGCCCGGCCGGCTACAGCGCCGTCCAGCTCGGCTTCGGCGAGATCGACCCCCGCAAGGTGAACAAGCCCCTCGCGGGCCACTTCGCCAAGGCCGGTGTCACCCCGCGCCGCCACCTGGTCGAGATCCGTACCTCGGACGCGTCCGAGTACACCCTCGGCCAGGAGATCACCGCTGAGCTGTTCGAGGCGGGTGTCAAGGTCGACGTGACCGGCACCTCCAAGGGCAAGGGCTTCGCCGGTGTCATGAAGCGTCACAACTTCAAGGGCCTCGGCGCCGGTCACGGCACCCAGCGCAAGCACCGCTCGCCCGGTTCCATCGGTGGCTGCGCCACCCCGGGCCGTGTGTTCAAGGGCCTGCGCATGGCCGGTCGGATGGGCCACGAGCGTGTGACCACCCAGAACCTGACCGTGCACGCGGTCGACGCGGAGAAGGGTCTGCTGCTCATCAAGGGCGCCGTCCCGGGCCCGAACGGCGGCCTCGTCCTCGTCCGCACCGCGGCGAAGGGGCTGTGAAGGATATGAGCACCATTGACATCCTGTCGCCGGCTGGCGACAAGACCGGCAGCATCGAGCTGCCGGCCGAGATCTTCGACGCGAAGGTCAGCGTTCCGCTGATGCACCAGGTCGTCGTGGCGCAGCTCGCTGCGGCCCGTCAGGGCACCCACAAGACCAAGACTCGTGGCGAGGTCCGCGGTGGCGGCAAGAAGCCGTACCGCCAGAAGGGCACCGGCCGCGCCCGTCAGGGCTCGACCCGTGCGCCGCAGTTCGCCGGCGGTGGCGTCGTGCACGGTCCCGTGCCGCGCGACTACTCGCAGCGGACCCCGAAGAAGATGATCGCCGCCGCTCTGCGCGGTGCGCTCACCGACCGGGCCCGCCACAACCGCATTCACGTCGTCACCGGCGTGACCGCGACCGAGGCGCCGTCGACCAAGGCCGCCAAGAGCCTGTTCGGCAAGATCACCGAGCGCAAGAACGTCCTCCTGGTCGTCGAGCGCACGGACGAGCTGGGCCTGAAGTCCGCTCGCAACCTGCCGAACGTGCACATCCTGGACGCCGGTCAGCTGAACACCTACGACGTGCTCGTCTCCGACGATGTGGTCTTCACCCAGGCCGCCTTCGAGCGCTTCGTGGCCGGTCCGGCCGCGTCCGCCAAGGCCGTTGCCGCTGAGGGCGAGCTCGAAGGGAGCGCCGCCTGATGAGCGACGTTACGAGCAAGACGTTCACGGACCCCCGTGACGTCCTGGTGAAGCCGGTCATCTCCGAGAAGAGCTACAGCCTTCTCGACGAGAACAAGTACACGTTCATCGTGTCGCCGGGCGCCAACAAGACCCAGATCAAGCAGGCCGTCGAGGCGGTCTTCTCGGTCAAGGTCGAGGCTGTCAACACGATCAACCGTCAGGGCAAGCGCAAGCGCTCCAAGACGGGCTTTGGCAAGCGCAAGGACACCAAGCGCGCCATCGTGACGCTGGCCGAGGGCAACCGCATCGACATCTTCGGTGGTCCGGTCTCCTGAACCAGGAGATCGTGATCGTCGATTAGGACGAGGACGAGAGAGCCAAATGGGCATCCGCAAGTACAAGCCGACTACGCCGGGCCGTCGTGGCTCCAGCGTGGCCGACTTCGTAGAAATCACGCGGTCCACTCCGGAGAAGTCGCTGGTTCGCCCCCTGCACAGCAAGGGCGGCCGTAACAACGCCGGTCGTGTCACCGCTCGCCACCAGGGTGGCGGTCACAAGCGCGCCTACCGCGTGATCGACTTCCGTCGTCACGACAAGGACGGCGTGCCGGCCAAGGTCGCGCACATCGAGTACGACCCGAACCGCACCGCGCGCATCGCGCTCCTGCACTACGCGGACGGCGAGAAGCGCTACATCATCGCGCCGCGCGGCATCGCGCAGGGTGACCGGATCGAGAACGGCGCCGGCGCCGACATCAAGCCGGGCAACAACCTGCCGCTTCGCAACATCCCGGTCGGTACCACCATCCACGCGGTGGAGCTGCGTCCCGGCGGCGGTGCCAAGCTGGCCCGCTCGGCCGGCTCCGGCATCCAGCTGCTGGCGCGTGAGGGCAAGATGGCGCACCTGCGCATGCCCTCCGGTGAGATCCGCCTGGTCGACGCGCGCTGCCGCGCCACCGTCGGCGAGGTCGGCAACGCCGAGCAGTCGAACATCAACTGGGGCAAGGCCGGCCGTATGCGCTGGAAGGGCGTCCGCCCGACCGTGCGTGGTGTGGCCATGAACCCGATCGACCACCCGCACGGTGGTGGTGAGGGTAAGACCTCCGGTGGTCGCCACCCGGTCTCGCCGTGGGGTAAGCCCGAGGGCCGTACCCGTCGCCCGAACAAGGCGTCGGACAAGCTCATCGTGCGCCGCCGCAAGACCAACAAGAAGCGCTAGGAGCAGGTCAGATGCCGCGCAGTCTCAAGAAGGGCCCCTTCATCGACGGCCACCTCATCAAGAAGGTGGACGCTCAGAACGAGGCGGGTACTCAGAACGTCATCAAGACCTGGTCCCGTCGTTCCGTGATCTCCCCGAGCATGCTCGGTCACACGATCGCGGTTCACGATGGCCGTAAGCACGTCCCGGTGTTCGTCACCGAGTCGATGGTCGGCCACAAGCTCGGCGAGTTCGCTCCGACCCGCACCTTCCGTGGCCACGTGAAGGAAGACCGGAAGTCGAAGCGCCGCTAACTAGCCCGTTGTGGCCTCCGGGCCACGGGCTGAGCTTGCGCGCCAAGAAGACTCAACGACTTACTCCATTAAGGGGACAACCATGGAAGCCAGGGCTCAGGCGCGGTACATCCGCGTGACGCCCATGAAGGCCCGCCGCGTGGTGGACCTCATCCGTGGCATGAATGCCACGGAGGCCCAGGCCGTCCTGCGTTTCGCTCCGCAGGCCGCCACCGTGCCGGTCGGCAAGGTGCTCGACAGCGCCATCGCCAACGCCGCGCACAACTACAACCACTCCAACGTGGACGACCTCTACATCTCCGAGGCGTACGTTGACGAGGGCCCGACCCTGAAGCGGTTCCGTCCGCGTGCCCAGGGCCGCGCCTACCGGATCCGCAAGCGGACCAGCCACATCACCGTGGTCGTCAGCAGCAAGGAAGGGACCCGGTAATGGGCCAGAAGGTTAACCCGCACGGGTTCCGCCTCGGCATCAGCACGGACTTCAAGTCCCGCTGGTACGCCGACAAGCTGTACAAGGACTACGTCAAGGAAGACGTCGCCATCCGTCGTCTCATGACGAAGGGCATGGAGCGCGCCGGCATCTCCAAGGTCGAGATCGAGCGCACCCGTGACCGCGTCCGCGTGGACATCCACACCGCCCGTCCGGGCATCGTGATCGGCCGCCGCGGCGCGGAGGCCGACAAGATCCGGGGCAACCTGGAGAAGCTGACCGGCAAGCAGGTCCAGCTGAACATCCTCGAGGTCAAGAACCCCGAGCTGGACGCCCAGCTCGTGGCTCAGGGCGTCGCGGAGCAGCTGTCCTCCCGTGTCTCCTTCCGTCGTGCCATGCGCAAGTCGATGCAGGGCACCATGAAGTCCGGCGCCAAGGGCATCAAGGTCCAGTGCTCCGGTCGTCTCGGCGGCGCCGAGATGAGCCGTTCGGAGTTCTACCGCGAGGGTCGCGTGCCGCTGCACACCCTGCGTGCGAACGTCGACTACGGCTTCTTCGAGGCCAAGACCACCTTCGGCCGCATCGGCGTGAAGGTCTGGATCTACAAGGGCGACGTCAAGAACATCGCCGAGGTCCGCGCTGAGAACGCCGCTGCCCGCTCGGGCAACCGCCCGGCCCGTCCCGAGGGTGGTCGTCCCGCCCGCGGTGGCGACCGCCGTGGTGGCGAGCGCGGTGGCCGTGGCCGTCGTCCCGCCGCTGCCGAGGCCCCCGCGGCCCCGGCCGTCGAGGCTCCGGCTGCTGAGAACACCGGAACGGAGGCCTGACCCCAATGCTGATCCCCCGTCGGGTCAAGCACCGCAAGCAGCACCACCCGAAGCGCCGCGGCGCCTCCAAGGGTGGCACCGAGCTGGCGTTCGGCCAGTTCGGCATCCAGGCCGTGACCCCGGCCTACGTGACGAACCGTCAGATCGAGTCGGCTCGTATCGCGATCACCCGTCACATCCGCCGTGGCGGCAAGGTCTGGATCAACATCTACCCGGACCGCCCGCTCACCAAGAAGCCGGCCGAGACCCGCATGGGTTCCGGTAAGGGTTCGCCGGAGTGGTGGATCGCGAACGTGCACCCGGGTCGGGTCATGTTCGAGCTGTCGTACCCGAACGAGAAGATTGCCCGCGAGGCGCTCACGCGTGCCGCGCACAAGCTTCCGATGAAGTGCCGGATCGTCCGGCGCGAGGACGGTGAAAGCTGATGTCGGCCGCTACCAAGGCTGCTGAGCTTCGTCAGCTGGACAACGAGGCCCTCGTTGCCAAGCTCCGCGAGGCCAAGGAGGAGCTGTTCAACCTCCGCTTCCAGGCGGCGACCGGGCAGCTCGACAACCACGGACGGCTCAAGCTGGTCCGTAAGGACATCGCGCGGATCTACACCCTGATGCGCGAGCGCGAGCTGGGCATCGAGACGGTGGAGAACGCCTGATGACTGAGAACACCAACGAGACGCGCGGTTTCCGCAAGACCCGTGAGGGTCTCGTCGTCAGCGACAAGATGGACAAGACCGTCGTCGTCGCCGTCGAGGACCGCGTCAAGCACGCTCTGTACGGCAAGGTCATCCGCCGTACGAACAAGCTGAAGGCGCACGACGAGCAGAACGCGTGCGGCGTGGGCGACCGGGTCCTCCTCGCGGAGACCCGCCCGCTGTCCGCGACGAAGCGCTGGCGCGTCGTCGAGATCCTCGAGAAGGCCAAGTAACGAAGCCGATGTGGTACGGCCGTATGTGCAGCGGGTCCCCGAGGGGCGCCGATGTGAGCAGCGGCCGGCCCGTCGACTCTCGTTGACGATCAGGAGAAAGCTGTGATCCAGCAGGAGTCGCGACTGCGTGTTGCCGACAACACTGGTGCCAAGGAGATCCTTTGCATCCGTGTTCTCGGTGGCTCCGGTCGCCGCTACGCCGGAATCGGGGACGTCATCGTCGCGACCGTCAAGGACGCGATCCCCGGTGGCTCGGTGAAGAAGGGTGACGTGGTCAAGGCCGTCGTCGTCCGTACCGTGAAGGAGCGCCGTCGTCCGGACGGTTCCTACATCCGGTTCGACGAGAACGCCGCCGTCGTCCTCAAGAACACCGAGGGTGACCCCCGCGGTACCCGCATCTTCGGCCCGGTGGGCCGCGAGCTGCGCGACAAGAAGTTCATGAAGATCATCTCGCTGGCGCCGGAGGTGCTCTGACCCATGGCGAACAGCATGAAGATCAAGAAGGGTGACCTGGTCCAGGTCATCACCGGCAAGGACAAGGGCAAGCAGGGCAAGGTCATCCAGGCCCTGCCGGCTGAGAACAAGGTCCTCGTCGAGGGTGTCAACCGGGTCAAGAAGCACACCAAGCCGGGTCCGGGTACCCAGGGTGGCATCGTGACCGTCGAGGCCCCGGTGCACGTCTCCAACGTCCAGCTGGTCGTGGAGAAGGACGGCAAGAAGGTCGTCACCCGCGTCGGCTACCGCTTCGACGACCAGGGCAACAAGATCCGCGTTGCCAAGCGAACCGGTGAGGACATCTGATGTCTGAGACGTCTGTTGAGAAGGTGGCCCCCCGCCTCAAGGAGCGCTACAACTCCGAGATCAAGGGCCAGCTGAACGAGCAGTTCAAGTACGAGAACGTCATGCTGATCCCCGGCCTGGTCAAGGTCGTGGTCAACATGGGCGTCGGCGAGGCTGCCCGTGACAGCAAGCTGATCGAGGGCGCGATCCGCGACCTGACCGCGATCACCGGTCAGAAGCCGGCCGTGACCAAGGCTCGCAAGTCCATCGCGCAGTTCAAGCTGCGCGAGGGCCAGCCGATCGGCACCCACGTCACCCTCCGCGGTGACCGCATGTGGGAGTTCCTGGACCGTCTGGTGTCGCTGGCCCTGCCGCGCATCCGTGACTTCCGTGGTCTCTCCCCGAAGCAGTTCGACGGCCGTGGCAACTACACCTTCGGTCTGACCGAGCAGGTTATGTTCCACGAGATCGACCAGGACAAGGTCGACCGTCAGCGCGGTATGGACATCACCGTCGTGACCACCGCTCAGACCGACGACGAGGGCCGGGCGCTGCTGCGCGCTCTGGGCTTCCCGTTCAAGGAGGCGTGAGCCAATGGCGAAGAAGTCCCTCATCGCGAAGTCCGAGCGCAAGCCGAAGTTCGGCGTCCGGGCCTACACCCGGTGCCAGCGCTGCGGCCGTCCGCACTCGGTGTACCGCAAGTTCGGCCTGTGCCGTGTCTGCCTCCGTGAGATGGCGCACCGCGGCGAGCTGCCGGGCGTGACCAAGAGCTCCTGGTAATCCGGGCGCTTTAGGCACACAGCGACGCAGAGGTGCCCGACCCCACACCGGCCCGTTTTGGGCCTGCCGCACGGTTCCCGTAAGGTGGTGGGGTCGGGCCCCCTGCCGCGGCTTCCCCATGGACGTCCGTGGCCCTCTTCTGGGAGGGCTCGCACCCAGTCTTACTACGTCGTAGGTCCCCTGCGCTTGTGCCCCTGACGAACTCGGACGAGTCCGGCAGGGGGACCTGGCGCGGAGAAACCACGGCGAGAGAGGCCTGAGGCCATCATGACCATGACCGACCCCATCGCAGACATGCTCACGCGTCTGCGTAACGCGAACTCGGCGTACCACGACTCTGTCGCGATGCCGTCGAGCAAGATCAAGGCGCACGTCGCCGAGATCCTGCAGCAGGAGGGTTACATCTCCTCCTACAAGGTTGAGGAGCCCGCTGAGGGCGAGGTCGGCAAGAAGCTGACCATCGAGCTCAAGTTCGGCCCCAACCGTGAGCGCTCCATCGCCGGCATCAAGCGCATCAGCAAGCCGGGTCTGCGCGTTTACGCAAAGTCCACCAACCTGCCGAAGGTTCTCGGCGGCCTGGGCGTGGCGATCATCTCCACGTCGTCCGGCCTCCTGACCGACAAGCAGGCCGCCAAGAAGGGCGTAGGCGGAGAAGTTCTCGCCTACGTCTGGTAATTCGGGAAACGGAGGTACAGCAATGTCGCGCATTGGACGGCTGCCCATCCAGGTCCCCGCTGGCGTGGACGTCACCATCGATGGCCAGGCGGTCTCGGTGAAGGGCCCGAAGGGCACCCTCACCCACGTCGTCGCCGAGCCGATCGAGATCGGCAAGGGCGAGGACGGCACCGTGCTCGTCACCCGCCCCAACGACGAGCGTCGCTCGAAGGCCCTGCACGGCCTGACCCGCACGCTGGTGGCGAACATGATCACCGGCGTGACCGCGGGCTACCGCAAGTCGCTGGAGATCAGCGGTGTTGGTTACCGTGTGAACGCGAAGGGCTCCGACATGGAGTTCTCGCTCGGTTACAGCCACCCGATCCTGGTCACCGCGCCCGAGGGCATCTCCTTCGTCGTCGAGTCGCCCACCAAGTTCCACGTGGACGGCATCGACAAGCAGAAGGTCGGCGAGGTCGCCGCGAACATCCGCAAGCTGCGCAAGCCCGACCCGTACAAGGCCAAGGGCGTCAAGTACGCGGGCGAGGTCATCCGCCGCAAGGTCGGAAAGAGTGGTAAGTAAGCGATGAGCGTCTCTGTCAAGATCGGCAAGGGCAACGCCTACAAGAGCGCCGCTCGCAAGCGCCGCGCGATCCGCGTTCGCAAGCGCGTCGTCGGCACCGAGGTGCGTCCGCGTCTCGTCGTGACGCGCTCGAACCGTCACATGGTCGCCCAGGTCATCGACGACGCCAAGGGTCACACCCTGGCGTCGGCGTCCACCCTCGACGTGTCCATCAAGGGCTCCGAGGGCGACAAGACCGAGCTGGCCAAGAAGGTCGGGAGCCTGGTCGCCGAGCGCGCCAAGGCCGCCGGCATCGAGTCGGTCGTCTTCGACCGCGCGGGCAACCGGTACGCCGGCCGCATCGCCGCCCTGGCGGACGCGGCTCGCGAGGCCGGGCTCGACTTCTAAGCCGCTCGTCGACTCTGTCGACGGACGTAAACGAGAGAGGTAATTCCAATGGCTGGACCCCAGCGCCGCGAAGGCGGCGCCGGTCGCGGCACGGGTGGCGAGCGGCGCGACCGTAAGCGTGACGGTCAGGGCAACGCCCCGGCTGTCGAGAAGACCGCTTACGTCGAGCGCGTCGTCGCGATCAACCGTGTCGCCAAGGTTGTCAAGGGTGGCCGTCGCTTCAGCTTCACCGCGCTCGTCGTGGTGGGCGATGGCGAGGGCACCGTGGGTGTCGGTTACGGCAAGGCGAAGGAGGTTCCGGCCGCCATCGCCAAGGGTGTTGAGGAGGCCAAGAAGAACTTCTTCAAGGTCCCCCGTATCCAGGGCACCATCCCCCACCCGATCCAGGGTGAGAAGGCCGCCGGCGTCGTGCTGCTGAAGCCCGCCGCCCCCGGTACCGGTGTTATCGCCGGTGGTCCGGTGCGTGCCGTCCTGGAGTGCGCCGGCATCCACGACATCCTGTCGAAGTCGCTCGGCTCGGACAACGCGATCAACATCGTGCACGCCACCGTGGTGGCTCTGAAGGGCCTCGTCCGCCCCGAGGAGATCGCCGCCCGTCGTGGCCTGCCGCTGGAGGACGTGGCCCCCGCCGCTCTGCTGCGGGCGCGTGCTGCTGGGGTGAGCGCCTGATGGCTCGCCTGAAGATCACGCAGACCAAGTCGTACATCGGCAGCAAGCAGAACCACCGTGACACCCTGCGTTCGCTCGGTCTCAAGCGCATGCACGACGTCGTGGTGAAGGAGGACCGTCCCGAGATCCGCGGGATGGCCCACACGGTCCGTCACCTGGTGACGGTTGAGGAGGTGGACTGATCATGGGCGACAACCCGATCAAGATCCACAACCTGCGGCCCGCCCCGGGTGCCAAGACCGACAAGATCCGTGTGGGTCGTGGTGAGGGCTCCAAGGGTAAGACCGCTGGTCGTGGTACCAAGGGCACCAAGGCCCGCTACCAGGTTCCGCAGCGCTTCGAGGGTGGCCAGATGCCGCTCCACATGCGTCTGCCGAAGCTGAAGGGCTTCAAGAACCCGTTCAAGATCACGTTCCAGGTCGTGAACCTGGACAAGCTGGCCGAGCTCTACCCGCAGGGTGGCGAGGTCACGGTCGAGGACCTGGTCGCCAAGGGCGCGGTTCGCAAGAACTCCCTCGTCAAGGTGCTCGGCACCGGCGAGGTCTCGGTCGCCCTCCAGGTGACGGTCGACGCCGTCTCCGGTTCGGCCGCCGAGAAGATCAAGGCCGCCGGCGGTACGGTCACCGAGCTCGTCTGAGCCCGCTGACTCCGGCTTACGGGCCCCGCACCTCCTCCGGGAGGTGCGGGGCCCGTTCCGTTCCCCGGCCCCTTCCCCTTCCGGGGAGCGCGCCCGGGCCGGTGCTCGTTCTTTTGTGTGGCAAAACCGGGCATCCCGTACCCCGTGAGTGGGGGAGGGGCGGTACGCGCTTCTTCCGAGTGGCCGCGCACTGTTAGAGTCCGTGGAGTTCCCTTGTAGGCTGCGCGTAGGCTCGCCTGTGCCGTCTGTACGGGGGCCCGAACCGCAAACTCCCCATTCAGGACCGACCCTCCCGCCGACGACGCGCGGGAGGCGCAGGAGGCACCGTGCTCAGTGCGTTCGCGCGGGCGTTCCAGACGCCCGACCTGCGCAAGAAGCTGCTGTTCACGCTGGGCATCATGGTGCTGTTCCGGCTGGGCTCGCACATTCCGATTCCCGGCGTGAGCTTCACGGCCGTGAACGAGTGTGTGAAGGACACCAAGAACAGCGGCCTCTTCGGACTCGTCAACCTGTTCAGCGGGGGCGCGCTCCTCCAGCTGACGATCTTCGCCCTCGGCATCATGCCGTACATCACGGCGAGCATCATCCTCCAGCTCCTCACCGTCGTGATCCCGCGACTGGAGATGCTGAAGAAGGAGGGACAGGCCGGCCAGGCGAAGATCACCCAGTACACCCGGTACCTGACCATCGCGCTCGCGGTGCTCCAGGGCACCGGCATCGTGGCGACGGCCTCCAGCGGCGCGCTGTTCTCCGGCTGCCCGCTGGCCAACCAGATCGTCCCGGACACCGGCGTGTTCCGGATCGCCGTCATGGTGCTCACCATGACCGCCGGCACCACGGTCATCATGTGGCTGGGCGAGCTGATCACCGACCGCGGCATCGGCAACGGCATGTCGCTGCTGATCTTCACCTCGATCGCCGCGCAGTTCCCCTCCAGCATGTGGAACATCAAGACCACCGGCACCATCGGTGGCGGCTGGGTCGAGTTCCTCTCCGTGATCGCGGTCGGCGTCATCGTCGTGATGCTGGTGATCTTCGTGGAGCAGGCACAGCGCCGGATCCCGGTGCAGTACGCGAAGCGGATGATCGGCCGCCGGGCCTTCGGCGGCACCTCGACCTACATCCCGCTCAAGGTGAACCAGGCCGGTGTCATCCCGGTCATCTTCGCCTCGTCGCTGCTGTACATCCCGGCCCTGGTGGTCCAGCTGACCAACAGCCAGGCGGGCTGGGCCACGTGGATCCGGACGAACTTCGTCAAGGGTGACCACCCGATCTACATGGCCACGTACTTCCTGCTGATCGTCTTCTTCGCCTTCTTCTACGTCGCCATCTCCTTCAACCCCGAAGAAGTTGCCGACAACATGAAGAAGTATGGTGGGTTCATCCCGGGCATCCGGGCCGGCCGACCGACGGCCGAGTACCTGAACTACGTGCTGACCCGAATCACGTGGCCGGGTTCGCTCTACCTGGGCCTGATCGCGTTGATCCCGATGATCGCCCTGGTCGCCTTCGGACAGCAGACCAACTTCCCGTTCGGCGGCACCAGCGTGCTCATCGTCGTCGGCGTCGGACTCGAAACTGTGAAGCAGATCGAGAGCCAGCTCCAGCAGCGCAATTACGAAGGGTTCCTCCGCTGATGCGTATCGTCCTCGTTGGTCCTCCCGGGGCCGGGAAGGGTACTCAGGCGCACGTCCTGGCCAAGACCCTGTCCATCCCCCACATCTCCACCGGCGACCTGTTCCGTGCGAACATCAGCCAGGGCACCCCGCTGGGGCTCGAGGCGAAGTCGTACATCGACAGCGGCCGCCTGGTCCCGGACGAGGTGACCATCGGGATGGCCAAGGACCGGATGCTTCAGCCCGACGCCGCCCAGGGCTTCCTGCTGGACGGCTTCCCGCGCAACCTCGGCCAGGCCGAGGCGCTGGACGCGTTCCTCGGCGAGCAGGGCATCGTGCTGGACGGCGTGCTGGACCTGGAGGTCCCCGAGGACGAGGTCGTCAAGCGGATCGCGGGCCGTCGCCTGTGCCGCAAGGACGGCAGCCACGTCTTCCACGTCGCCTACAACCCGCCGAAGGTCGAGGGCGTCTGCGACGAGTGCGGCGGCGAGCTGTACCAGCGCTCGGACGACACCGAGGAAGCCGTGCGGATCCGGCTGGAGGAGTACCACTCCAAGACGGAGCCGATCATCGGCTACTACAAGGAGCAGGGCCTCCTGGTGACCATCCCGGCCCTCGGCAAGGTGGACGAGGTCACCGCCCGCGCGATCGAGGCGCTGAAGCAGAACAGCTGAGTCTCTCGGCGAACGTACGGAACGGTACGGCCGGGTCGCCCGCCCAGTGCGGGTGGCCCGGCCGTTTCGGCGTCGTACGGTGGTAGGCAGTGGTAAATCCGGACTTGGAAGGCGTGACCAGATGGTGGAGATCAAGACCCCCGAGCAGATCGCGAAGATGCGAGCGGCCGGGCTGGTCGTCGCCGAGGCCCTCAAGGCCTGCCGCGAGGCGGTCGCCCCGGGGGTGACCACCCAGGAGCTCAACGACATCGCGGACAAGGTCATCACCGACCACGGCGCCACCTCGAACTTCCGCGCCCACCACGGCGGGCTCTGGTTCCCGGGCGTGATCTGCGCGTCGGTGAACAACGAGGTGGTGCACGGCATCCCCGGCGACCGGGTGCTCCAGGAGGGCGACGTCATCTCGATCGACTGCGGCGCCATCCTGGACGGCTGGCACGGCGACTCGGCGATCACGGTGCCGGTCGGCGAGGTCCGCCCGGAGGTCGAGATGCTGAGCCGGGTCACCGAGGGCTCGATGTGGGCCGGCATCGCCCAGATGAAGAAGAACAACCGCCTGGTGGACGTCTCCCGGGCGATCGAGGGCTACATCCGCCGCCAGCCACTGCCGCCGAAGGGCAAGTGGGGCATCACCGAGGGCTACGGCGGCCACGGCATCGGCACCGCGATGCACATGGAGCCGCACGTGCTGAACTACGTCGAGCGCGGCCGCGGCAAGGGCCCGAAGCTCGTGCCCGGCACCGTGCTGGCGATCGAGCCGATGGTCTCGCTCGGCACCCCGCACACCACCGTGCTGGAGGACGACTGGACGGTGGTCACCAACGACGGCGCCTGGGCCTCGCACTGGGAGCACTCGGTGGCCGTCACCGAGCAGGGCCCGCTGGTGCTGACCGCCTTCGACGGCGGCCGGGCGGAACTGGCCAAGCTCGGCATCACCGCGGCTCCGGACCCCCTCGCGTAGTCGCCGAGGCGCCCGGAGGGCGCTGCTGACAAGGGATCAGGGCCCTGGAGGTTTGGACCTTCAGGGCTTTTGTCCTATTTTTATCCGCTGGCAGGGTCAGCAGTGGCTCACGAGCGAGCAGGAGACAGCACGTGCTCAAGGGATTCCGCGACTTCATGATGCGCGGCAACGTCGTCGACATGGCGGTCGGTGTGGTCATCGGCGCCGCGTTCACCGCGGTGGTGACCGGCTTCGTGTCCGCCTTCCTGACCCCGCTGGTGGGCGTCGTGGTCGGCGCGGCCGGCGACTTCAGCTCGTACAAGGCGACGGTCGCCGGGGTCACGTTCCCCTACGGCCAGTTCCTCAACGTGCTGATCGCCTTCCTGATGACCGCCGCGGTGCTGTACTTCTGCGTGGTGCTGCCGATCACCAAGGCGACCGCGCGCTACCTGCCGCAGAAGCCGAAGACCCCGAAGCGCCCCTGCCCCGAGTGCCTGACCGAGATCCCGCTGGCCGCCCGCCGCTGCTCGGCCTGCACCGCGCACGTCGACCCGCAGACGGCCTCCGCCGGGGCCTGAGGCCACCGGTGTGACGGCTGCCGCTTTCCGGGGCCCCGGTTTTGGACCGCGGCACGCGCTGGCGTAGGATGGACCGTCGGCTCACTCGTAGCGTGCTTCAGCACGCCCTCTTCCCCTCGGGGCTGGGGTGAACCCAGGTTCGCACGAGCGTTCCGCATACGGTAGCCGGTCCCGGAAGGTGGATCTCGCAGTTCATGGCTAAGAAGCAAGGCGCCATTGAGATCGAGGGCACCGTGATCGAGTCTCTTCCGAACGCGATGTTCAAGGTCGAGCTGCAGAACGGTCACAAGGTCCTCGCGCACATCAGTGGCAAGATGCGCATGCACTACATCCGCATCCTGCCGGACGACCGGGTCGTCGTGGAGCTCAGCCCCTACGACCTCACGCGCGGCCGGATCGTCTACCGCTACAAGTAAGAACGTCAGATCTAGACCCGGAGAACCTGAAACATGAAGGTCAAGCCGAGCGTCAAGAAGATCTGCGACAAGTGCAAGGTGATCCGCCGTCACGGCCGGGTCATGGTGATCTGCGACAACCTGCGCCACAAGCAGCGCCAGGGCTGATCGCTCTCCAGCATTTCTCGTAGTACTTCGCGCGACGCGAAAACGTCATAAGCGGGCCACCCGATCCGTCCATTCCCGGACGGACTGCCGCCCCCGGTCAGAGGCCGGGGCTCCATCGTCGAGAGGCGAAGGAGTAGGTGGCACGCAAGACCTCTGAAGAACCACAGGAGCCTTGAATGGCACGCCTCGCCGGCGTTGATCTCCCCCGTGAGAAGCGGATCGAGATCGCCCTCACCTACGTGTACGGCATCGGCCGTACCCGCGCCCAGCAGACTCTGGCCGAGACCGGTGTCAACCCGGACGTCCGCGTCCGTGACATCTCCGAGGAAGACCTCGTCAAGCTGAGCCAGTACATCGACGCCAACTACACGGTCGAGGGTGACCTCCGCCGTGAGGTGGCCGCCGACATCCGCCGCAAGGTCGAGATCGGCTGCTACGAGGGTCTGCGTCACCGCCGTGGCCTGCCGGTCCGCGGCCAGCGCACCCACACCAACGCGCGTACCCGCAAGGGCCCGCGTCGCGCGATCGCCGGCAAGAAGAAGCCGGGCAAGAAGTAGTCCGTCCCGTAACCGGACATCCCTCCGGCCCGCGGGTCAGCGGACCGACCACCTCAGTAGGAGAACAGACTTATGCCCCCCAAGGGTCGTCAGGCTGCCGGCGCGAAGAAGATCCGCCGCAAGGAAAAGAAGAACGTCGCTCACGGCCACGCGCACATCAAGAGCACGTTCAACAACACGATCGTCTCGATCACCGACCCCTCGGGCAACGTGATCTCCTGGGCCTCCGCCGGCCACGTCGGCTTCAAGGGCTCGCGCAAGTCCACCCCGTTCGCCGCGCAGATGGCCGCCGAGGCCGCTGCCCGCCGCGCGCAGGAGCACGGCATGCGCAAGGTCGACGTCTTCGTGAAGGGTCCGGGCTCCGGCCGCGAGACCGCGATCCGTTCGCTCCAGGCCACCGGCCTCGAGGTCGGCTCGATCCAGGACGTCACCCCCACCCCGCACAACGGCTGCCGTCCGCCGAAGCGCCGCCGCGTCTGACGCGGTGCCTTCGGGCACGCGGGTTCTGCTGTAAACCTCGTACGGGCTCCCGTTCCTTTCGGGAGCCCGTACGCTTGGCATGAGGCCACCGCCTCGTGGCCATCCGTTCGGCGTCAAATAGTGGGCGCCGAAGACTGGAGGATCGAAACCCCATGCTTATCGCTCAGCGTCCTTCGCTGACCGAAGAGGTCGTCGACGAGTTCCGCTCCCGGTTCGTGATCGAGCCGCTGGAGCCGGGCTTCGGCTACACCCTCGGCAACTCCCTGCGCCGCACGCTCCTGTCGTCGATCCCGGGTGCCGCTGTCACCAGCATCCGCATCGACGGCGTCCTGCACGAGTTCACCACCGTGCCGGGCGTCAAGGAGGACGTGACCGACCTCATCCTCAACATCAAGCAGCTGGTCGTCTCCTCGGAGCACGACGAGCCGGTCGTGATGTACCTGCGCAAGCAGGGCCCGGGTGTCGTCACCGCCGCCGACATCGCCCCGCCGGCGGGTGTCGAGGTGCACAACCCCGAGCTGGTCCTCGCCACCCTGAACGGCAAGGGCAAGCTGGAGATGGAGCTGACCGTCGAGCGCGGTCGCGGCTACGTCTCCGCCGTCCAGAACAAGGCCTCCGGCCAGGAGATCGGCCGCATCCCGGTCGACTCGATCTACAGCCCCGTGCTGAAGGTCACCTACAAGGTCGAGGCCACCCGTGTCGAGCAGCGGACCGACTTCGACAAGCTGATCGTCGACGTCGAGACCAAGCCCGCCATGCGTCCGCGCGACGCCATGGCCTCGGCCGGCAAGACCCTGGTGGAGCTGTTCGGCCTCGCCCGCGAGCTGAACATCGACGCCGAGGGCATCGACATGGGCCCGTCCCCGACGGACGCCGCCCTGGCCGCCGACCTGGCGCTGCCGATCGAGGAGCTGGAGCTCACGGTCCGCTCCTACAACTGCCTCAAGCGCGAGGGCATCCACACCGTGGGTGAGCTCGTCGCCCGCTCCGAGGCCGACCTGCTCGACATCCGCAACTTCGGTGCGAAGTCGATCGACGAGGTCAAGGCGAAGCTGGCCGGCATGGGCCTGGCCCTCAAGGACAGCCCGCCCGGGTTCGACCCGACCGCTGCCGCCGACGCCTTCGGCGCCGACGACCTCGACGACTCGCACTTCGCCGAGACCGAGCAGTACTAAGAGAATTGGCCGCGGGGGCGGTTCCACGGAGCCGCCCCCGTCGTCGTGAAAGCCGTACGGGCACAGTGCCCGTACGCCCGCTGCGGTACCTGGTACGGCCGCAGTCGGAGATTCGAGGAGTAATTCCATGCCGCGTCCCACCAAGGGTGCCCGTCTGGGCGGTGGCCCGCACCACGAGCCGCTGCTGCTCGCCGGTCTGGCCCGTGAGCTGTTCCAGTACGGCCGCATCACCACCACCGAGGCCAAGGCCCGCCGCCTGCGCCCGCTGGCGGAGAAGCTGATCACCAAGGCGAAGAAGGGCGACATCCACAACCGTCGCCTGGTCCGCAAGACGATCACCGACGTCGCCGTGCTGCACACCCTCTTCACCGAGATCGCGCCGCGCTACGAGAACCGCCCGGGTGGCTACACCCGCATCACCAAGATCGGTCCCCGTCGTGGCGACAACGCCCCGATGGCCGTGATCGAGCTGGTCGAGGCGCTGACCGTCGCGCAGACCGCCGTCGGCGAGGCCGAGGCCGCCACCAAGCGTGCCGTCAAGGAGGCCGACGCCAAGGTCGAGGCCACCGAGGCCGAGGCCGCCGAGCAGGCCTGACACCTTCAGGGCCTGAGGCCCAGGGTGTGCCGCGGGCCCGCTCTCCCATCCGTGGGGGAGCGGGCCCGTTCCTCATCTCCAGGGAGCGAAGAGCAGTGGTCAACGATTGCGCCGAGCAGCCGCCGGTGAAGGACGGCCCGGCCGACGGGTACGTCCGGGTCCGGCTCGACCTCGCCTACCAGGGCGCCGGGTTCTCCGGCTGGGCCCGCCAGAAGGGCGGCCGCCGGACGGTCCAGGAGGAGATCGAGACCGCGCTGCAGGTCGTCACCCGCAGCTCCGAGCTGTTCCCGCTGACCGTGGCCGGCCGCACCGACGCCGGGGTGCACGCCCGCGGCCAGGTCGCCCACGTCGACCTGCCGGCCGAGCTGTGGGAGGTCCACCGGGAGAAGCTGCTGCGCCGGCTGGCCGGCCGGCTGCCCGGGGACGTCCGGATCTACCGGGTCGGCGAGGCGCCGGCCGGGTTCGACGCCCGCTTCTCGGCGATCTGGCGCCGGTACGCGTACCGGGTCGCCGACCACCCGGGCGGGGTGGACCCGCTGCTGCGCGGCCACGTGCTCTGGCACGACCGCCCGCTGGACCTGGAGCGGATGAACGCGGCGGCGCGGCTGCTGCTCGGCGAGCACGACTTCGCCGCGTACTGCAAGAAGCGCGAGGGCGCCACCACCATCCGCACCCTGCTGGAGCTGCGCTGGGACCGCGTCCCGGTGGACGCCTACGCCGCGCAGGAGGGCTCGCTCGCGGTCGCCACCGTGCGGGCCGACGCCTTCTGCCACAACATGGTCCGGGCCCTGGTCGGCGCGATGCTGCTGGTCGGCGACGGGCACCGGCCGGTGGAGTTCCCCGGCGAGGTGCTGGCCGGCGGGGTGCGCAACTCCGCCGTCAACGTCATCCGGCCGTACGGGCTCACGCTGGAGGAGGTCGGCTACCCGCCGGACGACCAGCTGGCCGAGCGCAACCGGGCGGCCCGCCGGATGCGCACCTTGCCGGGGCAGCCGGCCGCCTCGTAATCCGTTTTGGTCCGGCGCGTCGGCTTGGGACAATCCCTCTCATGGGACACGTCGAGATTTCGCACCTGGAGTACTACCTTCCCGATGGGCGGGTGCTGTTCGACGACGCGTCATTCCGGGTCGGCGAGGGCGCCGCGGTCGCCCTGGTCGGCGCCAACGGCGCCGGCAAGACGACCCTGCTGAGGATGATCGCCGGGGACCTCCAGCCGCACGGCGGCTCGGTGACGATCAGCGGCGGGCTCGGTGTGATGCGTCAGTTCGTCGGCACCACCGGGCGCGAGGACCAGCAGGCCACCCCGGGCGCGCTGCCCGCCGACGCCTCGGTGCGCGACCTGCTGGTCTCGGTCGCCCCGGAGCGGATCGCCAAGGCGGCCCGGGCGGTGGACGCCGCCGAGCTGGCGATGATCGCCCAGGACGACGAGAAGACCCAGATGGCCTACGCCCAGGCGCTCTCCGACTGGGCCGACGTCGGCGGCTACGACTACGAGACCGACTGGGACGTCTGCACCATGGCGGCCCTCGGGGTGCCCTTCGACAAGGCCCAGTGGCGCGGCCTGAACACCCTCTCGGGCGGCGAGCAGAAGCGGCTGGTCCTGGAGGCGCTGCTGCGCGGCCCCGACGAGGTGCTGCTGCTCGACGAGCCCGACAACTACCTGGACGTCCCGGCCAAGCGCTGGCTGGAGGAGGCGATCAAGGCCACCTCGAAGACCGTCCTGTTCATCTCGCACGACCGCGAGCTGCTCTCGAAGACCGCCGACAAGATCATCGCCGTCGAGACCGGCGCCACCGGCAGCAGCGTCTGGGTGCACGGCGGCGGCTTCGACACCTTCCACGAGGCCCGCAAGGCCCGCTTCGAGCGCTTCGAGGAGCTGCGCCGCCGCTGGGACGAGGAGCACGCCAAGCTCAAGAAGCTGGTCGTCACCCTGCGCCAGGCCGCCGCCGTCAGCCACGAGATGGCCTCCCGGTACGCCGCGGCCCAGACCAGGCTGAAGAAGTTCGAGGACGCCGGGCCGCCGGAGACGCCGCCGCGCGAGCAGACCATCACCATGCGGCTCAAGGGCGGGCGCACCGGGGTGCGCGCCTTCACCATGGAGCGGCTGGAGCTCACCGGCCTGATGCAGCCCTTCGACCTGGAGGTCTTCTACGGCGAGCGGGTCGCGGTGCTGGGCGCCAACGGCGCCGGCAAGTCTCACCTGCTGCGGCTGCTGGCCGGCGACGAGACGGTCGAGCACAGCGGGGAGTGGAAGCTCGGCGCCCGGGTCGTGCCCGGCCACTTCCGGCAGACCCACGCCCACCCGGAGCTGTTCGGCCGCACCGTGCGGTCGATCATCGAGGAGGAGCACGCGCTCAGCCGCGGCGCCGCGATGGGCGCGCTGCGCCGGTACGAGCTGGACCGCCAGGAGGAGCAGAAGTTCGAGTCGCTGTCCGGCGGACAGCAGGCCCGGCTGATGATCCTCAAGCTCGAACTGTCCGGGGTGACGGCGCTGCTGCTCGACGAGCCGACCGACAACCTGGACCTGGAGAGCGCCGAGGCCCTCCAGGCGGGTCTGGAGGCCTTCGACGGCACCGTGCTGTGCGTCACCCACGACCGCTGGTTCGCCAAGACCTTCGACCGCTTCCTGGTGTTCGGCGCGGACGGCCGGGTGTTCGAGGCGCCGGAGCCGGTCTGGGACGTGACCCGGGTGGAGCGCGAACGCTGAGTGACGGCCCGGGGGGTTCCCGGCGATTTTTGACCCCTCCGGGCCGTGCCGGTAACCTGGACGCTTGATGTGCGTATTGGCTCGCTCTATCTCACGTGAGAGGTCGGTACGCCGGAGACATCAGGTCGTCGACCAGCGGTCCCCCTTGAATTGCGTCCAAGGTTGGCCAGGCTGCTCTGCCGTCCGGGTGCTCCTGTCAGGACTCACTCACTGAAAAGCGAAGGCTACGACCGTGCGTACGTACAGCCCCAAGCCCGGCGACGTCCAGCGTCAGTGGCACGTCATCGACGCGACCGACGTCGTGCTCGGCCGCCTGGCCTCCCAGGCCGCCAACCTCCTCCGGGGCAAGCACAAGGCGATCTACGCGCCGCACGTTGACACTGGTGACTTCGTCATCATCATCAACGCCGACAAGGTGCACCTGTCCGGCAACAAGAAGACCCAGAAGCTGGCCTACCGCCACTCGGGCTTCCCGGGCGGTCTGCGCTCGGTGCGCTACGACGACCTCCTGGACAAGAACCCGGAGAAGGCCGTCGAGAAGGCCATCAAGGGCATGATCCCCAAGAACAGCCTGGGCCGCCAGATGCTCTCGAAGCTGAAGGTCTACTCGGGCGACCAGCACCCGCACGCTGCCCAGCAGCCGGTGCCGTTCGAGATCACCCAGGTCGCGCAGTAATTCGGCCACCAAGCCCCCCAACACTGAAAAGAGCTGAGGAACACCGTGGCCGAGACCACTGAAACCCTTGAGGTCGACTTCGACGAGGCCGTCGAGGGCGAGTACACCTCCGAGGAGAGCTACACCTCCGAGTCCCTGGCCGGCCGCTTCGGCGAGGCCGTCCCGGGCGCCGGCCTTGGCCGCCGCAAGGAGGCGATCGCCCGCGTGCGCATCGTCCCCGGCACCGGCCAGTGGAAGATCAACGGCCGCACCCTTGAGGACTACTTCCCCAACAAGGTGCACCAGCAGACCGTCAACGAGCCCTTCAAGCTCCTGGAGCTGGATGGTCGTTACGACGTCGTCGCCCGCATCAGCGGTGGCGGCGTCTCCGGTCAGGCCTACGCGCTGCGCCTCGGCGTCGCCCGTGCCCTGAACGAGGCCGACGTGGACAACAACCGCGGCGCCCTCAAGAAGGCCGGCTTCCTGACCCGTGACGCCCGCGCCGTCGAGCGCAAGAAGGCCGGTCTGAAGAAGGCCCGCAAGGCGCCGCAGTACAGCAAGCGCTAATCGCCTCCCCCGGGGGTGCGGTCCGCCCTGGCGGCGCACCCCCTGGTTGCGCGAAAAACCGTCGCCCCGGAGTACCTCGCGTACTCCGGGGCGACGTGTTCCCCGGCTACTGTGCGGCGGCCGGGATCATCGGTTGGGTTCCGAGCAGTGGTGATGGAGGACGGAACAGTGGGACGACTCTTCGGTACGGACGGCGTGCGCGGGGTGGCCAACGAGGGCCTGACGGCGGAGCTGGCGCTCGGCCTGTCGGTCGCGGCGGCCCATGTGCTCGGTGAGGCCGGCGCCTTCGACGGCCACCGGCCGGTCGCGGTGGTGGGCCGGGACCCGCGCGCCTCGGGCGAGTTCCTGGAGGCCGCCGTCATCGCCGGTCTGGCGAGTGCCGGTGTCGACGTCCTGCGCGTCGGCGTGCTGCCCACCCCGGCGGTGGCCTACCTCACCGGCGCGCTCGGCGCCGACTTCGGCGTGATGCTGTCCGCCAGCCACAACGCCATGCCGGACAACGGCATCAAGTTCCTCGCCCGCGGCGGCCACAAGCTGGACGACCGGATCGAGGACGAGATCGAGGCCCACTACCGCAAGCACACCGTCGGCGACGAGGACTGGAACCGTCCGACCGGCGCGGCCGTCGGCCGGGTGCGCGAGTACACCGAGGGCTTCGACAAGTACGTCGCCCACCTGATCGGCGTGCTGCCCAACCGCCTGGACGGCATCAGGGTCGTCATCGACGGCGCCCACGGCGCCGCCGCCTACGTCGCCCCCGAGGCCTTCGCCCGGGCCGGCGCCGAGGTGGTCCACACCCTGGGGGCCGAGCCCACCGGCCTCAACATCAACGACGGCGTCGGCTCCACCCACCTGGACCGGCTGCGGGCCGCGATGAAGGAGCACCGGGCCGACCTCGGCATCGCCCTGGACGGCGACGCCGACCGCTGCCTGGCCGCCGACGCCGAGGGCAACGAGGTCGACGGCGACCAGATCATCGCCATCCTCGCGGTCGCCATGAAGGAGGCCGGCACCCTGCGCCGCAACACCGCGGTGGCCACCGTGATGTCCAACCTCGGCTTCAAGCTGGCGATGGAGCGCGAGGGCATCGAGCTGGTGGAGACCGCCGTCGGCGACCGCTACGTGCTGGAGGCGATGAAGGAGCAGGGCTTCGCGCTGGGCGGCGAGCAGTCCGGCCACGTCATCCTGCTGGACCACGCGACCACCGGTGACGGGACCCTGACCGGCCTGATGCTGGGCGCCCGGCTGGCCGCCACCAAGCAGCCGCTGGCCGACCTGGCCACCGTGATGACCCGGCTGCCGCAGGTGCTGATCAACGTCAAGGGCGTCGACAAGTCCCGGGTGCGGACCAGCACCGAGCTGGCCGCCGCCGTCGCCGCGGCCGAGGCCGAGCTGGGCTCCACCGGCCGGGTGCTGCTGCGCCCCTCGGGCACCGAGCCGCTGGTCCGGGTGATGGTCGAGGCCGCCGACCCGGCGCAGGCCGAGACGGTCGCGCAGCGGCTGGCCGAGGCCGTGCGCACCCACCTGGGCTGAGCCCGGACGCGCAGGAGGGCCCCCGCCGGCGCGGCGGGGGCCCTCTGGCGTGCGGCTGGGTGCGTGCGGTCAGAGCTTGCGCAGCAGCGCCCGGCGGACCTTGTGGTCCGCGCCCTTCTGGAGGATCAGGGTGGCCCGGCCGCGGGTCGGCAGCACGTTCTCCAGCAGGTTGGGCTTGTTGATGGTGCGCCAGACCTGCCGGCCGTACTCCATCGCCTCCTCCTCCGGTACTTCGGTGAAGCGGCGGAAGTAGGAGTTCGGGTCCTGGAAGGCGGTCTGCCGCAGCTTGCGGAAGCGGTCCAGGTACCAGTGCTCGATGTCGTCGGTCCGGGCGTCGACGTAGATGGAGAAGTCGAAGTAGTCGGCCACCGCGAGGCGGGTGCGGCCGTCGGTGCCGGGCAGGGCCGGCTGGAGCACGTTCAGGCCCTCGACGATCAGGATGTCCGGGCGTTCCACCGTCAGCCGCCGGTCCGGCACGATGTCGTACACCAGGTGCGAGTAGACCGGCGCGCTGACGCGTTCCTTGCCGGCCTTCACGTCCGCGACGAAGCGCATCAGCGCCCGGCGGTCGTACGACTCGGGGAAGCCCTTGCGGGCCATCAGCCCGCGGCGGCGCAACTCGGCGTTGGGGAGCAGGAAGCCGTCCGTGGTGACCAGTTCGACCCGGGGGTGCTCGGGCCAGCGGGCGAGCAGCGCCTGGAGCAGCCGGGCGGTGGTGGACTTCCCGACCGCGACCGAGCCCGCCACGCCGATGATGAACGGGGTGCGGGTGCGCTCGGTGTCCGGGGTGTCCAGGAAGGTGCCCAGGGTGCCGCGCAGCTCGTGCGTGGCGTGGATGTACAGGTTCAGCAGCCGCGACAGCGGGAGGTAGACGTCGCGGACCTCGTCCAGGTCGAGGGCGGTGCCGAGACCGCGCAGCTGCTCCACCTCCTCGGCGGTCAGCGGCAGCGGCGTACGTTCGCGCAGCGCGCTCCACTCGGCCCGGCTGAGGTCCACGTAGGGGGACGGCGACGGGCCGGGCGTGGCGGCGCCCCGCGGACAGAGTTCGGTCAGCACATGCTCCATTGTGAGCCGTCGCGGCGTTCACGGTGGTTGTGGTGTCGGTCACGCAGCGTTCCCGCGCGGCGGGAAAACGGGCACAGAACCGCCCTTATGCTGGCACGCATGTGCGGAATTGTTGGATACGTGGGCGCTCAGTCCGCCCTCGACGTAGTAATCGCAGGCTTGCAGCGGCTGGAGTACCGGGGCTACGACTCGGCCGGCGTCGCGGTGCAGGTGCAGGACTCCGACGGGCGGTGGAGCCTGGCCACCGACAAGCGGGCGGGCAAGCTCGCCAACCTGGAGAAGTCGCTCGCCGAGACCCCTCTGCCCGGCGGCACCACCGGCATCGGCCACACCCGCTGGGCCACCCACGGCGGCCCGACGGACGCCAACGCCCACCCCCACCTGGACGACCAGCAGCGGGTCGCCGTGGTGCACAACGGCATCATCGAGAACTTCGCCCAGCTGCGCGCCGAGATCGCCGAGCGCGGCCACACCCTCCGGTCCGAGACCGACACCGAGGTCGTCGCCCACCTGCTGGGCGAGGCCTACGCGGGCGACCTCGCCGAGGCCATGCGGGTGGTCTGCCGTCAGCTGGAGGGCGCCTTCACCCTGGTGGCCGTGCACGCGGACGCGCCGGACGTGGTCGTCGGGGCCCGTCGCAACTCGCCGCTGGTGGTCGGGCGCGGCGAGGGCGAGAACTTCCTGGCCTCGGACGTCGCCGCCTTCATCGCGCACACCCGCGAGGCGATCGAGCTGGGCCAGGACCAGGTGGTCGAGCTGCGCCGGGAGGGCGTGACCGTCACCAACTTCGACGGCACCCCGGCCGACGTGCGCGAGTACCACGTCGACTGGGACGCCTCCGCCGCCGAGAAGGGCGGCTACGACTACTTCATGCTCAAGGAGATCGCCGAGCAGCCGAAGGCCGTCGCCGACACCCTGCTGGGCCGGATCGGCACCGACGGCCGGCTGACCCTGGACGAGCTGCGGATGTCCGACGCCGACCTGCGCTCGGTGGACAAGGTCGTCATCGTCGCCTGCGGCACGGCCTTCCACGCGGGCATGATCGCCAAGTACGCGATCGAGCACTGGACCCGCATCCCCTGCGAGGTCGAGGTCGCCTCCGAGTTCCGCTACCGCGACCCGATCATGGGCCCGGGCACGCTGGTCATCGCCATCTCGCAGTCCGGCGAGACCATGGACACCCTGATGGCGCTGCGGCACGCCCGCGAGCAGGGCGCCAAGGTGCTGGCGATCTGCAACACCAACGGCTCCACGATCCCGCGCGAGTCGGACGCGGTGCTGTACACCCACGCCGGTCCGGAGGTCGCGGTCGCCTCGACCAAGGCGTTCCTGACCCAGCTGGTCGCGTGCTACCTGGTCGCCCTGTACCTGGGCCAGGTGCGCGGCACCAAGTGGGGCGACGAGATCTTCGCCGTCATCAAGGAGCTCGGCGACGCGCCGAAGCAGGTCGAGCAGGTCCTGGAGACCATGGAGCCGGTGCGCGAGCTGGCCCGCTCTCTGGCGGACGCCCGCTCGGTGCTGTTCCTGGGCCGCCACGTCGGCTTCCCGGTGGCCCTGGAGGGCGCGCTCAAGCTCAAGGAGCTGGCGTACATGCACGCCGAGGGCTTCGCGGCGGGCGAGCTCAAGCACGGCCCGATCGCGCTGATCGAGGAGGGGCTGCCGGTCGTGGTGGTCGTGCCCTCGCCGCGCGGGCGGTCGATCCTGCACGACAAGATCGTCTCCAACATCCAGGAGATCCGGGCCCGCGGCGCCCGCACGATCGTGATCGCCGAGGAGGGCGACGAGGCCGTCGTCCCGTACGCGGACCACCTGATCCGCATCCCGGCGACCCCGGTCCTGCTCCAGCCGCTGGTCTCCACCGTCCCGCTCCAGGTCTTCGCCTGCGAGCTGGCCACGGCCAAGGGCCACGAGGTCGACCAGCCGCGCAACCTGGCGAAGTCGGTCACCGTCGAGTAGGTCTCGTCGTGGCGCCCCCGCGGTGGCTGTGCCCTACCGCAGGGGCGCCGTGTCGAGCGTGGAGGAGAACGGCGCGGGCAGGTCGACGGACCTGCCGAAGGGGACCGCGTGCCGCGGGCCGGGCTGCCGTGGGGCGGCGACGCGGGCTAGCGTCGGCGGTAGCCGACCGCTGAAGGAGCTCTCCCCATGCGTCATGCACACCCTGTGGAAACCGTCCGGGCCGCCGAGGCCGCGCTGATGGCGCGGCTGCCGGAGGGCGCGCTGATGCAGCGGGCGGCCGCCGGGCTGGCGGCCACCTGCACGCGGCTGCTGACCGGGCGTCGGGGGCGGGTGTACGGCAGCCGGGTGGTGGTGCTGGCGGGCAGCGGGGACAACGGGGGTGACGCCCTGTACGCCGGGGCCGCGCTGGCCCGGCGCGGGGCGCGGGTGACGGCCGTGCTGCTGACGCCGCGCAAGGCGCACCCGGGCGGGCTGGCCGCGCTGCGGGCCGCCGGCGGGCGGGTGACGGTGGAGCAGGAAGTCGGCCTGGCCGACTTCTCGCGCGCGGACCTGGCGCTGGACGGCGTCGTCGGCATCGGCGGCCGGGGCGGGCTGCGCCCGGAGGCCGAGCCGTACGCGCGGGCCGGACGGCCGGGGATCGTGGTGGCGGTGGACCTGCCGAGCGGGGTGGACGCCGACACCGGCGAGGTCCCGGGCGCGGCGCTGCGGGCGGACGTCACGGTCACCTTCGGCACGTACAAGCCGGGGCTGCTGGTCGACCCGGGGGCCTCCTACGCCGGGGCCGTGCAGCTGGTCGACATCGGACTGGAGCCGCCCGCGGCGGAGGTGACGGCGCTCCAGCACGCGGACGTGGCGGCGCTGCTGCCGGTGCCGGCCGTGGAGAGCGACAAGTACCGGCGCGGCGTGGTCGGGGTGGCGGCCGGCTCGGCGACGTACCCGGGCGCGGCGCTGCTCGCGGTGGCCGGGGCGCTGCACGGCGGCGCGGGCGCCGTCCGGTACGTGGGGACGGCGGCCGAGGAGGTGGTGCGGCGCTTCCCGGAGGCGCTGGTCACCGAGGGCGGCCCGGCCGGGGCCGGGCGGGTGCAGGCCTGGGTGGTCGGGCCGGGCGGCGGCGAGGGGGCGCGGCAGGCGCTGGCCGAGGCGCTGGCGAGCGACGTCCCGGTGCTGGTGGACGCGGACGGGCTGACCGAGCTGGGCCGGCTCGGCCCGGACGCGCTGGCCGGCCGCACCGCGCCCACCCTGCTCACCCCGCACACCGGCGAGGCCGCCCGGCTGCTGGCGGGCGCCGGGGGTGGCACGCCTCCGGCCGCCGACGACCTGGCCGCGGCCCGGTTGGCCACCGCCCGCCGGCTGGCGGCCGGCTACCGGGCGACGGTGCTGCTCAAGGGCTCCACCACGGTGGTCGCCGATCCGGGCGGCGCCGTCCGGGTGAACCCCACCGGCACCTCCTGGCTGGCCACCGCCGGCAGCGGCGACGTGCTGGCCGGGCTGGCCGGCTCCCTCCTGGCGGCGGGCCTGGCGCCGCTGGACGCCGCCTCGGTGGCCGCCTACCTGCACGGCCTGGCCGGACGCGAGGCGGCGGGCGCGCCGGGTGCGCCGGTGACGGCGCTCGCGGTGGCCGGGGCGCTGCCGGCGGTGTGGCGGGCGGTCCGGGCGGAGTAGGGCGGACGTCCCGCCCCGCCGGGGCCGGCGGAACCGGGGCGTCCGGTTCGCGCGTCCTGAACGGGGCGGAACGGCGGTCCGCCGCACGTCGGCGCGGTCCACCGGACCGCCGCGCCGATGGGCCGTTCGGCGAGGACTCCGGGACGTCTGGGAGACTGACCCTGATGACAACTGCGAACACGACCGGCACAGCCACCCTCACCGACGGCGTACGGGCCGAGGCGACCATCGATCTCGCCGCCCTGCGAGGCAACCTCGCGGCGGTGCGCGACCGCGTCGGCAGAGCGGCGGTGATGCTCGCGGTCAAGGCGGACGCCTACGGCCACGGCGCGGTCGAGTGCGCCCGGGAGGCGGTCGCCAACGGCGTCGGCTGGCTCGGCTGCGCGACGCCGGACGAGGCGCTGGCGCTGCGGGCCGCGGGCATCCGCCCGGAGCACGCCCGCATCCTGTGCTGGCTGTGGACGCCGGGCGGGCCCTGGCGCGAGGCGCTGCGCGCGGACCTGGACATCTCGGTCAGCGGCCAGTGGGCGCTGGACGAGCTGCTGCCGGCCGTCCGCGAGACCGGCATCCCGGCCCGGGTGCACCTGAAGGCCGACACCGGCCTCGGCCGCAACGGCTGCCAGCCGCACGACTGGCCGCTGCTGGTGGCCGCCGCCCGGCGCGCCGAGGCCGAGGGGCTGCTGACGGTCGTCGGCGTCTGGTCGCACTTCGCCGCGGCGGACGAGCCCGGCCACCCGTCGATCCGGGCCCAGCTGGACTCCTACCGCACCGCGCTGGCCGTGGCCGAGGCGGCCGGGCTGCGCCCCGAGGTCCGCCACCTGGCGAACTCGCCGGCCACGCTGCTGCTGCCCGAGTCGCACTTCGACCTGGTGCGCACCGGCCTGGCCGCGTACGGGCTGTCGCCGGTGCCCGAGGTGGGTTCGCCGGCCGACTTCGGGCTGCGCCCGGTGATGTCGCTGACCGCGCGGCTGGCCCTGGTCAAGCACGTCCCCGGCGGGCACGGGGTCAGCTACGGCCACCACTACACGACGCCGGGCCCGACCACCCTGGGCCTGGTCCCGGTCGGCTACGGCGACGGCATCCCGCGGCACGCCAGCGGCACCGGCCCGGTGCAGATCGACGGCAAGTGGCGCACGGTGGCCGGCCGGGTCGCGATGGACCAGTTCGTGGTGGACCTCGGCGGCGACACCCCGGCGATCGGCGACGAGGTGCTGCTGTTCGGCACCGGCGAGCGCGGCGAGCCCACCGCCGAGGACTGGGCCCGCGCCTGCGGCACCATCTCGTACGAGATCATCACCCGGATCGGCGCCCGGGTGCCCCGCCGCCACCTGGGCGGCAGCCGTACCGAGGGTCCGTCGGCATGACCGACGCACCGTCCGGGCGCGATCCGGTCTCGGCGGTGGCCAAGGCCGCCGGTGCCGCGACCGGGGTCAGCCGGGCCGGCCTGATCGGCATCTCGGTCGGGGTGCTGGCGGCCGGTGCGGCCGCGGGAGTGGCGGTGGAGCGGCTGACCGTCGGCCGGGCGACGCGCCGCCGGGCCCGGGCCGAACTGGACGCGAACGCCCCGTACGGCTCGCTGCGCGGACGCCCGAGGACGGTGGCCGCACCGGACGGCACCGAGCTGTACGTGGAGCTGGACGGCACCGGCTGGGACGAGCCGGACGGCGACGGCACCGGCCCGGAACCGCTGACCGTGGTGTTCTGCCACGGCTACTGCCTCAACCAGGACAGCTGGCACTTCCAGCGGGCCACGCTGCGCGAGGGCCTGCGGCTGGTCTTCTGGGACCAGCGCAGCCACGGCCGCTCCGAACGCTCCCGCTCGTACCTGGCGGGCGAGCCGGCCGGCATCGACCAGCTGGGCGGCGACCTCAAGGCGGTGATCGACGCCGTCGCCCCGACCGGCCCGCTGGTGCTGGTGGGCCACTCGATGGGCGGCATGACGGTGATGGCGCTGGCCGACCAGCACCCGGAGCTGTTCCGCGAGAGGGTCGCCGGAGTGGCGCTGATCGGCACCCTCGCCGGGGACTGGAACGAGGTCAGCTTCGGTCTGCCGAAGGTCGGCGCCAAGCTGTTCAGGAGGGTCGCGCCCGGGGTGGTGAAGCTGCTCGGCCGCCAGGTCGAGCTGGTCGAGGCGACCAGGCGGATGGGCTCGGAGGTGGCCGCCGTCCTCTACCGGCGCTTCTCCTTCGGCGGCCGGGACGTCGAGCCCGGCGTGGTGCGCTTCGCCGAGCAGCTGCTGGACGGCACCCCGATCGACGTGGTCGCCGAGTTCTACCCGGTGTTCGGGGCGCACGAGAAGTACGAGGCGCTGGTCGCCCTGCGCGGCCTGCCCGCCCTGGTGATGGCCGGGACGAAGGACCTGCTGACGCCCTCGGCGCACAGCGAGGCGATGGCCGAGCGGCTGCCGGGCGCCGAGCTGGTGCTGGTCGAGGGCGCCGGGCACCTGGTGCTGCTGGAGTGCCCGGGGCTGGTCGACCACGAGCTGGCCCGGCTGCTGCGCCGGGCGGCCGACTTCGCCGGCGCGGCGCCGCTGCCCGGGTCCGTCCTCGACCTGGCCCGGGAGCGGGCGGCGGAGACCGTCGTCGACCCGGCGTGAGGCCCGTCCGCGCCCGGGCGCGCCGATGTGGCACGGTAGCGGGTGGCGGCCGGTGGTCGGTGCGCCGGTACGGATCGAAGGGCAAGACACGCGCATGGGCTCGCACGCCACTCTCACCGTCCCCACCCCGGAGCGGATGGGCCGACTCGGCCGGGAGCTGGCCGCGTTGCTGCGGCCGGGGGACCTGGTGCTGCTCTCCGGTGAGCTGGGGGCGGGGAAGACCACGCTGACCCGGGGCCTGGGGGAGGGGCTGCAGGTCCGCGGGGCGGTGACCTCGCCGACCTTCGTGATCGCCCGGGTGCACCCGTCCCTGGTCGGCGGCCCGGCCCTGGTGCACGTGGACGCGTACCGGCTGGGCGGGGACCTGGACGAGATGGAGGACCTCGACCTGGACGTCTCGCTGCCCGAGTCGGTGGTCGTGGTCGAGTGGGGGGAGGGCAAGGTCGAGCGGCTGTCCGAGGACCGGCTGGAGGTCCGGATCGAGCGGGCCATCGGCGACACCGCGGACGGGGACGACCAGGACCCGCGCCGGGTGGTGCTGACCGGCATCGGCCCGCGTTGGGCGGACGTGGCACTGGCGGACCTCGGATAGGCGCTCCCTTCCGGCCCGGCCGGGCGGTCGCCGTCCCCGTGACGGCGCGACACCGTGCCGACACCTTGCCGACAGCTTGTCGGCAAGGTGTTGCGGGCGGGGTGCCGGGCGTGGTGGGATGGGTGCTGCGGTTAGGTCTGCCTAACTAGGGAGGCGCCATGTCGAGCCCCACCCCCGCCCCGCAGCGCGCGGTCCGTGCCGCCGAGTCCGGAGAGTCCGCCCGCCCCGCCCCGGGAGAGCCGATGCGGGCGCTGCTGGCCGCCTGCGCGGCCGCCGAGGCGGTCTCCACCCCGCCCGAACCGGAGCCCCGGCAGGACGAACGGCCCGAGGCCGGGACGCCCCGGGCCGCGTGACGGGCCGGTCCGTCTTCCCGCCCCCGGCGGGCTTCCCGCTGCGTCCGGGCTCCCCGCCCCTCCCGGCCCCGCTGTGCCCGGGCCCGGACCGTTCCGGGCCGTCCGGGATCAGGCGACCACGACCACCTTGGTCTCCTTCGGCGCGAAGTCCCAGAGCAGCTGCCCCTCGGCGCGCCCGCTGCGGATGCCGCCGGTCTTGGCGCTCGGGTCGGCGGTCGGCGTCGCGCCGTCCACCGCCGCGCTGAAGCCGAACACCACGCCGTTCTGCTGCGCGAAGCGGACCACGTGCTCGATCTGCTTGCCGTCCGTGCCGGTGGTGGTCTGGGTGCGGCTGTACACCGCGTAGCTGCCCGGGGCCGGCTCGACCGAGCCCGGAGTGACCGGGAAGGCGGCCGCGACCTGCGGGTTCTTCTTCGGGTCGACCAGCCAGACGTAGTGGCTGCCGACCGAGTAGACCACCCGGGTGCCGGTGCCCGAGGTGGCCGGCAGCGGCGGGACGGTCGGGGTGGCCGAGGCGCTCGGCGCCGCGGCGGTGGCCGTGCCGGTCACCGTGGTGGTGGCGGTGGGCCGCAGGGCGCCCGCCCGGTCCTGGGCGCCGTTGGCCTGGAAGGCCAGCAGGCTGACCATCGCCAGGGCCCCCAGGGTCAACCCCGTGACCACCACTCCAGGACCCATCTTCGCCACGTTGCCGCTCCCGCCGCCGTCCGTCCCTTTGCGTACGGCCCCATCGTGCCAGGTTCATCCCTGCGGGTCGCACGCCTCGGAACTGTGTTCCCGGGTGGTACACCCTGCCGATCGGCCGGTCGGCCCAACGTCGGTCTAACCTTGACCCGTGCTGCTGCTCGCGTTCGACACCGCTACCCCCGCCGTCACCGCCGCCGTCCACGACGGCACGGCCGTCCTCGCCGAGACCCACCAGGTCGACGCCAGGCGCCACGGCGAACTGCTGCTGCCCGCGATCGACCGGGTCCTGCGGACCGCCGGGGTGGACAAGCACCAGCTGACCGGCGTCGCGGTCGGCGTCGGCCCCGGCCCGTACACCGGCCTGCGGGTCGGCCTGGTGACCGCCGCCGCGCTCGGCCACGCCCTCGGGCTGCCGGTGCACGGCGTCTGCACCCTGGACGCGATCGCCTTCCAGGCCCGCGCCGAGGGCCTGGCCGGCCGGCCGTTCACGGTCGCCACCGACGCGCGCCGCAAGGAGGTCTACTGGGCCTCGTACGACGCCGAGGGCCGCCGCACGGAGGGGCCGGGCGTGGACCGCCCGGCCGAGCTGACCGCGCGGGAGAGCTCCGTGGGCGCCGGCGCGCTGCTCTACCCCGACGCCTTCCCCGGCGCCCACGGCCCCGAGCACGTCTCGGCCGGCGCCCTGGCCGGCTTCGCCGCCGCCGAGCTGGCCGCCGGGCGCGAGCTGCTGCCGAACCACCCGCTGTACCTGCGCCGCCCGGACGCCCAGGTCCCGGCCGGCTACAAGGCGGTGCTCCCGGCGTGAACCACGGCACCACCCTGCGTCCGATGCGCTGGTGGGACATCGCACCGGTGCTGGAGCTGGAGCTGCGGCTCTTCCCCGAGGACGCCTGGTCCGCCGGGATGTTCTGGTCCGAACTGGCCGAGGCCCACCCCGGCGGCACCCGCCACTACACCGTCGCCACCGCAGCGGACGGCACGGTCGTCGGCTACGCCGGGCTGATGGCCGTCGCAGGCGAGGGCGACGTCCAGACCATCGCCGTCGACGAGCGCCACCAGGGCGCCGGCCTCGGCGCGGCGCTGCTCACCGACCTGATCCGGGAGGCCGCCCGGCGCGAGTGCGCCGAACTGCTGCTGGAGGTGCGGGTGGACAACCCGCGCGCCCAGCGGCTGTACGAGCGCCACGGCTTCGAACCGGTGGGCATCCGGCGCGGCTACTACCAGCCCGCCAACGTCGACGCGCTGGTGATGCGCCTCGACCACCCGAGCACTGACAGCACTGACCCGAAGGACATTGAGGACACCCGCCATGGCTGACGAACCGCTCGTCCTCGGCATCGAGACCTCCTGCGACGAGACCGGCGTCGGCATCGTGCGCGGCACGACCCTGCTGGCCGACGCCGTCGCCTCCAGCGTCAACGACCACGCCCGCTTCGGCGGCGTCGTCCCGGAGATCGCCAGCCGCGCGCACCTGGAGGCGATGGTCCCGACCATCCAGCGCGCCCTGGACACGGCCGGCGTCAAGGCGAGCGACCTGGACGGCATCGCCGTCACGGCCGGACCCGGCCTGGCCGGCGCGCTGCTGGTCGGCGTCAGCGCCGCGAAGGCGTACGCCTGGGCGCTGGACAAGCCGCTGTACGGGGTCAACCACCTCGCCTCGCACATCTGCGTCGACCAGCTGGAGCACGGCCGGCTGCCCTCGCCGACGATGGCCCTGCTGGTCTCCGGCGGGCACTCCTCGCTGCTGCTCAGCGAGGACATCACCAGTGACGTCCGCCCGCTCGGCGCGACCATCGACGACGCCGCCGGCGAGGCCTTCGACAAGGTCGCCCGGGTGCTCGGCCTGGGCTTCCCCGGCGGCCCGATCGTCGACCGGACGGCCCGCGAGGGCGACCCGAAGGCGATCGCCTTCCCGCGCGGCCTCACCGGCAGGAACGACCCCGAGTACGACTTCTCCTTCTCCGGCCTGAAGACCGCCGTCGCCCGCTGGGTGGAGGCCAAGCGCCGGACCGGGGAGGAGGTGCCGATCGCCGACGTGGCGGCGTCCTTCCAGGAGGCGGTCACCGACGTGCTCACCCGCAAGGCCGTCAAGGCGTGCAAGGACAGCGGCGTCGACCACCTGATGATCGGCGGCGGCGTGGCGGCCAACTCGCGGCTGCGCGAGATGGCCCAGCAGCGCTGCGACCGGGCCGGCATCCGGCTGCGGGTGCCCCGGCCGGGCCTGTGCACCGACAACGGCGCGATGGTCGCGGCGCTCGGCGCCGAGATGGTGTGGCGCGACCGCACGCCGTCCGCCCTCGACCTGTCGGCGGACTCCTCGCTGCCGGTGACCGACGTCCACGTGCCCACCGCGGACACGGGGCACGGGGACTTCCACGGCCAGGCCTACCACGCCCTCGGCGGCGGCGCGGCATGACCGTCGCCGCGATGTGGGAGGCCCGGGCGGCGGCCGGGCGGGGAGCCGAACTCGCCGCCTGGGTGCGGGAGTCGGCGCTGCCGGCGCTCCGCGGCTCGGCCGGGCTGGAGCGCCTCGAACTGCTCTCCGCCCCCGGCGAGCGGGTGCTGCTGATCACCTGGTGGAGCGGCGAGCCGGTGCCCGTCGCCGACCCGCCGGCCGAACTGCTCGGCCGTCCGGTGCACCGCTGGTCCTTCGTCCGCGAGCACGCCGAGTAGCCCGGACCGGGGAACCGCGCCCCCGGCCGTTACCGTGCATAGCTGAGAGAAGGCCGGACGGGAAGCGGGAGCGCACTGCGGTGATCAGGGACGGGCGGAGCAGGACCAGGACGTACGCGGCGGGGGCGCTGGCGCTGCTGGCCTTCGCCACCGGATGCGGCAGCGGCGGCGGCAGCGCCCCGGCCGCCCAGGGCACCGGCACCGCCCCGGCCGCGCCCCGGCCCACCACCGCGGCGCCGGCCACCGCCGCCCCGACCACCGCGGCGCCGGCGGGCGCGGACGCGGCGGCCTGGGCCAAGTGGAACCTCACCCCGCTCGCCCCCGCCCCGGCGCCGCCCGCCGACAAGCCCGTCAAGCTCGAACGGACCGGCCCCGTACCGGTGTTCAGCGACGTGAAGACGAGCGACAAGGTCGTCTTCATCACCATCGACGACGGGGCCGAGAAGGACCCCAAGTTCGTCGAGATGCTGACCGACCTCAAGGTGCCGATCTCGATGTTCCTGACCCGGGACATAGTCAAGAACGACTACGCCTACTTCAAGCCGCTCCAGGCACTGGGCAACCACGTCCAGAACCACACCGTGGACCACCCGGTGATGAGCAAGATCCCGGCCGAGAAGCAGAAGTCCGAGATCTGCGACGCCCAGTCCGCGCTCACCCAGCAGTACGGCACCGCCCCGCTGCTGTTCCGCCCGCCGTTCGGCGACGGCGCCAACACCTCGACGCTCAACACCTCGGTGCAGCAGTGCGGTCCGCGCGCGATCGTGCTGTGGCGCGAGTCGATGCAGATCCACGACATGCAGTACCAGGCGGCGGACAAGAAGCTGAAGCCCGGCGACATCATCCTGGCGCACTTCCGCGGCCCCCAGGAGCTCAAGGGCGCCACGATGACCCAGATGTTCGGCGACCTGCTGGCCCGGATCCAGGAGCAGGGCTTCTCGGTGGCCCGCCTGGAGGACTACATCCAGGCGCCCGCCTCCTGACTCAGACCGGCTGCCCCAGCATCATCAGCGGGCCGCGGTCGGTGCGGCTGAGGATCACCGTGACGGTGTTCGGCCCGGACGGCTTGAGCTGGCGGCGCAGCTCCTCCGGGGTGATCGCCATCCCGCGCTTCTTGATCACCACCGTGCCGACCGCCCGCTCGCGCAGCAGCGCCTTCAGCTTCTTGATGTTGAACGGCAGCACGTCGGTGAGCTCGAAGGCGTGCGCGTACGGGGTGGCGACCAGCTCGTCTGCGGTCAGGTAGGCGATCTTCGGGTCGATCAGCCGCCCGCCCACCTGCTCGGCCACCTCGGCCACCAGGTGGGCCCGGATCACCGCGCCGTCCGGCTCGTACAGGTAGCGCCCGACCGGGCCGGCCGGCGGGTCGGGCAGGTCGCCGCCGGTCAGGCTGGCGCCCTGCGGCAGCAGGGTGGCGCGGTGCGGGCTCGCGGCCCGGGTGCCGAACCAGAGCACCGCCTCCTTGACGTCGCCGTGGTCGGAGACCCACTCGGCCTCGGCGTCCTCGGGGACGGCCTCGTGGGGGATGCCCGGGGCGACCTTCAGCGCGCCGACCGGGGTCCGCCGGCCGGCCTCGATCGCCCAGGAGAGCGGCGGGGCGTACGCCTCGGGGTCGAACACCCGGCCGCGCGAGGTGCGCCGGGCCGGGTCGGTGAACACCGCGTCGTAGCCGGTGACGTCCACCTCGGCGACGTCCGCGCAGCGCACCTCGACCAGCTCGGCCAGGCCCAGCGCGGCGGCGTTCGCCGCGGTGGCGGCACAGGCCGCCGGGTCCCTGTCGACGGCCAGCACCTCGATGCCCGCCCGGGCCAGCGCCAGCGCGTCCCCGCC
The DNA here is from genome assembly GCF_055575155.1 of Kitasatospora sp. NPDC034533. Classification (NCBI taxonomy): domain Bacteria; kingdom Bacillati; phylum Actinomycetota; class Actinomycetes; order Kitasatosporales; family Streptomycetaceae; genus Kitasatospora; species Kitasatospora sp. NPDC034533. The sequence goes on from NZ_JBVITE010000001.1 coordinate 156,294, forward strand.
GATGCCGCAGCAGAGGTCCGCCAGCCGCCGTACGCCCAGGGCGGCGAAGCGCCGCGCCCGCCACTCGGCCACGCCGCGCCGGGTGGACTGCTCGACGCCGTTGGGCGTGAAGTACATCAGGTCGGCGTCGGCCCCGAACTTCGCCCGCGCGCGCTGCCGCAGCCGCGCCTGCCCGAACGCCGCCGACACCAGCTCCGCGGGGTGCTCCCGCCGCAGCCTGGTCGCCAGCGCCAGCTCCTCCTCGGGGGTGAACTCGCGCAACTCGGCGAGCAGGGCCTGGCCCTCGGGCGTCAGCAGGGGCTGGAGGTTCTCGGTGTCCACGGGGTCATTCTCGCCGGTCGGCGGGCTCGCGAGCGCACCGTCCGGCCGTTCACCGGAAGGCGCCGGACGAGAGCAGTGCGGGCAGGAGGAACGGAGCGATCGCGGCGGCGGCCGGGAGGAGCCGGTAGCCGGACCGGACGCTGCGGACGGCCGTCACGACGCTCGCCGCGAGGGCGATCACCGGGGCGGCCATGAACGCGACGCCCAGGGTGGCCCAGGCGCTGCCGTCCCCGTCGTCGCCGCCGTCGAAGCCGGCCGCGATGCCGATGAGGCAGACGAGGTAGAAGGCGGCGACGGGGAGCGCCGCGCCCAGCAGGAGCAGGGTCGGCAGGGCGAGCGAGGCGTCCTTGAGCCGGGAGGGGCCGACGCGGGCCGGGATCGGAGTCATGGCAGGAGTCTGTTCGGTGCCGGAGCCGTCGCACATGAGTACGGCTACTCATCCCTCGTCCGGGGCCCCCAGGACGCGCCGTTGGCACTCTGGTTGACTGAGTGCTAACACGGCCCTATGGTCGTCCTTGGCACTCACCACCTGGAGAGTGCTAACGCGACGACGTGTGTCTGACCCCCGCGACGGCAGACCCGCAGGATCGCCCCTACCCGTTAGAAAACCCCGTAATCTCCGAAGGGGAGCTCGGACGTGACCACCAGCAGCAAGGTTGCCATCAAGCCGCTCGAGGACCGCATCGTGGTCCAGCCGCTCGACGCCGAGACCACCACGGCCTCCGGCCTGGTTATCCCGGACACCGCCAAGGAGAAGCCCCAGGAGGGCGTCGTCCTGGCCGTCGGCCCGGGCCGCTTCGAGGACGGCCAGCGTCTGCCGCTCGACGTCGCCGTCGGTGACATCGTCCTGTACTCGAAGTACGGCGGCACCGAGGTGAAGTACCAGGGCGAGGAGTACCTGGTGCTCTCGGCCCGCGACGTCCTCGCGATCATCGAGAAGTAAGACGTTCCGACCCGCCCCGGATCCGTGTCCCATGTGACAGGGGCCCGGGGCGTGGTTGTTGGTTCACGTAGTCCGGCGGCCGGTGGCCCGGTCGCAGCCCCGAGGGAATAGGGAACATGGCGAAGATCCTGCAGTTCGACGAGGACGCCCGCCGCTCGCTGGAGCGCGGTGTCAACAAGCTGGCCGACACCGTCAAGGTGACCATCGGCCCCAAGGGCCGCAACGTCGTCATCGACAAGAAGTTCGGCGCTCCGACCATCACCAACGACGGTGTCACCATCGCCCGCGAGGTCGAGCTGGACGACCCGTACGAGAACCTTGGCGCGCAGCTCGTCAAGGAGGTCGCCACCAAGACCAACGACGTCGCCGGTGACGGCACCACCACCGCCACCGTGCTGGCCCAGGCCCTGGTCAACGAGGGTCTGCGCAACGTCGCCGCCGGTGCCGGCCCGGCCGCCCTGAAGAAGGGCATCGACAAGGCCGTCGCCGCCGTCTCCGAGCACCTGCTCTCCGCCGCCCGCGAGATCGAGGGCAAGGACGACGTCGCCGCCGTCGCGTCCCTCTCCGCGCAGGACACCCAGGTCGGCGAGCTGATCGCCGAGGCGATCGACAAGGTCGGCAAGGACGGCGTCATCACCGTCGAGGAGTCGAACACCTTCGGCGTGGAGCTGGACTTCACCGAGGGCATGCAGTTCGACAAGGGCTACCTGTCGCCGTACTTCGTCACCGACGCGGAGCGGCAGGAGGCGGTCCTGGAGGACCCGTACATCCTGATCAACCAGGGCAAGATCTCCTCCATCCAGGAGCTGCTGCCGCTGCTGGAGAAGATCCTCCAGGGCGGTTCCTCGAAGCCGCTGCTGATCATCGCCGAGGACGTCGACGGCGAGGCGCTGTCGACCCTGGTCGTGAACAAGATCCGCGGCACCTTCAACGCCGTCGCCGTCAAGGCCCCGGGCTTCGGCGACCGCCGCAAGGCGATCCTCGGCGACCTGGCCGTCCTGACCGGTGGCCAGGTCATCTCCGAGGAGGTCGGCCTCAAGCTCGACCAGGTCGGCCTGGACGTGCTGGGCACCGCCCGCCGCGTGACCATCACCAAGGACGCGACCACCGTCGTCGACGGCGCCGGTGACGCCGAGGCCGTGGCCGGCCGCGTCGCCCAGATCAAGGGCGAGATCGCCGCGACCGACTCCGACTGGGACCGCGAGAAGCTCCAGGAGCGCCTGGCCAAGCTGGCCGGCGGCGTCTGCGTCATCAAGGTCGGCGCCGCCACCGAGGTGGAGCTCAAGGAGCGCAAGCACCGCCTGGAGGACGCCATCTCGGCGACCCGCGCCGCGGTCGAGGAGGGCATCGTCGCCGGTGGTGGCGCCTCCCTGGTCCACGCCGCCAAGGTGCTGAACGACGGCCTGGGCCTGTCGGGCGACGAGGCCACCGGTGTCGCCGTGGTCCGCAAGGCGCTGCACGAGCCGCTGCGCTGGATCGCCCAGAACGCCGGCCTGGAGGGCTACGTCATCACCTCCAAGGTCTCCGAGCTGGAGGTCGGCCAGGGCTACAACGCCGCCACCGGCGAGTACGGCGACCTGGTGAAGGCCGGCGTCATCGACCCGGTCAAGGTCACCCGCTCCGCCCTGGAGAACGCCGCCTCGATCGCCTCCCTGCTCCTCACCACCGAGACCCTCGTGGTGGAGAAGAAGGAGGAGGAGGCCGAGGCCGGTCACTCGCACGGCGGTCACGGCCACTCGCACTGAGGCTCCGACGCCTGACCGGAGGCCCGGTCCGCTCCCTCGGGGAGGCGGGCCGGGCCTCCGGCGTTGGTGATCTTGAGCCTTCAACTATCAGGAGAATTTTGCAGAATCCAAAGATTGCCTTATAACTGAGGCATGATCGAGGCCCGCCACCTGCGCGTTCTGCGTGCCGTCGCCCGCACCGGCTCCTTCTCCGCCGCCGCCCGTGAGCTGGGGTGTACGCAGCCCGCCATCAGCCAGCAGATGAAGGCCCTGGAGAAGTCCGTGGACACGCCGCTGGTGGTCCGCTCGGGCCGCGGGATGCAGCTCAGCGAGGCCGGGCGGGTCCTGCTCAAGCATGCCACCGGAATCCTGGCCGGGCTCTCCGCCGCCGAGGAGGAGGTGGCGGCGATCGCCGGGCTGCGGGCCGGGCGGGTGCGGCTGGTGTCCTTCCCGACCGCGAGTTCCACCCTGGTGCCGCCCGCGGTCGCCCGCCTGCGGGACAGCCATCCGGGGGTGCGCGTGTCGCTGGTCGAGGCGGAGCCGCCGGAGTCGCTGGCGATGCTGCGCGGCGGCGAGTGCGAGATCGCGCTGGCCTTCCGCTACCCGCAGTCCGACGGGGCGGTCGCGCTCCCGGCACCCGGCCACGGCACTCCGCGCGAGGCCCGGGCCGAGGCCAACCTGGAGGCGCAGCAGCTGACCGCCGGGACCGACTGGTCCGACCTGGTGGTCACCCCGCTGCTGGACGACCCGATGGTGGGCCTGCTGCCCGCCGCCCACCCGCTGGCCGGGAAGGGCGGGGCGGTGGAGCTGGCCGAGCTGGCGCAGGAGCAGTGGATCGCGGGCTGCCCGCAGTGCCGGGGGCACCTGGTGGAGCTCTGCGCCGGGGCGGGCTTCGAGCCGCGGATCGACTTCGCGACGGACGACTACCCGGCGGTGGTCGGCCTGGTGGCGGCCGGGCTCGGGGTGGCGGTGCTGCCGCGGCTCGCGCTGGAGTCGGTGCGCCCTGACGGCGTGTCGACGGTGCCGGTGCGGACGGCCTCCGGGGCGCCCGCGGTGCGCCAGGTGGTCGCGCTGACCCTCCCGGACCTGGCGGAGGTGCCGGCCGTCGCGCTGATGCTGGAGCGGCTGGCGGGCTCGGCCGGGGATCGCTGACGGTGGGTGACGGGGCCGCGGTGGCCCGGTACTGACGGTGAGCGGGGGCGGGCCGAGTGGACTGCTATCAGGCTGAATCACAGCGAAGGAACGTTTCTTCACCGCGCTCATGAAGGCGGGGGCTAGTGCCGGGCGACCGCCGGCGGGGTCAGCGGGACCTCGACCAGCCGGTGCCGCGAGCGCCCCAGCATCTCCTCGCGCTCGTCCTCGGTCATCCCGCCCCAGACGCCGTACGGCTCCCTGACCGCCAGCGCGTGCGCCGCGCACTCGGCGATCACCGGGCAGCGCATGCACACCTCCTTGGCGCTGGCCTCGCGCGAACTGCGCGCGGCCCCGCGCTCGCCCTCGGGGTGGAAGAAGAGCGAGCTGTCCACACCCCGGCAGGCCGCGGAGAGCTGCCAGTCCCAGAGGTCCGCGTTGGGGCCGGGGAGGCGGGAGAAATCTGCCATGGCTCATTCCCTTCAGAGGCTGTCGGCCGTGGGCCGGGCGTTCGGCGGGAACTGCTGCCGAGCGGAGCGGCGGGGCTTCGATGCACTGGTGTGGACACCTGGAAATATGACTTAAGGCAACTCCATGGACAAGTCACCCACACACTGGCACAACAGTCAATGACCATACGAAAGCGATAAAAAAGGGCATAGTGGGCGCGGGCTCCGGGCGGGCGCGGGTGTGGCAATCGGGTGGCCGAGGGGCGCGCGCGGCGCCGGATCGGTGTGCGGGTCGTACGCCGACCGCGCGCGAGCTGCGCAAAAGTGCGGCGTGTGCACCGCGATGCGGCTGATCGGTAATGGGTTGGCCACGTACAGTGGTGGAGATGGCCCCGAAGGCCGTAACTCATTCGAGTGACGGTCGTTGGAAGTGCGGAGGCGGTTAGCGGGCGCCGGACGTCGGGAACGATCGCGGGCAAGTTGGGGCGATCAGGACGGAGTCTGTCGCCGATCGGCCGTGTCGGAGAGGTTCGTACCAGCCAGGAGGCTCAACGTGACGCGGATCAGCTGCGGAGGACGACGGTCATGACTTCCGTTCTCGTTTGCGACGATTCCCCGCTCGCCCGCGAGGCGCTTCGCCGCGCGGTCGCGACCGTACCCGGTGTGGACCGGGTCACCACCGCGACGAACGGGGAGGAGGTCCTCCGCCGCTGGGTGGCCGACCGCTCCGATCTCGTTCTGATGGACGTCCGGATGCCCGGCCTCGGCGGGGTCGAGACGGTCCGGCGGCTGCTGTCCGCCGACCCGGGCGCGCGGATCATCATGCTCACCGTCGCCGAGGACCTCGACGGTGTCGCGCTGGCGGTGGCCGCGGGCGCCCGCGGATACCTGCACAAGGACGCCTCGCGCGCCGAGCTGCGGGCCACCGTCACCCAGGCCCTCGCCGACCCGACCTGGCGGCTCGCCCCGCGCCGGCTGCGCAGCCCCGACATGGGTGCGGCTCCGACGCTGACGGCGCGTGAGATCCAGGTGCTGGAGGGCATGAGCCACGGTCGCAGCAACGCCGAGATCGGGCGCGAGCTGTTCCTCTCCGAGGACACCGTCAAGACCCACGCCCGACGGCTGTTCAAGAAGCTCGGGGCCTCCGACCGGGCGCACGCGGTGGCGCTGGGCTTCCGCTGGGGCCTGGTCCGCTGACCATCGCCGGCGCCGCCGGCTGCGGCGCGCCGTCGGGCGTTCCCGGAGCGGGCGCCGCACGGGCGTGTGACGTTACGGTCCCGAGGTTGCACCATGGAGGAGTGGAGCACCTCGGGGACCAGCGGACAGGCACTGCGGCGAACCACGCAGCCGCAGGACACTCGGCGGACGGCGCGACGGACGGGACCGACGGCGGCGGGGCGGGAGGCGGCACGGTGCAGGAGGGGCCGGTGGTGCGCGGGACGCCGTACGGTGCCGCAGCGCATAACGTTCCGGTGCACAACTCCGGACGCGGTGCCGCGTTTTCCCCCGCGACCAGGCACCATGGACCGATGCGCGACGACGTCGCCGGTGCGGCCGGCCAGGCGGACCCGGTGGAGGCCGAGCCCTCCGGTCCGGGCGACGATCCGTCGTACGCCGATCCCGGTGGCTCCCCGGCCGGGCCGGGCGGACCGCAGGCGCTCGGCACGGGAGGCTCGCCGCTGGTGGGCGAGCTGGTCGCGGCCGCGGTGCGCGGCGAGGGCCCGGCGATCGACGCGCTGCTCGCGTACGTCCACCCGCTGGCGCTGCGCTACTGCCGCGCCAAGCTGGCCCGGTTGCCCGGCGGGGCCCGGCACCACGTGGACGACGTCGCGCAGGAGGTCTGCGTCGCGGTGCTCTGCGCGCTGCCCCGGTACAAGGACCAGGGGCGCCCCTTCGAGGCCTTCGTGTACGGGATCGCGGCGCACAAGATCGCCGATCTCCAGCGGGCCGCGATGCGCGGGCCCGGTTCGACCGTCGTGCCGCAGGACGACCTGCCGGAGGTGCCGGACGACGCGCTCGGCCCGGAGGAGCGGGCGCTGCTGAGCAGCGACGCGGCCTGGGCGAAGGAGCTGCTCTCCAACCTGCCGGCCCGTCAGCGCGAGCTGGTGCTGCTGCGGGTGGCCGCCGGGCTGTCGGCGGAGGAGACGGGCGAGGTGCTGGGGATGTCGCCCGGTGCCGTCCGGGTCGCCCAGCACCGGGCGCTCAGCCGCCTGCGGGCCCTCGCGGAGGAGTCCTCCTGATCCGTGCCCTCCCCGCCCGTCGTGGGGAATGGCCCACGGGGAGGGGGTGTTGTCAAGGGCACACGAGGACACATTCGCGGTGCCAGTACCATGGGGTATCGGCGCCTGGGCGGGTTGCCAAAGTTTGGCGGGTGCGCGCGGGGTCCCCTTGGAGGATCCTCCCATCGCACCCGGCTTCGGCGGTCTGCGCGAGTGAGCGATGAATGCGCCCCCACCCTCAGGGCTCAGGGCGTGAGCGGATTAGGCCGGCCACGGAAGGTACCCCCCAAATGTCTTACAACGCCGCAGGCGTACCCGAGAAGTTCGCGATGCTCGGGCTCACGTACGACGACGTCCTGCTGCTGCCCGGGGCCTCCGAGGTGCTGCCGAACCAGGTGGACACCTCCTCCCGGGTCTCCCGGAACGTCCGTGTCAACATCCCGCTGCTCTCCGCGGCGATGGACAAGGTGACCGAGTCGCGGATGGCCATCGCGATGGCCCGCCAGGGCGGCGTGGGCGTGCTGCACCGCAACCTGTCGGTCGAGGACCAGGCCAACCAGGTCGACCTGGTGAAGCGCTCCGAGTCCGGCATGGTCACCGACCCGATCACGGTCGGCCCGGAGACCACCCTGGCGGAGGCGGACGCGCTGTGCGCCAAGTTCCGCATCTCCGGCGTGCCGATCGCCGACGAGACGGGCAAGCTGCTCGGCATCGTCACCAACCGTGACATGGCCTTCGAGTCGGACCGCAGCCGCCAGGTCCGCGAGATCATGACCCCGATGCCGCTGATCACCGGCAAGGTCGGCATCTCCGGTGTGGACGCGATGGCGCTGCTGCGCCGCCACAAGATCGAGAAGCTGCCGCTGGTCGACGACGAGGGCCGGATCAAGGGCCTGATCACCGTCAAGGACTTCGTCAAGGCCGAGCAGTACCCGAACGCCGCCAAGGACGCCGAGGGTCGGCTGCTGGTCGGCGCCGCCGTCGGTGCCAGCGCCGAGGCGTTCGACCGGGCCCAGGCCCTGGTCGAGGCCGGTGCGGACTTCCTGGTGGTGGACACCTCGCACGGCCACAGCCACAACGCGCTGGCCTGGATCGCGAAGATCAAGTCGGCCGTCAAGGTCGACGTGGTCGGCGGCAACGTGGCCACCCGGGACGGCGCCCAGGCGCTGATCGACGCCGGCGTGGACGGCGTCAAGGTCGGGGTCGGCCCCGGCTCGATCTGCACCACCCGCGTGGTCGCCGGCATCGGCGTCCCGCAGATCACCGCCATCTACGAGGCCGCCCTGGCCTGCCAGGCGGCCGGCGTGCCGGTCATCGGCGACGGCGGCCTCCAGTACTCGGGCGACATCGGCAAGGCGCTGGCCGCCGGTGCCGACACCGTGATGCTGGGCTCGCTGCTGGCCGGCTGCGAGGAGTCCCCGGGCGAGCTGATGTTCATCAACGGCAAGCAGTTCAAGTCCTACCGCGGCATGGGCTCGCTGGGCGCCATGCAGTCCCGCGGCCAGGGCCGCTCGTACTCCAAGGACCGCTACTTCCAGGCCGAGGTGGCCTCGGACGACAAGCTCGTCCCCGAGGGCATCGAGGGCCAGGTGCCCTACCGCGGCCCGTTGTCGGCCGTGCTGCACCAGCTGGTGGGCGGTCTGCGCCAGACGATGGGCTACGTCGGCGCCGCCACCGTCGCCGAGATGGAGAGCAAGGGCCGCTTCGTCCGGATCACCTCGGCGGGCCTCAAGGAGAGCCACCCGCACGACATCCAGATGACCGTCGAGGCGCCGAACTACTCGGCCCGATGACCCGCTGAACGCCGAAGGGCCCGCGACGGCGGGCCCTTCGCGCGTGTCCGGGCCGTGGGCCGTCGGGGCGGGACCCGCACGGGTACGGGATACTGGGGTGCGGCCGGGGTGACCCGGCGGGCATGAGCAACAAAGCAGAAGGGCTCGAAGTGACTGAGATCGAGATCGGGCGAGGCAAGCGCGGCCGCCGGGCGTACGCCTTCGACGACATCGCCGTCGTCCCCAGCCGTCGTACGCGTGACCCGAAGGAGGTCTCGATCGCCTGGCAGATCGACGCCTACCGCTTCGAGCTGCCGTTCCTGGCCGCCCCGATGGACAGCGTCGTCTCGCCTCAGCAGGCCATCGCGATCGGCCGCCTCGGTGGTCTGGGCGTGCTGAACCTCGAAGGCCTGTGGACCCGCTACGAGGACCCGCAGCCGCTGCTGGACGAGATCGCCGCGATCACCGACGCGTCCACCGCGACCCGCCGGCTCCAGGAGATCTACGCCGCCCCGATCCGCGCCGAGCTGATCAAGCAGCGGATCCAGGAGGTCCGCGACTCCGGCGTGGTCACCGCCGCCGCGCTCTCGCCGCAGCGCACCGCCGAGTTCTCCAAGGCTGTGGTGGACGCCGGCGTCGACGTCTTCGTCATCCGCGGCACCACCGTCTCGGCCGAGCACGTCTCCAGCGCCGCCGAGCCGCTCAACCTCAAGCAGTTCATCTACGAGCTGGACGTCCCGGTGATCGTCGGCGGCTGTGCCACGTACACCGCGGCCCTGCACCTGATGCGGACCGGCGCGGCCGGCGTGCTGGTCGGCTTCGGCGGCGGCGCCGCCCACACCACCCGCAACGTCCTGGGCATCCAGGTGCCGATGGCGACCGCGGTGGCGGACGTGGCGGCGGCCCGCCGCGACTACATGGACGAGTCCGGCGGCCGCTACGTGCACGTGATCGCGGACGGTGGCGTCGGCTACAGCGGCGACATCCCGAAGGCGGTCGCCTGCGGCGCCGACGCGGTGATGATCGGGGCGGCGCTGGCCCGGGCGACGGACGCCCCGGGCAAGGGCTTCCACTGGGGCATGGAGGCCGTCCACGAGGAGCTGCCGCGCGGCAAGCGGGTGGACCTCGGCACGGTCGGCACCACCGAGGAGATCCTGACCGGTCCGTCGCACACCCCGGACGGCACCATGAACCTGTTCGGCGCGCTGCGGCGGGCGATGGCCACCACCGGCTACACGGAGCTCAAGGAGTTCCAGCGGGTCGAGGTCACCGTCAACCCGGCGCTCGACCACCGCTGAGCATCGTGACGACGGAGGCCCCTGCCGGACGGTGGGGGCCTCCGGCCGTTTCCGGGGAGGGCCGCTCGTGGGGGCTCGGGCCGGGGCGCTCGGCCAGGGCCGGGGCTGGGGCCGTGGTCAACTCCGGTCGGCGGCGCGGCGGGTGAGGAGGAATCCGCCGATCAGGGCGATGGCGTAGAAGGCGGCGTCGAGGGCGCGCAGGTCGGCGCGCCAGGCGGTGAAGGCGTCGTGCAGGAGGCCGTGGGGGCCGGGGCCGTCGGCGTGCACCCGGCGCAGGTGTTCCAGCAGCTGGCCGAGGAAGAGGGCGCCGGCCGCGAGGAGGGCGCCCAGCGGCGGCAGCGAGCGGCCCTGGCCGCCGAGCCGGCCGAGCGGGAGGGCGACCATGCCGGCCGGGGCGATGGCCAGCCAGCCGAGGCTGTCGGCGGCCCGCAGCGGGGCGCTGCCGTACGCCAGGCCGCCGAGCAGCATGGCGAGCAGGGCCAGGGCCACGGCCAGGGCGGTGCGGCGGCGGGGGGCGGCCCGGGGCGCGGGCTCGGCGGGTTCGTAGCCGGCCATCGGGGCGCCGGGCATGCCGGGGGCGACGTAGCCCTCGGGGGTGGCCGGGACCGGCGCGACCGAGTAGTGCTGGGCGGTGCGCGGCCGGGCCGACGGGCCGTCAGCGCCCGGTGCGGGTGCGGTCATGGGCGTCGTATCCCCCCCGGAAAGACGATGAGCTGCCGAACGGTAGCAGTGGCCGGGACAGATCTTGGCGAGTTTTCGATCACAGATGGGGCACGGAGCGCCGCAACCGTTCCGGTTCGTCCCGGCTTGGTGCGGGGGTCGGGTGGTCGACGGCCCTCCGGACAGGGGATGATGGAGGCTTGGGCGTACGGACCCAGATCGGGCCGACGCGCCGTCATCACGACCGCCGGCAGCACATGGGGGAACGTTCCGAATGACCCAGGCGCAGGGTTCCACCGGCCGCCTCCTGGCCGGCCGCTACCGCCTGAACGGCGTGCTCGGGCGCGGCGGCATGGGCACGGTCTGGCGCGCCGAGGACGAGATGCTGGGCCGGACCGTCGCGGTCAAGGAACTGCGGATGAACGCCAGCGTCGACGAGGAGGAGAAGCACCGGCTGATCACCCGGACGCTGCGCGAGGCCAAGGCGACCGCGCGGATCCGGCACAACTCGGCGGTGACGGTCTTCGACGTGGTCGACGAGGACGACCGGCCGTGGATCGTGATGGAGCTGGTCGAGTCCCGCTCGCTGGCCGACGTGGTGCGCGAGGACGGTCCGCTGGAGCCCGCCCGGGCGGCGGAGATCGCGCTGGACGTGCTGGGCGTGCTCAGCGCGGCGCACGCGCTGGGCATCCTGCACCGGGACGTCAAGCCGTCCAACGTGCTGATCGGCGAGGACGGCCGGGTGGTGCTCACCGACTTCGGCATCGCCAGCGTGGAGGGCGACGCCTCGGTCACCTCCACCGGGATGCTGGTCGGCGCCCCCTCGTACATCTCGCCGGAGCGGGCCCGCGGGCAGAAGCCCGGGCCGCCGGCCGACCTGTGGTCGCTGGGCGGCACGCTGTACGCGATGGTCGAGGGGCGGCCGCCGTACGACCGGGGCTCGGCCCTGGCCACGCTGACCGCGGTGATGACCGAGGACCTGGTCACCCCGGTGAACGCCGGGCCGCTGCTGCCGGTGATCGAGGGGTTGCTGGCCAAGGACCCGGCGGAGCGGCTGGACGCCTCGCAGACCCGGTCGATGCTCAAGCGGGTGGTCGCGGAGGCGACCGCGCGGGCCGAGTCGACCACCGAGCACGCGGTGCCGGTGAAGCCGGTGGCGAAGGCGGCCGGAGCCGCGGAGCCGGCCGCGGAGCCCTCGCCGGCGCGGCCCGGGCCGCCGGAGGCTCCGGAGCCGTCGAAGCGGCCCGAGGACGGCCGCAAGCGGCCCGTGGGCGGGCTGCTGGGGACGGTCCGGGTGGGCAGCCGGGCGCAGGACGGGGAACCCCCGGGGGAGCCCCCGGCCGAGCCGGCGGCGGAGCCGATCCGGCCGGTGACCAGCGAGTGGACGATGGGCGCCACCCAGGCGGCCGGGGCCGACCCGCGCACCGGCCGGCGGCGGCTGGCCATCGCCACCGTGATCGTGGTGCTGCTGCTGATCGCGGGCGTGGTCGCGGTGATCCAGGCGGTCGGCAGCGGGGACGGCGGCTCGCACGCCGGGGCCACCCGGAGCGCGGGCGCCGGCACGCCGGCGGTGGCCACCACGGACCCGGCGCCCGACGGGAGCCCGCAGGCCCCGGCGAGCGCTCCCGCGCCGGAGCCGACGCAGGCCGAATCCACGCCGGCCGGACCGGCGCCGACGGGCGAGCAGGCCCCCGCCGTACCGGACGCCCCCGCGCAGACCGCCACCGAGCCCGCCGCCCCGGCGCCGGCGCCGCCCGCGCAGACGGGGGCGGTGCCGGCCGGCTACCACGAGTACAAGGACCCGAGCGGCTTCTCGGCGGTGCTGCCGGACGGTCTTCAGCCGACCGGCTCGGAGGCCACCAAGCGGATCTTCAAGAACCCCGCCGACGGCAGCCAGCTGCGGATCGAGTGGACCACCTCGCCCAGGCCGAGCGCGGTCGCGGACTGGCAGGAGGCCGAGCCCGGACTGCGCGCCCAGGTCTCCAACTACCAGCGGGTGAACCTGGCGGCGATCACCTACCGGCAGTGGAGCAACGCGGCGGACTGGGAGTGGACCAGCGGCACGCCCCGGATCCACTCGCTCAACCGGGGCTTCGTCACCGGGACCCCGGCCAAGTACGGGTACTCGATCTACTGGATAGTCCCGGACGCCGAGTGGGCCGCGCACGCCCCGGTCCGGGAGGTCGTCTTCGACACCTTCCAGCCCGCGCCCTGACGTGCGGGGACGACGGGTTCAGCCGATCAGGCGCTGCTTGGCACGGGTGAACTCGTCCTCGGTGAGCGCGCCGGAGGCGCGCAGGGCGGCCAACCGCTCCAGCTGGCCGATCAGTTGCTCGCCCGCGTCGGGCCCGCCGGCGGCCTGGGCCGGGGCGGCGGCGGGTTCGGGCTTCCCGGCGTTGCGGGCGGCCCGGGCGGCGGCCCGCAGCTGCTCGGCGAAGAACTCGGCCTTGACCACCTCCTCGAAGCGGTGCGAGCCGGTCAGCGCCACCACCAGCAGCACTTCGCCGTTGAGCTTGGTGCGGGTCACGGTGACGTCGGTGACGGCGGCGAGCGGAACCGGCACCGGCGGCTTCCCGTCCTTCAGGAAGAGCAGCCGGTGGGTGGTCAGCACGAGCACTCCCTTGCGGAAGTGGTCGGGGTGACGGCCCGCGGTGGAGGCGACCGGCTTCTCGCCGTCGAGCACGGTCGCCTGGACGGTGCGGACGGCCTCGGCCTGGTTGGCTTTGCCGTGGTTTCCAGCCGCGTCGAGAGCGGTGTCGATCAGATCGGTCCAGTCCATGGGATCGAGCCTACGGGAGCCGCTCAGTAGGCTGCTCGGCGAGCGAGAGGAACTGGCATGCGAGGCGGCCCGGGGCAGTTGCTGGCGGGGCGGTACCGGCTGACGGGCCGTCCCGAACCGCTGCGCGCCCACGCGGTGGACGAGCGGACCGGTGAATCGGTGCTGCTGAGCGCCCTGGAACTGCCGGCGCTGCTGACGACGGGCCAGGATCCGGAGGAGGCCGCGGCGGCGCAGGCGGACCGGTTGGTGCGCCGGGTGGCGGCGGTCGGTTCGGCGGCGCCGGCCGCCCACCCGCGGCTGCTGCGCGGGGTCGGCGCGTTCGTCGAGGACGAGCTGCTGTGGACGGTGGAGGAGCGGCCGGCCGGGCGGACGGTGGCCGAGCTGCTCGCCGAGGGGCCGCTGCCGCCGTACCGGGCGGCCGAGTTGGCGGCGGACGTGGCCGGTGCGCTGCGGGCGCTGCACGCGGCCGGGCTCACCCACGGCAACGTGACCGCGGAGACGGTGCTGGTCTGCGAGGACGGCGCGGCGATGCTCGGCGGGCTGCTCGCCGGGGTGGCGCAGGAGGCGCTGGCCGAGGACCTTGGCGGGCCGGCCGGGCGGCGCCGGTACGAGGTGCGGGCCACCCTGGTCGGCCCGGTGGCGGAGCGCTGGCCGCTGGACGGCGGCCCGGCGGGCGACTGCTGGGCGCTCGGGGCGCTGGCGCAGCGGCTGGTCACCGGCCGTTCGCCGTACCCGGAGCGGGACGTGCCGGAGCTGGTGACGGCCGTACGGGACGGGCGGCGCGAGCCCGCGGTGGTGTGCGGGCCGCTCGCGCCGCTGGTGGAGCGGCTGCTGCAACCCGACCCGGTGCGCCGGCCGACGGCGGAGGCGGTGCGCGGGGAGCTGGCGGAGCTGCTGGCGGGGGCGCCGGAGCCGGTCGACGAGGAGCGGCTGGAGTACGCCCGGAGCGCCGAGGGGCCCGAGGCACCGGGGCGGGCGCGCGGGCGCGGCGGGCGGGCGCTGCGTTCCCGTGCCGGAAGGAGCGCCCGAAAGGGCGGGGACGGCGGGGACTTCGGGGCGGGGAGGGCGGCGAAACCGCCGCGGATACCCCCCGCCCTGCTGGGCCCGCTGTTGGTGGGTGGAGTGTTTGTGCTGCTCGTGTCGGGAATTGCCGCCGTGGTGCTGTTCGCGGGCTGACGGCCCGTACGGGTTCCGGTCTTCGGGTCCAGGGGGTGGGCGAGATTACCGGGGGCGGCAAGGTGCGCCTAATGTGTGCGTGGGATTTGTTCGAACAGTGGTCTGCACCAGGCCCTCCGTCACGGTGACGGCAGGCGGAATGTGTGGGGGAGCGGGCGCAGATGGGTGTGCAGGACCGGCCGGAGGCGGCCGAGGCGGAGCGGTTGCTGGCCGGGCGGTACGAGCTCGGCGAGCGGCTCGGCCGGGGCGGCATGGGCACGGTCTGGCGGGCCTGGGACCGGATGCTCGACCGCGAGGTCGCGGTCAAGGAGCTGACCGTCAACCACCTGCCCGAGGAGGACCTCCAGATCCTGCACACCCGGATGAAGCGCGAGGCCAGCGCGGCCGCGCGGATCAAGCACCCCGGTGTGATCACCGTGCACGACGTGCTGGAGCAGGACGGCCGGCCGTGGATCGTGATGGAGCTGGTCGACGGCCGCTCGCTGGCCGACGTGATCAGCCAGGACGGCACCCTCCAGCCGCGCGCCGCCGCCGAGGTCGGCAGCCAGGTGCTGGCCGCGCTGCACCGGGGCCACCAGCTGGGCGTGCTGCACCGGGACGTGAAGCCCGCCAACGTGCTGCTGGAGCGCGGCACCGGGCGGGTGGTGCTGCTGGACTTCGGGATCGCCAAGTACGAGGGCTCGACCGAGCTGACCCGGCCGGGCGACCTCGTCGGCTCGCCGGACTACCTGGCGCCGGAGCGCGCCCAGGGCGAGCGGCCCGGGCCGGCCTCCGACCTGTGGGGCCTCGGGGCGACGCTCTACGCGGCGGTCGAGGGCCAGTCGCCGTTCCGCCGGGACTCGCCGATCACCACGCTCGCCGCGGTGGTGGACGAGCCGCTGCCGGAGCCGCGCCGGGCCGGGCCGCTGGGGCCGGTGCTGGCCGCGCTGATGGCCAAGGACCCGGCCGAGCGGCCGACCGCGGACGAGGCGGCCCGGATGCTGGCCGAGGTGCGGGCCGGGCACACGATGGGCCTCAAGACGGTCGCGCCGGTGCGGATGCCCACCCAGTCGGTGCCGGTGGTGGACCGCAGCGAGGCTCCCGCGGAGCCCGTCGAGGGGTCCGAGGAGCCGACCGAACCGCAGGCCTCCGCGGCCACCCCCGTGCAGGCCGCTCCCGTGCAGGCCGCCCCCGCCGTGCACGCCGCCGCCGGCCAGGACGCCGCCGGGGGCGCTCAGGCGGCCGCCCAGGCGCCCACCGGGCCGGTCGCGCCGGTGGCGCACCCCGTCGCGCCCGCGCGCGGACCGGCCAAGCGCCGCAACCTGCTGAAGATCGTCGGTATCGCGGCGGCCGTCGGCCTGCTGGCCGCCGCGGGCACCTTCCTCGCCACCCGGAGCGTGGTCGACAACGGCGGCGGCGGTGCCGTCGACGACCCGGTGCCGACCGGGTCCGCCGAGACCACCGGGCCGGCGCCCACCGGCGAGCCCACCGGTGACACCGCCCCCGCGGTGCCGCCGCCCAGCGGCTACCGCTGGGTCGACGACCCGGCCGGCTTCCGCTTCCCGCTGCCGACCGGCACCCCGCCCTGGCAGCGGATCAGCTCCGGGGACAACCAGATCTTCTACACGCCCGACAACAAGCAGCACTACCTCCAGTTCGCCGTCACCGTCGGCCAGTCGGTCAAGCCCCTGGAGCACATGCGGCAGATGGAGGTCACCGTCTCCAAGTCGCTCAAGGACTACAAGCAGCACCGGATGGCCGGCACGGCGGTGAAGGGCCAGGAGGCGGCGGTCTGGGAGTTCAGCTACCTGGCCAAGGAGGGCGGTCGCCGGCGCGCGATCGAGACCGAGTTCATCGGCCAGGACGGCACCAGCTACGCGATCTACTCGTCCAGCCCGGAGAAGGGCAACGAGTGGAACGAGGCCGAGCAGCGCTTCTACGCGGTGCTCAACAACTTCGCGCCGACCCGCTGACGGGCGCCCGGGCGCGGGCGGGAGTCCGCTTTGGCCCGACTGCGGCAGATTCTTGTTACCGACGGGTACCGGACCGGCCGCCGAAGGCCTAGGCTGCGCCGTATGTCGGACCTCACAGCAGACGCAGTGGCCACCGAACACCCCGGCGCCGGCAACCCGGCCGCCCCCGGCGGCGGGCGGACCGTCGCGACGGCCGTCCCGCCGTCCCTGGTCGCCAAGCTGACCTCCGGTGTCACCGCCACCGGCGAGCCCGACCTGGTGGAGACCGTCGCCCCGCTGACCGGTGAACGGCTGGCCGGCCTCCCGCGGTCCACCCCGGCCGACGTCGAGGTCGCCTTCCAGCTGGCCCGCCGCGCCCAGACGGCCTGGGCCGCGCTGCCGGTGCGCCGTCGCGCCGCCGTCCTGCTGCGCTTCCACGACCTGCTGCTCAAGCGGCAGGACGAGGTGCTGGACGTCATCCAGGCGGAGACCGGCAAGGCCCGGCTGCACGCCTTCGAGGAGGTGGCCGCCGTCGCCATGGCCGCCCGGCACTACGGGCGGGCCGCGCACGGCTACCTCAGGGACAGGCGGCGCGGCGGCGCGCTGCCGGTGCTCACCCACGCCGTCGAGGCTCGCCGCCCCAAGGGCGTGATCGGCCACATCTCGCCGTGGAACTACCCGCTGGAGCTGTCCGTCGGCGACGCCCTGCCCGCCTTCGCGGCCGGCAACGCGGTGGTCAACAAGCCCGACACCCAGACCGCGCTGACCGCGCTGTGGGCCCGCGACCTGCTGATCGAGGCCGGGCTGCCGGCCGACCTGTGGCAGGTCGTGATCGGCGACGGCCCGGTGATCGGCCCCGCCGTGGTGGAGCACGCCGACTACGTCTCGTTCACCGGCTCCACCCGCACCGGCCGCGACGTCGCCCAGCGGGCCGCCGCCCGGCTGGTCGGCGCCTCGCTCGAACTCGGCGGCAAGAACGCCATGCTGGTGCTCGCCGACGCCGACCTCGACGCCGCCGCCGAGGGCGCCGTCCGGGCCTGCTTCTCCTCCGCCGGACAGCTGTGCATCTCGATCGAGCGGCTGCTGGTGCACTGTTCGGTGGCCGACGAGTTCCTGGAGCGCTTCGCCGCCCGCACCCGGGCGCTGCGCCTCGGCGGCGGCCTCGCGTACGGCGCCGACATGGGCTCGCTGGTCTCCGCCCGCCAGCTGGAGACCACCAGCCGGCACGTGGAGGAGGCGGTCAAGGCGGGTGCCACCGTGGTGGCGGGCGGGCGCGCCCGGCCGGACCTCGGCCCGCTGTTCTACGAGCCGACCATCCTCGACGGTGTCACCCCGGACATGGCGGTCTGCGCCGAGGAGACCTTCGGCCCGGTCGTCTCCGTCTACCGCTTCGACACCGAGGAGGAGGCGGTGGCCGCCGCCAACTCCACGCCGTACGGCCTGAACTCCAGCGTCTGGACCAGGGACACGCGGCGCGGCCGGACGGTCGCGGCCCGGCTGCGCACCGGCACGGTCAACGTCAACGAGGCGTACGCCGCCGCCTACGGTTCGGTCGGCGCGCCGATGGGCGGCATGGGCGACTCCGGGCTGGGCCGCCGGCACGGCGCCGAGGGCATCCTGCGCTTCACCGAGGCGCAGACCATCGCGACCCAGCGGCTGATGCCGGTCGCGCCCTCGTTCGGCCTGGACGACAAGCAGTTCGCCGCCCTGATGACCGGCGGGCTGCGGGCGCTCAAGGCGCTGCGCTTCAAGTAGGCCCCGGCCCCCGGCCCTTGCCCCGGGCCGGCCCCCGGCGGCACCCAGGGCCCCGCACTCCGGCGGGGCCCCACTCGCGGTACCCACAGGCAGGTTCACCCGGCGAAGGAGCGGTGGCAGATGGTGGAGTCCGACGGCGCGGCGGAGTTCGACTACGACGTGGTGGTGGTCGGGTCCGGATTCGGCGGCTCGGTCGCGGCCCTGCGGCTGACCGAGAAGGGCTACCGGGTCGCCGTCCTGGAGGCCGGGCGGCGCTTCGACCGGGACGAACTGCCCCGGAACTCCTGGGACCTGGCGAACTACCTGTGGGCGCCCCGGCTCGGGCTGTACGGCATCCAGCGCATCCACCTGCTGGCCAACGTGCTGATCCTGGCCGGCGCCGGGGTGGGCGGCGGCTCGCTCAACTACGCCAACACCCTGTACGTGCCGCCGAAGGCCTTCTTCGAGGACCGCCAGTGGCGCCACATCACCGACTGGCAGCAGGAGTTGGCGCCGTTCTACGACCAGGCGCAGCGGATGCTCGGGGTCCGGCTCAACCCGACCGTCACCCCCTCCGACGTCCACCTCAAGGCGGCTGCCGAGCGGTTGGGCGTCGCCGACACCTTCCACATGGCGCCGGTCGGGGTCTTCTTCGGCGACGGTGAGGACGCCGAGGGCACGGCCAAGGCGGCGCCCGGCCGCGAGGTCGCCGACCCGTACTTCGGCGGCGCCGGCCCGGCCCGCCGGGCCTGCGTGGAGTGCGGCGAGTGCATGACCGGCTGCCGGCACGGCGCCAAGAACACGCTCACCGAGAACTACCTGTACCTGGCGGAGCGGGGCGGCGCGCGGATCCACCCGCTCACCACGGTGGCCCGGATCCGGGAGCACGGCCAGGGCTTCGCGGTGGACGTGCGCCGCACCGACTCGCGGTCGAGGACCGACCGGGTGAAGGCGGGCGCGCGCACCATCACCGCCGCCCGGGTGGTCGTCGCGGCCGGCACCTACGGCACCCAGTCGCTGCTGCACCGGATGCGGGACGCCGGCCACCTGCCCCGGATCTCGGCGCGGCTGGGCGAGCTGACCCGCACCAACTCCGAGGCGCTGGTGGGCGCGCAGACCACCGACCGGCGCTACGGCACCCGGGCGGACTTCACCAAGGGCGTGGCGATCACCTCCTCGATCCACCCGGACGCCAACACCCACATCGAGCCGGTCCGCTACGGCAAGGGCTCCAACGCGATGGGCGCGCTGTCCATCGCCCAGGTCAAGGGCGGCGGAAAGGGCCCGCGCTGGCTGCGCTACCTGGGCAACTCGGCGCTCCACCCGGTGAACTTCGTCCGATCGATGAACCAGCACCGCTGGTCCGAGAAGACGATCATCGGCCTGGTGATGCAGTCGCTGGACAACTCGATCACCGTCTCGCTGAAGAAGGGCCCGCTGGGCAAGGCCCGGCTCACCTCCACCCAGGGCCACGGCGCCCCCAACCCGACCTGGATCCCGGCCGCGGAGAAGGGCGCCCAGGCGCTGGCCGACGAGATCAACGGCTTCGCGGGCAGCACCGTCGGCGAGATCTTCGACATCCCGATGACGGCCCACTTCCTCGGCGGCTGCCCGATCGGCGACACCCCCGAGACCGGCGTGGTGGACCCGTACCACCGGCTGTACGGGTACCCCGGGATCAGCGTGGTGGACGGCTCGGCCGTCTCCGCCAACCTGGGCGTCAACCCCTCGCTCACCATCACCGCGCAGGCCGAGCGCGCCATGTCGATGTGGCCGAACAAGGGCGAGGCGGACCGGCGCCCGGCGCAGGGCGAGGCGTACCGGCGGGTCGCGGCGGTGGCGCCGGTGCGGCCGGCCGTGCCGGAGGGCGCGTTCGGGGCGCTCCGGCTGCCGCTGCTGCCGGTCCCGGAGGTTCCGAAGAAGCGCGGCTGAACCCGGTCGACCGGCCGATCCGGCCGCACCGGTTCCCGGTTGACATCCTTTCGGATCCGATGGGATAAACGGGCTCCCTGGGCGCCAGGGACTCGTCGAGCGGGGGGAACGCGGGCATGGCCGACTGCACGTCGTGCGGGGCGACTTCGGAGGAGGGGGCGGCGGCCTGCGGTTCGTGCGGCCGGCCGTCGACCCCGCCGCCGCCCCCGCCCCCGTCGTCTCCGCCGCCCCCGCCGGCGGCCGTCCTGCCGCCCGGGCCGCCGCCCCCGCCGCCCGGTCCGCCCGGATACCCGCCGCCGCCCGGCCCGGGCCACCAGCCCTCCGCCGGGCCGCCCGTCGCGGGCGGCTGGGGCGAGGGGAGTCCGTACGTCCCGCAGGCCGGGCCCGCGCCGGTGCCGCGCCGGCTGACCGGATCGGACTGGCGCCCGGCGCTCCGGGCCGCGATCGCCCCGACCGCCGTGCTGCTGCTGGCGGCGCTGGTCACGGCCGCCCCGGGCGACTACGACTACGACACGTTCATCGCCTCGCCCGGCTTCGGTGACCGCTTCGGTGCGGCGCTGGCGATGACGCTGAACGCGTTCGGCGCGCCGTTCGAGCTGTCCGGGCACCCGGCGTCCGGCCGCGACGCCCTGGACGACCTGGAGCTCGCGTTCCGGGTGCTGCCGATGACCGTCACCGTGCTCTGGTCGCTGGCGCTCTGGCTCGGCCTGCGCGCCGGGGCCCGCCGGCGCCAGGCGGCCGGCGCCCAGCTGACCCGGGCCCAGGCCGGTGGCGAGGCGCTGCGCACCGCCGTGGTGCTGGCCGGGGTGGCGCTGCTGCTCGGACTGGCCGCGGGGGCGAGCTGGCAGCCGGCGCCCCGGTTCGGCAACGACGACGGCTACCCGCTCCGGAGCACCGGCATGAGCTTCGGGGCGGATTCGGGCGGGCTGGAGGCGGTCGGGTGGACCGCCCTGCTGGCCGCCGCGCTGGCCTTCGCCGTCTACGGCACCGACGCCCTGCGCTGGGCGGCCTGGCGCAGCCGGGCGGTGCGCGGCTGGGCGGTGGCCGCGCTGACCGCGGGCAGGGCGCTGGCGCTGTCGGTCGGCCTGGCCGCGGTGGCGGCCTTCGTGCTGATCGCGGCGAACAGCGAGGACGGCGTGGAGACGGTGCTCTCGCTCGCCTTCCTGCCCAACCTGGGCCTGCTCCTGCTCGGGTTCGGCTCGGGGGCGACCTGGCGGGTGCACCTGGGAGCGTCCGGCCGGGACGCGAGCTGGGGCGACCGCGACCACGACATGGAGGTCTCGTTCTTCGACCTCCAGGACCTGACCGCCGACTGGCGCTGGAGCGGCCTGCTGGCGCTCGCCGCGGCCGGCCTGCTCGGCTGGTCGGCGTACCGGCGCCGGCTGGACACGGCCGACCGGCTCCGGCTGGCGGTCGTGTACGCGGTGGCCCTCACCGCGCTGATGGCCGTGGCCGGTGCCCGGATGACCAGGACGATGTCGATGAGGGGCTGGCTCACTCCGGACCGCGTGGACATGTCCCAGGAGACCTCGGCCGGGCTGGTGTTCGTCAGCGTGCTGCTGGCCAACGTGGTCTGGGCACTGGTCGGCGCGCTGCTGGTGCCGCCGCTGCTGTCGGCCGTCCGCGGCCGGGGCGTGGGCGCGCCGCACACCGCCGTGCCGTACGCCGAGTCGCCGTTCGCGGCGGCCCGGGGGGCCGGGGCCGGGAGCGCCGGGGCGTACCCGGAGGTGCCGCCGCAGGTGCCGTACGCGACGCCCGCGCCGGGAGTGCCCGCGCAGGGCGGTCCGGGGCGGGAGGCGCCGTACGACGCCGCGAGCGGGGTGGGCGAGGTGCTCGACTCGCACCGGGCGCCGACCGCTCCGGCGGGCGGGGCGCCGGCGCCGGGCGCGGTGCCGCCGCCCCCGGCACAGGACCCGGTCGACCCGAGCGTCTGGCGCGAGCACCCCTGAGCACGCGCCGGGGCACGTCGCCGGGCACGTCCCGGGGCACGTCGCCGGGCACGAGCGACCCGACCGGGAACGGCCCGGACAGGGCAAAGGGCCCCGCGGGGGAACGGGGCCCTTTGTCGGCCAGCACCGGCGTCAGGGCCGCGCCGGTGCTGGGGTGACGGCGCCGGGGGAGGAGCGCCGTCGTGTCGGTTGGCTTGGGTGCGCCGTGCGCCGCGCCGCTCCGGCGTGGGTGGCCGGCCGCGCGGGGCGCGCACGCCCGCGCGGGGTGGGGCGGCGCGTCGGTCTGCGCCGGTCCCACGCTCACGGAGCGTGAACTGAAACCGTTGCCGTCTCCCTGCGGCACGGTTGCGGAGACATCGTCGCGGGACTCCTCGGTGGGCCGCGAGGCGCCGGGAGTACCGCTTACAACGAGCATCGTGCTGGACGAAGGGCTCGCTCTGCAACCGGTTCGGCGCAGTTCGGCCCAGAGCATTTGCCGTCGGGGCCGCCATCGATGATCACGGTGCGTAGTGGCCCGGATGGTTGCGGCGCACGGGGACACGCGTAGCGGCGCGGGTGGGACGAGGGAGTGCGCCGGGGCGCGCACCGGATCGGACCGGGGGTGCGACGGCCGGCCCCGGGCGTCCCCGGGCCCCGGCCGTCCCACCACTCGGCCCAGTCGCGGCCGGGGTCGCTGTCCCCTGCTGGCCGGCCGCGGCACCCGCGCACGGTCCCACGGAGCCGGGCGCCCGGCGGGCCGGGCGGCGGCACCACGTGCGCCGGTGGACTGGGGTGGAGCTCCACGCGTGGTCCTGCTGCCGTACGGCGGTGCCCCCGCGGGGACGGTTCGGCGTGTCTGGCGGACGCGGCGAGGCCGTACGTTCGTCAGAAGCAACGAACCGCCGCCCCGGGCGGTCACGGTCCGTTGGACGTGCAGACGAGTGAAACCGGACAGCCCGGTAGAATCGGTGTTCAGACACCCCACACCGTCCGCCGCCGCCGCAGCCCCCGCCAGGGAGGCGGCCACGCGCGACACCTCGTTACCGCTGCCGGAAGGCCGTCCGTGTCCTCTGCAATTCCCGTCCAGTCCGCGCCGGACCACGACCCCGTACTGGTGGTCGACTTCGGCGCCCAGTACGCCCAGCTCATCGCCCGTCGGGTGCGTGAGGCGCGGGTCTACAGCGAGATCGTGCCGAGCAGCATGCCGGTCGCCGAGATGCTCGCCAAGAACCCGAAGGCGATCATCCTCTCCGGCGGCCCGTCGTCGGTCTACGAAGAGGGCGCGCCGCAGATCGACCGCGCGGTCTTCGAGGCCGGTGTCCCGGTCTTCGGCATGTGCTACGGCTTCCAGCTGATGGCCAAGAGCCTCGGCGGCACCGTCGACAACAACGGCGCCCGCGAGTACGGCCGCACCCCGCTGACCGTCTCGCGCACCGGCTCGACCCTGTTCGAGGGCGTCCCGGCGCAGCACTCGGTGTGGATGTCGCACGGGGACGCCTGCTCCGCCGCCCCGGAGGGCTTCACCGTCACCGCCTCCACCGACCTGGTCCCGGTCGCGGCCTTCGAGAACGACGAGGCCCGGCTGTACGGCGTCCAGTACCACCCCGAGGTGCTGCACTCCGACCACGGCCAGCAGATCCTGGAGCACTTCCTCTACCGCGGTGCCGGCATCGCGCCGACCTGGACCACCGGCAGCGTGGTCGAGGAGCAGATCGCCCTGATCCGCGAGCAGGTCGGCGACAAGCGCGCGATCTGCGGCCTGTCCGGCGGCGTGGACTCCGCGGTGGCGGCCGCGCTGGTCAACAAGGCCATCGGCGACCGGCTGACCTGCGTCTACGTCGACCACGGCCTGATGCGCAAGGGCGAGACCGAGCAGGTCGAGAAGGACTTCGTGGCCGCCACCGGCGTCCAGCTGAAGGTCGTCGACGCCTCCGAGCGCTTCCTGAACGCGCTGAAGGGCGTCTCCGACCCCGAGCAGAAGCGCAAGATCATCGGCCGCGAGTTCATCCGCGTGTTCGAGCAGGCCCAGGCCGAGATCGTCGCCGAGGCCGGCGAGCACGGCGAGTCGGTCGACTTCCTGGTCCAGGGCACCCTGTACCCGGACGTGGTGGAGTCCGGCGGCGGCGAGGGCACCGCCAACATCAAGTCCCACCACAACGTCGGCGGCCTGCCCGAGGACCTCCAGTTCCAGCTGGTCGAGCCGCTGCGCAAGCTGTTCAAGGACGAGGTCCGGATGGTCGGCCAGGAACTCGGCCTGCCGGACGAGATCGTCCAGCGCCAGCCGTTCCCGGGCCCGGGCCTGGGCATCCGGATCGTCGGCGAGGTCACCAAGGAGCGCCTGGACCTGCTCCGCGACGCCGACGCGATCGCCCGCGAGGAGCTGACCGCGGCCGGTCTGGACCGCGAGATCTGGCAGTGCCCGGTCGTGCTGCTCGCCGACGTCCGCAGCGTGGGCGTGCAGGGCGACGGCCGCACGTACGGCCACCCGATCGTGCTGCGCCCGGTCTCGTCCGAGGACGCCATGACCGCCGACTGGTCGCGCCTGCCGTACGACGTGCTGGCGAGGATCTCCACCCGGATCACCAACGAGGTCCGCGACGTGAACCGCGTCGTCGTCGACGTCACCAGCAAGCCGCCGGGCACCATCGAGTGGGAGTGACCGCTCCCGCCGGCCGCCGTGGCGTGATTTAGCGCTGAGGCCGAAGCCTGGACGGCCGCGCCGTCGTTCCCGTAGTACGGGAGCGACGGCGCGGCCGTTCGTCGTGTGGGTGGCGCCCGTCAGGCGGGACCTCCCACCGAAAGCGGGCGGGAACGGGCAGAATGCGGACCGGACCTGTCAGGGAGTGGCAGGCGGCGAGGGAAGGTGTGAGGGATGTCGGAGGCCAGCAACCCGGTGCCGGCCGGGGGAGCGGCCGGTCGGGCCGCGCGGGCGGCACAGCGACGGGCGCTCGCGTCGAAGTACGCGCTGCTGCCGCTGCGGCTCTTCCTCGGTGTCACCTTCGTCTACGCCGCCCTCGACAAGCTCTCCGACGCGCACTTCCTGGCCGGGGCGGGCGACCCGGCCTCCTTCGTCTCGCAGACCCAGGCCGCCAAGGCGGGCGGCAGTCCGATCGCCTTCCTGCTCGGCCCCGCCCTCGACCACCCCACCCTCTTCGCGCTCGTCATCGCCTTCGGGGAGCTGGCGGTGGGCCTCGGCACCCTGGCCGGCCTCTGGGGCCGGGTCGCCGCGCTCGGCGGCGCGCTGCTCAACCTCAGCCTCTGGCTGACCGTGAGCTGGAGCGTCTCGCCGTACTACCTCGGCAACGACCTGGCGTACCTGATGGCCTGGACCCCGCTGGTGCTGGCCGGCACCCCGTACCTGTCGCTGGACGGCTACCTGGCCCGCCGGGCCGGACGGGACCGCGCCCGCGGGCTGGGCGAGGACCACGTCAAGCGTCGGGCCCTGGTGGACGGCGGGATCGCGGCGGTCGCGATCGGCGGGGCCGGGCTGCTCACCGGCTCGCTGACCCGGACCTTCGGCCGGGACGAGCCGGCCGCCCCCAGGGAGTCGGCGGCCCCGGTCTCCGCCGCCCCGGCGCCGGCGGCCCCCACGGTGGCCGCCGCGAGCGTGCCGGTCGGCGGCTCTGCGCAGGTCAAGGACCCGGCCACCGGGGACGCCGTCTACATCGTGCAGCCCAAGGCCGGCCAGTACTGCGCCTTCTCCTCGGTCTGCACCCACTCCGGCTGCGCCGTGGACGCGCCGAAGAACGGCCAGCTGTACTGCCCCTGCCACGGCTCCCGGTTCGACGCCGCGACCGGCGCGGTGGTCAACGGACCCGCGGTCAAGCCGCTGCCCAAGTACGCCGTCACCAAGGACGGGGACCAGCTGACCCTGGGCCCGCAGCAGGGCTGAGGCCCGGGGAGCGCCGTCACTCCTCCCGGTCGGGCCGGCCGCGCCGGGCCACCGCCGCGACCGCGCCGGCCAGGCCGCCGACGCCGAGCACGATGAAGGCGACCGGGACGACGATCCGTCCGTTCACCGACTGGTGGTTGACCGCCGCGATCAGGTAGAGCACGGCGATCACGGTGAACAGCGCGCCCGCGATCAGCGAGAACAGGTCGAGCCGGTGCTTCCTCACTGCTGGACCACCTTGATGTTGCCGAGCCCGATTCCGAGTTCGAGATTGAGGGTGCCCTTGGCCGGCTGCCCGTTGGCAGGGCCGATCAGGTAGTTGTGCCGCCCGGTGGAGTCGCCCTGCTCACCGGGGACGGCGACGTTGCCGAGGCCGACCCTGGTCACCAGGTTCACCGTGACGTCGTCCGGCACGGCGACGGTCATGTCGCCCGCGCCGAGGTCGACCTTGGTGGAGAGGGTGGCCCCGGCCGGGTCGATCGCGGAGAGGTCCAGCCTGACGTCCCCGGCGCCCAGGTTGTACCGGTCGCGCAGGTCGGCCGCCGAGGCGACGGTCCAGTTGCGGTCGCCGACGGCGTTGCTCACCGAGTTCGGCGAGTGGCCGACGAAGGCCAGCGCCAGGGTGAGCAGCAGACCGGTCACCGCCAGCCGGCGGGCCCGGCCGAACTTCGCGCCGACCAGCATCGTCAGGCCCACCACCAGCAGGGCGGCGGCCAGGATCGCCGTGCCCCGCAGGGCGGGGTTGTGGTCGCCGCCGGAGGAGGCGCCCCAGACCGCGGCGCCCGCGCCGACCGCCAGCAGGAAGCCGAAGAAGCCGAGCGCCGAGCGCTCCCGGGGGCGCCGTACGGCGGCGGGCTCGGGGTGGCGCCGGCCGCGCTCCTTGCGCAGCGGGTCCCCCTCGGGCAGGTCGGTGCGCTGCCACCAGGGCTGGGCCGGGCCGCCGACGGGGGGCACCGGGGTGCCGTACGGCGGGGTCGGCGTGCCGTACGGCGGGGTCGGGGCGGCCGGCGCGCCGCCGTACGGGTTGCGCTCGGGGTGGCGCGGGTCCCAGAGGTAGCCGCCGGCTCCGGCGGCCGGGCCGGCGGGGTGCTCGGCCCGGGCCGGCTCGTCCTGCTCCGGGCGCGGCCAGCGGTACGCCCCGGCGCCGGTGGCCGCGGTGCCCCCGGACTCGGGGAAGTGCCGGTCGTACGGGCCGCCGCCCCGGCGGCGCTCGCGCCCCCGGCGGCGGTCCGGGTCGTAGCGCACCGCCAGGAAGACCAGGCCGCCGAGCAGCAGCAGCGGGAACATCTGGTCGCCGTCGCCCATCGAGGAGAAGAACACCCCGGTGCCGATCACGGTCAGCAGCACCGCGCCGACCGACTGGCCGTCCACCCGGCCGGTGAGCACCCGCTGGAGTTCGGTGCGCCCGCCGCGGCCCTTGGCCTCGCCGTCGGTCGGCACGATCAGCCAGGCCAGGCCGTACAGGAACAGCCCGAGCCCGCCCGAGAGGCAGAGCACCACCGTGACGACCCGGAAGACCACCGGGTCGATGTCCAGGTGCCGGCCGAGGCCGCCGCAGACGCCGGCCACCACGCGGCGGTGCTCGGCCCGGGTCAGCGGGGGGCGGTCCGGTTCCGGCGGGGCGGCGGGCCCGGCCTCCTCGATGCGGGGGTCATCGGTCATGGGCACCATCCTTCCGGCAGGGGCGGGTCCGGCCCAACCGGGTCCACCCCGGTCCGTACCCTGACTTGTCCCTGATGCGGGATGGGGACACACCCTGATGCGCCCGCGGGGGCGCGCGTGGAACCATCGGGGGCGTGGCAGCCCCCGGTACCGATCCCCGATCCACCGCCCCCGACCCCGCGCCGTCGGCCGGCGCCGACCCGAGCGCGCCCGACGACGGGAGGCCGCCCTACCGGCGGCTCTACCGCAGCCCACAGGGGCGGATGCTCGGCGGCGTCGCGCACGGCCTGGCGGTGCACCTCGGGCTGCCGGTGCGGTGGGTGCGGCTCGCCTTCGTGCTGCTGTTCTTCGCCCAGGGGATCGGCGCGCTGCTGTACGCCGCGTTCTGGTTCGTGGTGCCGATCGGCATCGGCGAGCCCGCGCAGCGCGGCGGCGCCCAGTGGGTGTACCTCAACGGCGCGTTCGTCCCGGCCTCGCCCGGGTTGCAGGGCGGCCCGCTGAGCAAGGGCGGCGCCCAGGCGGCCGGCTGGGTCGGCCGGATGCGCCGGCTGCTCCAGCACACCCTCCAGGGCGAGCCGGTGACCGCCCCCGTGGCGGGCGAGGAGGAGGCGGCGCCGGTCGGCAAGGGCGGGCAGGGCGGCCTCGGCCAGCTCTCCGCGCTGGTGATGACGGTGATCGGCCTGATCGCCCTGCTGAACGTGCTCGGCCTCCAGACCGCCAAGCCCTACACCTGGCCGCTGCTGGCGATCGGCGTCGGCGTGGCGCTGGTCTGGCGGCAGGCCGACGACTCGCGCTGGCAGCGCTGGTTCGGCATCGAGGAGGGCGAGAAGCGGCGCGGCGCCTACACCCGGGTCGGCGCCGGCGTGCTGCTCGTGGTGGCCGGCACCATCGCGCTGCTCGCCATGCAGGGCAGCGGCTCCACGCTCGGCTCGGTGGTCGAGGCCTCGCTCGCGGTGCTGGCCGGCGTGCTGGTGCTGCTCGGCCCGTACGGCCTGCGGCTCTGGCAGGACCTCGGCGCCGAGCGGACCGCCCGCATCCGCGCCCAGGAGCGGGCCGAGATCGCCGCGCACATCCACGACTCCGTGCTGCACACCCTGACCCTGATCCAGCGCCGGGCCGAGGACCCCAAGGAGGTGCTGCGGCTGGCCCGCTCCCAGGAGCGCGAGCTGCGGCTGTGGCTGTACCGCCCGGAGGCCGCCGCCGAGGCCGCGCCGGACACCATGGCGGAGTCCCTGCGGGCGGCCGTCGCCGAGGTCGAGGACCGGCACGGCGTCCCGGTCGAGCTGGTGATCGTCGGCGACTGCCCGATGGACGAGCGGATCGCGGCCCAGATGCAGGCCGCGAGGGAGGCGACCGTCAACGCGGCCAAGTACGGTGGCGGGGGACCGGTCCAGGTCTACGCCGAGGTCGAGGGGAGGACGGTGTCGGTGTTCGTCCGCGACCACGGACCCGGTTTCGACCCCGACACGGTGCCCGAGGACCGGATGGGCGTACGGGAGTCGATCATCGGCCGGATGAAGCGCAACGGCGGCACCGCTCGGGTGCGGCCGGCGGCGGGCGGCGGTACCGAGGTCGAGCTGGAGATGGAGAGAACGAATGACTGAGGCAGTTCCGGAACGCACGGCCCGGGTCGTGCTGGTGGACGACCACCGGATGTTCCGGACGGGGGTCAGGGCCGAGATCGGCCGTACCGAGGTGACCGGCATCGACGTGGTCGGCGAGGCGGACGACGTGGACTCGGCGGTCCGCGTGGTCGCCGAGACCAGGCCGGACGTGGTGCTGCTCGACGTCCACCTGCCGGGCGGCGGCGGCGTCGAGGTGCTGCGCCGCTCGGCCGGGCTGATGGGCGAGCAGGGAGGGGTGAAGTTCCTGGCGCTGTCGGTGTCGGACGCCGCCGAGGACGTCATCGGCGTCATCCGCGGCGGCGCGCGCGGCTACGTCACCAAGACCATCACCGGCACCGACCTGGTCAACGCGGTCTTCCGGATCGCCGACGGCGACGCGGTGTTCTCGCCCCGGCTGGCCGGCTTCGTGCTGGACGCCTTCGCGGCCACCGACACCCCGCCGGTGGACGAGGACCTGGACCGGCTCACCCAGCGCGAGCGCGAGGTGCTGCGGCTGATCGCCCGCGGCTACGCCTACAAGGAGATCGCCAAGCAGCTGTTCATCTCGGTGAAGACGGTCGAGAGCCACGTCTCCGCCGTGCTCCGCAAGCTCCAGCTGAGCAACCGCCACGAGCTGACCCGCTGGGCCACCGCCCGCCGCCTGGTCTGACCGCCGCCGCCGGGCCCGCCCGTCCCGGATTCCTCGGGGCGGGCGGGCTTGTCGGTGGGTGGCCATAGACTCGATGTGCCATGAGTAGCCTCTTTGACGACCTTCCGCTCCCCGGTTTCGAGGCACCCGCCGCCGGGTCGAAGCAGCCCGCCGCGCCCCTCGACGAGGAGCCCCCGCCGTACGAGGACGACGCCCCGTACGACGCGTACGAGGAGGCGATCCCGGACGGCCTGTTCCGGACCACGGCCTTCGACGAGCCGGGGGGCGCCGCCGAGGCGGAGCGGGACGCCTGGTACCGCAACGGCGCCGCGCGCACGGTGGTGGACCCGGCCCAGCTGCTGGAGGGGATGAACGACCCGCAGCGCGAGGCGGTGCTGCACGCGGGCTCCCCGCTGCTGATCGTGGCCGGCGCCGGCTCGGGCAAGACCCGGGTGCTGACCCACCGGATCGCCTACCTGCTGGGCGCCCGCGGGGTGCAGCCGGGCGAGATCCTGGCGATCACCTTCACCAACAAGGCCGCCGGGGAGATGCGCGAGCGCGTCGAGGCGCTGGTCGGCCCGCGCGCCCGGGCGATGTGGGTCTCCACCTTCCACAGCGCCTGCGTGCGCATCCTGCGCCGCGAGTCCAAGCAGCTGGGCTTCACCTCCAGCTTCTCGATCTACGACTCGGCCGACTCCCAGCGGCTGATGTCGCTGGTCTGCCGCGACCTCGACCTGGACCCGAAGCAGTTCCCGCCGAAGTCCTTCACGGCGAAGGTCAGCAACCTCAAGAACGAGCTGATCGACGAGGAGACCTTCGCCGACCAGGCCGCCAACCCGATGGAGAAGAAGCTCGCCGAGGCGTACGCGCTGTACCAGCGGCGGCTGCGCGAGGCCAACGCGCTGGACTTCGACGACATCATCATGACGACGGTGAACCTGCTCCAGGCCTTCCCCGACGTCGCCGAGCACTACCGGCGCCGGTTCCGGCACATCCTGGTCGACGAGTAC
This sequence comes from Kitasatospora sp. NPDC034533, assembly GCF_055575155.1. NCBI lineage: Bacteria > Bacillati > Actinomycetota > Actinomycetes > Kitasatosporales > Streptomycetaceae > Kitasatospora > Kitasatospora sp. NPDC034533. The sequence goes on from NZ_JBVITE010000001.1 coordinate 187,108, forward strand.
CAGGACACCAACCACGCCCAGTACACGCTGGTGCGCGAGCTGACCGGCGGCTCGGTGGCCGACGCCCCCAAGCGCACCGTGGACGGCGAGCTGGTGAACCCGGCGGCCGGGCGGCTCGCCGAGGTGCCGCCGGCCGAGCTGTGCGTGGTCGGTGACGCGGACCAGTCGATCTACGCCTTCCGCGGCGCGACGATCCGCAACATCCTCCAGTTCGAGGAGGACTACCCGAACGCGACCACCATCCTGCTGGAGCAGAACTACCGCTCCACCCAGACCATCCTGAGCGCCGCCAACGCCGTCATCGAGCGCAACGCCAACCGCCGCGAGAAGAAGCTCTGGACGGCGGGCGAGCACGGCGAGAAGGTCGTCGGCTACGTCGCCGACGACGAGCACGGCGAGGCCCAGTTCATCGCCGACGAGATCGACCGGCTCACCGACAAGGGCGAGGCCAAGCCCGGCGACGTCGCGATCTTCTACCGGACCAACGCCCAGTCCCGCGTCTTCGAGGAGGTGTTCATCCGGGTCGGCCTGCCGTACAAGGTGGTCGGCGGGGTGCGCTTCTACGAGCGCAAGGAGGTCCGGGACGTCCTGGCGTACCTGCGGGTGCTCTCCAACCCGGAGGACACCGTGCCGCTGCGCCGGATCCTCAACGTGCCCAAGCGCGGCATCGGCGAGCGCGCCGAGGCGATGATCGACGCGCTGGCCGCGCGGGAGCGGATCTCCTTCGCCCAGGCGCTGGTGCGGGTCGACGAGGCGTACGGGATGGCCGCGCGCTCGGCCAACGCCGTCAAGAAGTTCAACACCCTGATGGCCGGGCTGCGCCAGGTCGTCGAGTCGGGCGCGGGCCCGGCGGCGGTGCTGGAGGCCGTCCTGGAGGAGACCGGCTACCTGGCCGAGCTCCAGGCCTCCACCGACCCGCAGGACGAGACCCGGGTGGAGAACCTCCAGGAGCTGGCCTCCGTCGCCCTGGAGTACGAGCAGGACCCGGGCGAGCGGCCGGACGCCGGGGAGGAGGGCACGCCGCCGGTCGGCTCGCTGGCCGACTTCCTGGAGCGGGTCGCCCTGGTCGCCGACTCCGACCAGATCCCGGACGACGAGGAGGACGGGCAGGGCGTCATCACGATGATGACCCTGCACACCGCCAAGGGCCTGGAGTTCCCGGTGGTCTTCCTGACCGGCATGGAGGACGGGATCTTCCCGCACATGCGGGCGCTCAACCAGGTCAAGGAGCTGGAGGAGGAGCGCCGGCTCGCGTACGTCGGGCTCACCCGGGCCCGCGAGCGGCTCTACCTGACCCGCTCGGTGCTGCGCAGCGCCTGGGGGCAGCCGGCCTACAACCCGGCCTCGCGGTTCCTGGAGGAGATCCCGGAGGCGCTGGTGGAGTGGAAGCGCACCGGGGCGGCGCAGGCGCCGGCCCAGCGCGGCTACTCCTCGGGCTCGTCCTGGGGCAAGTCCTCGTCCGGGGGCGGGAGTTCGCGTTCCTCGTCGGCGGCGGCGTCGCCGAAGGCGGGCTGGGGCCAGTCGGCGCGGCGCGCCGGCAAGGTCGTGGAGCGCGAGGTCGTCTCGCTCGCGGTCGGCGACCGGGTCACCCACGACACCTTCGGGCTGGGCACGGTGGTGGGCGTGACGGGCGCCGGCGACCGGGCTCAGGCCACCGTCGACTTCGGCACGGAGGGGCGCAAGCAGCTGCTGCTGCGCTACGCGCCGGTGGAGAAGCTCTAACGCGGGTCGAGCCCGTTGGCGAGGAACCAGGGCAGCGGGTCGACCGGCCCGCCGCCCCCCGGCGGCCGGATCTCGAAGTGCAGGTGCGGGCCGGTGCTGTTGCCGCTGCTGCCGACGAAGGCGATCAGGTCGCCCTGCTTCACCGGGCCCTTGCGGACCTTGTAGGCCCGCAGGTGGCAGTACCAGGCCTCGGTGCCGTCGGCCGACTTGAGGATCGTCATGTAGCCGTAGAACGGGTTCCACTGGGTGCGGATGGTGCCGTCGGTCACCGCGTAGACCTCGGAGCCGCCGTCCACCGGGAAGTCGATGCCGGTGTGCCGGTTGGCCCAGTGGGTGCCGGCCGCGCCGAACAGCTCGCCCAGGCCGTGCTGGGCGACCGGCATGACCACCTTGGGCTTGACCGGCTCCGGCGCCTGCTCGGCGGTGGGTTGCGCGGCGGGGGCCTCGGCGGGGGCCTCGGTGGGCTGGGTGGCGGTCAGCGGCCGGCGGGCGTCGCCGCGCGAGGCCTGGGCCTGGCCGCCGGCCGCGACCGCCTGGGCGGCGGCCCGCGCGGCCGCGCCGTCCGGGGCGTCGTCCGCCGCGGCCTGCGGCCCCGTCGTCCGCCCGGCGGCCTGGGCGCGCTGCTGGTCGGCGTCCCCCTGCACCGTGATCGCGGCCGCCGCGGCCACCCCGAGCGCGGCCACCGACGGCAGCGCGACCCGCAGCAGCGCCGTCCGGGTGGCCGCCCTGGCGGCGCCGCGGCGCTGGGCGCGGGACTGCTCGCGGGCGGCGAGGCGCAGCTCCGCGCGGGTCGGACGGGCGGCTGCTTCGGGAGCCATCGGGGGCTGCCTCCTCGGTGGGCCTCGGACGTCGTCGGGCGAGGGCAAACAGCCGTGACTGTAACCCCAAGCCCGACGCCCCGGAAAAACCTCCGGATGTCAAGGGGGCGGCCGGGCGGTCTGTGCGGAGGTTGCGGAGAGGAGGAGCGTACCCGCTGGTAGCAAGGGGCGGAGCTGTGACTTTGCCCTCCTCTTGGGAGGCGGCACGGTCAACCGCGCCCGGTGGCGCTAACCTCCCCTCAGGTTGGTTATTGACCGTTAACCGCGCCGGCGGCCCACCGGGTCCGGTCGGATGGTGGACGACGAGGTCCAGCAGGAGGCAGTGATGAGTGTGTCGGGGCCGATCCGTGTGGTGGTCGCCAAGCCTGGGCTCGACGGTCACGACCGTGGTGCCAAGGTCATCGCGCGCGCCCTGCGCGACGCCGGTATGGAGGTCATCTACACCGGCCTGCACCAGACGCCCGAACAGGTCGTCGACACCGCGATCCAGGAGGACGCGGACGGCATCGGGCTGTCGATCCTCTCCGGTGCCCACATGACGCTGTGCGCCCGGGTGCTGGAGCTGCTGAAGGAGCGCGACGCGGCGGACATCAAGGTCTTCTGCGGGGGGATCATCCCGGACGAGGACATCGCCGAGCTCAAGGCGATGGGCGTCGCGGACATCTTCACCCCGGGCACGCCCACCCGGGACGTGGTCGCCTGGGTCGAGTCGCACCTGCGGGCCGGCTGATCCACGGCACGCCGAGGCTGGTCCACGGCACCGGCAGGCTGGTTCACGGCACGCCGAGGCCGGTCGACGGCACCAGCAGGCTGATCCACGGCACGCCGAGCGGGCCGGTCCGTACGTCGGACCGGCCCGCTCCGCCGTACCCGGCCGGCCGGCGCGTCAGCCCGCCAGCTCCGCGAGCATCGCCGCCCGGAAGCGCAGGGTGCCGGCCAGCCGGGCGAAGGTCTCGGACCAGGCGGAGTCCGGCGCGGCCCCGGCCGCCAGCTCCGCCACCGCGTCCGCCGACTCCGGGGCGAGCGCGCGCTCCGTCATCCCGAGCACCCCGCTGTGGCTCCACGGGTACGCCCCGGAGCCGGCCGCCCGGGCCAGCGCGGCCACCACGGCGGTGGACAGCGGCGGCGTCCACGGGGTGGCGCAGGCGCCGAGCAGCTGGAAGGCCTCGCCCAGCCCGTGCACCTCGATGAAGGCGGCCGTCCAGGCGGCCCGCTCCCCGGGCGGCAGGACGGCCAGCAGCTTGGCCGGAGCGCCGGTCGCGCGCGGCGGGCGCGCCCGTCCGCCGCGCCCCGGGGGGACCGGGGCCGGGCCGAGCAGCGCCCGGGCCCAGTCGGCGTCCTGCTGGCGGACGGCGGCCCGCGCCCAGGCCTCCCGCAGGTCGTCGGCCCAGCTGCTGCTGGTCTCGTCGATGCTGTCGCCGACCCGCAGGGCGAGCAGCCGCTCGGGCGTCAGCCCGGTGCTCCGCGACCAGACCGACAGCGGCGCGGCGGCCACCACCTCGCCGAACCACCAGGCCCGTTCGCCGCGCCCGGTGGGGGACTTGGGGGCGATCCCGTCGCGCTGCATCCGGGCGTCGCACTCGGCGGGCGGGGTGACCAGCAGGTGGGTGCCGGTGTCGGCGAGGCGGACGGCGGCTCGCGCCCGCTCGGCCATCCGGTGGGCCAGCGCGGAGCCGGGCAGGGTGGAGAGCAGTTCGGCGGCGGTGGCCCGGACGTTCTTGCTGCGGTCGCCGAGGGCGGCCTCCAGGAACGGTTCGTCGGCGGGGGAGAGGCCGTCCTGGAGGGCGTCCAGGAAGAGCAGGCGGTCCTCGGCGCGCTCGGTGGACCAGGTGCCGCGCAGCAGCTCCAGGCCGGCCGCCGGATCGCGGCGGCGCAGCTGGGTCAGGTGGGTGACCCGCTCGGCGAACAGGCCCTCGTGCCAGAGCCGGTCGTCGGTGGGCCGATCCGGTGCGTCCGGGGTGGTGGTGCGCAGCACGAACCGCCAGTCGGGGTTCCGCTCGGCCAGCCAGCGGCCCAGTGGGCCGGCCAGCGCCACGGCGTCGGGGCGCAGTTCGCTGCGGGCACGGGCGGCGTCGAGCAGGCCGGGGACCAGCGCGGCGGGCGGGCGCACGCCCCGGGCCCGGGCGGCGGCGAGCCACTGCGGCAGCAGCTCGGCCAGGTTGGCCAGGGTGCCGCCGCTGCCGCCCGGGCGCCCGGAGAGCAGTACGGCCAGTCGGCGGGCGGCCGGCTCGGGCAGCTTCGGGCGGGTGTCCTCGGCGGCGGGCGGGCCGGGCGGTTCGGTGGCCGGGACGGGCAGCGCGCCGGCCCGGCGGCGGACGGTGGCCAGCGCGGCCAGCTCCAGCAGAGCGGTGGCCGGATCGCCCTGGTCCACGGCGTCGGCGAGCGGCAGGGCGGTGGCCGGGAGCGGGCGGCGGTCGGTGCCGAGCAGGGCACTGGTGTGCAGGGTCTCCCACGGGTCCTGGGCGATCGTCATTCTCGGTGCTCCTGGGCGTGTCTGGTGGGTTCCGGCGGGCCCGGTGGGGATCGGCGAGGCGCGCGCCCGGCGGCCCGTCCGGCGGGCCTCGGTGGATCGGCCCGCGGCGTGGGGCGCACCCGGCCGCTTCGCCGGTGCGGTCAGGCGGCGTGCCGAGGGCGCTCCTGCGGTGCGGGCGGATCGGCCGGGCGGGGCCTACAGGGGGGCGGGGCCTACGGGTGGGTGAGGCCGACCGGGGGACGGCCCCCGGCCCAGGCGGTGACGGGGGCGAAGCCCTGGTGCCCGTACTCGCCGAAGACGGTCAGCGGGCGGCCGGTGGAGACCGCGGCGAGCTGCCACAGGGCCGGCTCCGGGACGGCCGAGGAGCGGACCGGCACGGTGTGGTGACCGTCCGTCAGGTGCCAGCCGTCCGGGGCGCGGACCGGGACGACGTCGGTGAGCACCACGGGCCAGCTGTCCAGCCACGGGTCGTCCGCCACGGCGCCGCCGTAGTCGGCCACCGCCTCGGCGACGGTGAGCCCGGCGGGCGGCCCGGCCGGGCCGGTCTCGGGGGCGCCGTACCGGGTGCCGGGCGCGGCCCGCAGCGGGCGGGCGCCGGGGTGGAAGGCCAACTCGGCCTCCAGCACCCGGCCGGTGGGAAGGGCGAGGTCGGGGGAGTGCCCGGGGCGGCCGAAGGAGAGCAGCAGGGCCGGGCGACCGGTCTTGGCGCCGCGCAGCCAGACCCGGCGGGTGGTGAGCCGCTCGTCGGAGGTGTCGCGGGATCCGAGCACCAGCCAGCGGTCCCGCACCGTCGGCCCGGCCAGCAGCTCGGCGGTGTCCAGGGTGTAGCCGACCCGGGCGCGGACGGTGGCGGCGAGCTCGGGCGGCAGCTCGTCGACCCGGGTGGTGGCGGTGGCGAGCAGGTGCAGCATCGCGTACTCCTCCAGCAGCCGCTCCTGCGGCAGGGTGTCCAACTCCCGCACCCGGCTGGCGAGTCCGGGGGCCTGGGCGTCGACCATCCGGGCGGCGACCTCCTCCCAGGGGCCGGCGGTGGACTGGTCGGCCAGCCCGTGCCGGACCCGGTCGGCGAGGCGCAGCCGCAGCTCGGCCGCGCCGGCCGCGACCCGGGCGCCGCGCTTCTCGGCCCGGCGGCGGGTGGCCTCCGGGTCGGCCGGGGCCTTCGCGCGCTTCCCGTCGCGCTTCTGGGCGCGTTCCTCGGCGCGCTTGTCGGCGTGCTCCTCGCGGGCGTCGAGCCAGTCCGCCGCCCAGCCGGCGGGCTCGCCGACCGGGACGGCCTCGGCGGAGCCGCTCCACAGCAGGAGGAGCCCGAGCGCGTGCTTGCACGGGAACTTCCGGCTGGGGCAGCTGCACCGGTAGGCGGGCGTGGCGAGTTCGACCGCGGTGCGGTACGTGGTGCTGCCGCTGCCCTCGCACTCGCCCCAGACCGCGACGCCGTCGGTGCCGGTGCCGGACCACGGCGCGGACGTGGAGAGCCTGCCCGCGGCCTTGCGCGACGCGGCGTCAGGTGCCAGGGACAGGACGTGTTCGGTGCTCCAGCGTTCCTCCATGCGACCGACCGTAGGCGGTGCCACTGACAGCGGCTTACCGTCCGTCCGGTGTTGTCAGTGCCCCGGTGCAGGGTGGTCCCCACAGGCCGGGACGCCGACCTGGCTCCCTTCCCCGATCACCCTGCCGCCGGGCACCCGCGCGCCCGGCGGCCGACCCGAAGGAGCCCGAGATGACCGACGTTCTGCGGCAGCACGCCGAGGACGCCTTCGCCGGTGAACTGGCCGCGCTGGCCGCGCAGGACGACCGCCCGCGCCCGGAGCGCTGGAGGCTCTCGCCGTGGGCCGTGGCCACCTACCTGCTCGGCGGCGAGCTGCCGGACGGCACCCGGATCACCCCCAAGTACGTCGGCCCGCGCCGGATCGTCGAGGTCGCCGTGACGACCCTGGCGACGGACCGCGCGCTGCTGCTGCTCGGCGTGCCCGGCACCGCGAAGACCTGGGTGTCCGAGCACCTGGCCGCGGCGATCAGCGGCGACTCCACGAGGCTGGTGCAGGGCACCGCCGGCACCCCCGAGGAGGCCGTCCGGTACGGCTGGAACTACGCCCGGCTGCTCACCGACGGCCCCAGCCGGGACGCCCTGGTGCCCTCCCCGCTGATGCGGGCGATGGCCGACGGCGCGATCGCCCGGGTCGAGGAGCTCACCCGCATCCCGGCCGACGTCCAGGACAGTCTGATCACCATCCTGTCCGAGAAGACGCTCCCCGTACCGGAGTTGGGCACCGAGACGCAGGCGGTGCGCGGCTTCAACGTGATCGCCACCGCCAACGACCGCGACCGCGGCGTCAACGAGCTGTCCAGCGCGCTGCGCCGCCGCTTCAACACCGTGGTGCTGCCGCTGCCGGGCTCGCTGGACGAGGAGGTCGACATCGTCACCCGCCGGGTCAACCAGCTCGGCCGCTCCCTGCGACTGCCCGAACTGCCCGGCGGCGCCGAGGAGATCAGGCGGGTGGTCACCGTCTTCCGCGAGCTGCGGGCCGGGATCACGGTGGACGGCCGGACGAAGGTCAAGACCCCGAGCGGCACCCTCTCCACCGCCGAGGCGATCTCGGTGGTGACCAACGGACTCGCCCTGGCCACCCACTTCGGGGACGGCGTGCTGCGCGCCGGGGACGTGACGGCCGGCATCCTCGGCGCGGTCGTCCGCGACCCGGTGGCGGACCGGGCGGTCTGGCGCGAGTACGTCGAAGGGGTGGTGCGCGAGCGCGACGGCTGGAAGGACTTCTACCGGGCCGCCCGCGAGGTGGCGGTATGACGGCCGCCGAGGTCGCCCTGCTGGGCATCCGCCACCACGGCCCCGGCTCGGCCCGGTCGGTGGCCGCCGCGCTGGCCCGGTGGCGGCCGGACGCGGTGCTGGTCGAGGGCCCGCCGGAGGCCGACGGCCTCGTCCACCTGGCCGCAGGGAAGGACCTCGTCCCGCCGGTTGCCCTGCTCGCCCACGCGGTGGAGGACCCGTCGAAGGCCGCGTTCTGGCCGTACGCCGAGTTCTCCCCGGAGTGGGTGGCGATCCGGCACGCGGTGGAGCACGACGTGCCGGTGCGCTTCATCGACCTGCCCGCCGGGTACGGCTTCGCGCTCGAAGGCGCCGAGGCCGCCGAGGCCGCCGAGGCCGCCGAATCCGCGGAGGACGGGCCGGACGAGACGGACGACGCCGTCGCCGACCCGTTGGCGCTGCTCGCCGAGGCGGCCGGGCACGACGACCCGGAGCGCTGGTGGGAGGACGTGGTCGAGCACCGCGCCCCCGGCGCCGACCCGCTGGCCCCGTTCGCCGCCGTCGCCGAGGCGATGGGCGCCCTGCGCGCCGAGGGCCTCGGCGAGTCCCGCCGGGACCGGCTGCGCGAGGCGTACATGCGCCGGCAGATCCGGGCCGCCCGCCGCGCCGGGTACAGCCGGATCGCCGTGGTCTGCGGGGCCTTCCACGTCCCCGCGCTGGAGCGGATGCCCACCGTCGCCCACGACCGGGCGCTGCTCGCCGAGCTGCCGAAGAAGGTGCGCACGGACGTCACCTGGGTGCCGTGGACGCACCGCAGGCTCTCCCGGGCCACCGGCTACGGCGCGGGCGTGCGGTCGCCCGGCTGGTACCACCACCTGTTCACCACCGACGGAGACCCGGTGCCGCGCTGGCTCACCCGGGCCGCCGAGCTGCTGCGCGCCGAGGACCACCCGGTCTCCTCGGCGCACGTGATCGAGGCGGTTCGGCTCGCCGAGGCGCTGGCCGCGCTGCGCGGCCGCCCGCTCGCCGGGCTGACCGAGACCCTGGACGCCGCCCGCGCGGTGCTCTGCGAGGGCTCGGACATCGCCCTGGAGCTGGTCCGGGACCGCCTGGTGGTCGGCGACCGGCTCGGCGAGGTCCCGGACGCCGCTCCGGCGGTGCCGCTGCGACGCGACCTGACCGGGTTGCAGCGCTCGCTGCGGCTCAAGCCCGAGGCCGCGCCGAAGGACCTCGACCTCGACCTGCGCAAGGAGAACGACGCGGCCCGCTCCCGGCTGCTGCACCGGCTGCGCCTGCTGGGCGTGGACTGGGGCGTGCCCGCGCGCTCCTCGGTGAACTCGACCGGGACCTTCCGGGAGAGCTGGCGGCTGTGCTGGCAGCCCGAGTTCGCGGTCCGGATCGCCGAGGCCGCCCAGTGGGGCACCACGGTCGAGGCGGCGGCGGTCGGCAAGGCCGTCGCCACCGCCCGCGCCGCCGGGGAACTCGCCGAGCTGACCGGCCTGGTGGAGACCTGCCTGCTGGCCGGGCTGTCCGGCGCGCTGCCCGCCGTGATGCGGGCGCTCGCCGACTGCGCGGCCCTGGACACCGACGTCGCCCACCTCGCGGGAGCGCTGCCCGCGCTGGTCCGCGCACTGCGCTACGGCGACGTGCGCGGCACCGATCACGGCGCGCTCGCGGAGGCGGCCTGCGGCCTGGCGGAGCGGATCTGCGTGGGGCTGCCGCCCGCCTGCGTCGGCCTGGACGCCCAGGGCGCGGCGGCGATGCGCGGCCGCCTCGACGAGGTGCACGGCGCGATCGGCCTGCTGGCCGGCGCCGCGGCGACCGCCGGACCCGAGGCCGCTTCCGGCCCGGGCACCGACGGCCCCGACCGCCCCGACTGCCCCGACCGCCCCGACGTTTCCGACTGCCCCGACCGCCCCGACGTCTCCGACGGCCTGGCCGACCGCTGGGCCGCCGCCCTGCGCTCGCTGGCCCGCCGCGAGCCGGCCGGCGGACCGGCCACCGGCGCCCCCGGACTGCTGCGCGGCCGGGCGGTCCGGCTGCTGCTGGACGACGGCCGGCTCGGCCCCGAGGAGGCCGGCCGACGGCTTCGGCTGGTCCTCTCCGTCGCCAACTCCCCTGTGGACGCGGCTGGTTGGGTCGAGGGCTTCCTGGCCGGCGGCGGCGCCCTGCTGCTGCACGACCCCCGGTTGCCGGCGCTGCTGGACGAGTGGCTGACCAGCGTGAGCGACGAGGCCTTCACCGACGTCCTGCCGCTGCTGCGCCGCACCTTCGCCGGGCTGGAGGCGGGCGTGCGCACCGCCATCGGCGGCCGGGTCGCGGCCGGCCCGCTCGGGGAGCCCCCGGCGTCCCGGGCCTCGGCGGGCGACCTGGACCGGGCCCGCGCCGACGCCGCCCTCCCCGTGCTGGCCCTGTTGCTCGGCGTCCGTCCGACGATCCCCCGGCAGGCCACCGGCCGTAACACCTGACACCCGCCGCACCTCACCCGGCGTACCCGACCCCACCCCTGCACCCCCACCCCTGAACCCCGCCCCCCCTGCGCCCACCGCAGGACCCGCTGAAGGAGGACGACGAGATGGCAGCGCCCACGACCGACGAACGGCTGCGCCGCTGGCGGCTGGTGCTCGGCGGCGAGGCCGACCGGACGGGCCGCACCCTGCGCGGCCGTGACGCCGCGATGGACGGAGCCCTCGCCGCGCTCTACCGCGGCACCCCCGACGAGGGCTCCCGGGCCGGTCGTGGCGGCCGGCGCAGCGCCGGGCTGGGCGCCTCGGCCCCGCAGGTGGCCCGCTGGCTGGGCGACATCCGCGAGTACTTCCCGTCCACCGTCGTCCAGCTGATGCAGCAGGACGCGATCACCCGGCTGGGCCTGGAACGGCTGCTGCTGGAGCCGGAGATGCTGGAGGCCGTCGAACCGGACGTGCACCTGGCCGCCACCCTGCTCTCGCTCAAGCACGCCCTGCCCGAGACCACCCGGGAGACCGCCCGGGCGGTGGTCGGCAAGGTGGTCGCCGACCTGGAGCGCCGGCTCGCCGACCGCACCCGCGCCACCCTCGGCGGCGCCCTCGACCGCAGCGCCAAGGTCGACCGCCCCCGCCACCGCGACATCGACTGGGACCGCACCATCCGGGCCAACCTGAAGAACCACCTGCCCCAGCACGGCACCGTCGTCCCCGAGCGGCTGGTCGGCTACGCCCGCGCCCGGCGCGCCGTGCGGAAGGACCTCATCCTCTGCGTCGACCAGTCCGGCTCGATGGCGCCCTCGGTCGTCCACGCCGCGGTCTTCGGCGCGGTGCTCTCCTCGATGCGCACCCTGGACACCCGGCTGGTCGTCTTCGACACCTCGGTGGTCGACCTCACCGAGCAGCTCACCGACCCGGTCGACGTGCTGTTCGCCACCCGGCTCGGCGGCGGCACCGACATCGACCGCGCGCTCGCCTACTGCCAGTCCAGGATCACCCGCCCCTCCGAGACGATCGTCGTCCTGATCAGCGACCTGTACGAGGGCGGCATCCGGGACGGCATGCTCAAGCGGGTCGCCGCGATGAAGGCGGCGGGCGTCCAGTTCGTCGCCCTGCTCGCGCTCTCCGACGAAGGGGCGCCGGCGTACGACCACGCCCACGCCGCGGCCCTGGCCTCGCTCGGCGCACCGGCCTTCGCCTGCACCCCGGACGCCTTCCCGGAGATCATGGCGGCGGCCATCGAGAAGCGCCCGATCCCGCTCCCCGACCGGGGGGCGTGACGGTTCACCCGGACGCGCTAATCCGCGTCACCGAGGACGGGGCGTGCGGCACGCCGCTCTAGGCTGGCTGTGATGGTTCTCACCCAAGACGGGCAGGCCCCGAGGCGGAACAGGCCCGTCCCACGGGGATAACCTGCCAGACGGACGTGACGCGCGTGTTGATTGACGTGTGCGCCCGTGGCTGTGTGGGCCGCAAGGCCGTACCTCTGCGTACCCGCACCGCTTCGACGACCCGCAGCGAAGATCCTGCCGTGGCACGCTCGTAGAGACACAATCCGCGACCACGAACAAGGACAAACACGTGGACCTGTTCGAGTACCAGGCGAGGGACCTCTTCGCCAAGCACGGCGTGCCCGTGCTTGACGGCGATGTCATCGAGACCGCCGCAGACGCTGCCGCCATCGCGGAGCGCTTCGGCGGCCGCGCCGTCGTCAAGGCTCAGGTGAAGGTGGGCGGCCGAGGCAAGGCCGGCGGGGTCAAGCTCGCCGCCGACCCGGCGGACGCCGTCGCCAAGGCCGAGCAGATCCTCGGCATGGACATCAAGGGCCACACCGTTCACAAGGTGATGCTGGCCCAGACCGCGGACATCAAGGACGAGTACTACGTCTCGTTCCTGCTGGACCGCACCAACCGCACCTTCCTGGCCATGGCCAGCGTCGAGGGCGGCGTGGAGATCGAGGTCGTCGCCGAGCAGAACCCCGACGCGCTCGCCAAGATCCCGGTCGACGCCAACGAGGGCTGCACCCCGGAGAAGGCCGCCGAGATCGTCGCCGCGGCGAAGTTCCCGGCCGAGGTCGCCGACCAGGTCGCCGACGTCCTCCAGAAGCTGTGGACCGTCTTCATCAAGGAGGACGCCCTCCTCGTCGAGGTCAACCCGCTGATCAAGTCCGGTGACGGCAAGATCATCGCGCTCGACGGCAAGGTCTCCCTGGACGACAACGCCGAGTTCCGCCAGCCCGAGCACGAGGCCCTGGAGGACAAGGCCGCGGCCAACCCGCTGGAGGCCGCCGCCAAGGCCAAGGGCCTGAACTACGTCAAGCTCGACGGCCAGGTCGGCATCATCGGCAACGGCGCGGGCCTCGTCATGAGCACCCTCGACGTGGTCGCCTACGCCGGTGAGAAGCACGGCGGCGTCAAGCCCGCCAACTTCCTCGACATCGGTGGCGGCGCGTCCGCCGAGGTCATGGCGAACGGCCTGGAGATCATCCTGGGCGACCCCGACGTCAAGTCGGTCTTCGTCAACGTCTTCGGCGGCATCACCGCGTGCGACGCGGTCGCCAACGGCATCGTGCAGGCCCTGGAGCTCCTGAAGAGCAAGGGCGAGAACGTCACCAAGCCGCTGGTCGTCCGTCTGGACGGCAACAACGCGGAGCTGGGTCGCAAGATCCTCGACGACGCCAACCACCCGCTGGTGCAGCGCGTGGACACCATGGACGGCGCCGCTGACCGCGCCGCCGAGCTGGCCAACAAGTAAGGAAGGGGACTTAAACACCATGGCTATCTTCCTTACCAAGGACAGCAAGGTCATCGTCCAGGGCATGACCGGCTCCGAGGGCATGAAGCACACCCGCCGCATGCTCGCCTCCGGCACCCGGATCGTCGGCGGTGTCAACCCGCGCAAGGCCGGCACCACGGTCGACGTCGACGGCACCGAGATCCCGGTCTTCGGGTCGGTCGCCGAGGCGATGGAGAAGACCGGTGCCGACGTCACCGTCGTCTTCGTCCCGCCGGCGTTCACCAAGGCCGCCGTCGTCGAGGCCATCGACGCCGAGATCGGCCTGGCCGTCGTCATCACCGAGGGCGTCCCGGTGCACGACACCGCCGCCTTCTGGGCGCACGCCGGTGCCAAGGGCAACAAGACCCGCATCATCGGCCCGAACTGCCCCGGCCTGATCAGCCCCGGACAGTCGAACGCCGGCATCATCCCGGCCGACATCACCAGCTCCGGCAAGATCGGCCTGGTCTCGAAGTCCGGCACCCTGACCTACCAGCTCATGTACGAGCTGCGGGACATCGGCTTCACCTCGGCCGTCGGCATCGGTGGCGACCCGGTCATCGGCACCACCCACATCGACGCTCTCAAGGCCTTCCAGGAGGACCCGGAGACCGAGCTCATCGTCATGATCGGTGAGATCGGCGGCGACGCCGAGGAGCGTGCCGCGGCGTTCATCGCCGAGCACGTGACCAAGCCGGTCGTCGGCTACGTCGCGGGCTTCACCGCCCCCGAGGGCAAGACCATGGGCCACGCCGGCGCCATCGTCTCCGGTTCCTCGGGCACCGCCCAGGCGAAGAAGGAGGCCCTTGAGGCCGCCGGTGTCAAGGTCGGCAAGACGCCGTCCGAGACCGCCCGCCTGGCCCGCGAGATCATCGCCGCCCAGGCCTGATCCCGTACCGCGCCTGACGAGCGCCCCCGCCCCTTCCGGGCGGGGGCGCTCGCCGTTTCCGGAGGCGCGCTCGGCTGTTTCCGGGCGCCGCTGTTTCCGGGGCGCTCGCCGCGTCAGCCCGCCTTCGGGTCCGTGCCGCAGGGCCGGATCATCCAGCGCGGGCAGGCCGCCGGGGCCGGCGGCGGCGCGGCGGCGCCCGGGGCCGTGGGCATCAGCCCCCAGCGCGAGGCCGCCTGCGGGTGCGGCTCCACCAGGACGGCCTCCAGGCCCGGCGCCGGGCTGCACCAGATGCTGGTGACACCGCTCGGCGGCCCGCTGGGCAGCATCGGCGGGACCGGTTCCGCCGTCTCCGCCGCCTCCGCCGCGTCCATCCCGGCGGGGAGCGGTGCGGCGGCGGACGGTGCGGCGGGCGGCGGCGCGGGCGTCGCCGCGGGCAGGCACGGCGTGGGCGTCGGCGGGGCCGGCGGGCGGAAGAGCTCCGCCGGGCGAAGCCCCGCCAGGGTCGCCAGGGCCGCCCCGGCCACCGCCACCGTCAGCAGTGCCGCCGCGCCCGTCCGGCTCGCCGTCCACAGCCCGTGCCGGGCCCGCAGCACCGCCACCGGGGTCCGGTGCGGCTCAGGGCACCCGCGGACCGCCGCCCGGTACAGCAGCTCGCTCAGCCCGTCCGCGAAGCCCGGCGCCGCCGGGTCCGGGCCGACCAGCTCCGGCACCCAGTGCGCCAGTGCCGCCCGGGCGGTCCACACCCGCCCCTCGGCCGCCGTCAGGGTGGCCTCCACCTCCACCGCGACCGCGTCGGCCGGCATCCCCAGCCCGTCGTGCAGCACCAGCGCCCGGCGCTGCGGCCGGGACAGCCGCTTGAGGGCCTTGAGCAGCGCCCGGTCCCGGTCGGTCAGGCGGTCGTGGTCCGGGAGCACGGCCTGGGACTCGTCGGCCGGGCGCACCGTGATCCGCCGGTGCGGCAGCGTCCAGGAGTCCGCCCGCCGGGGGCCGCCCCGGTGCCACGGGGACAGCGCCAGCTCGCAGGCGCGCACCCGGACCCAGCCCTCGGGGTTCCCGGTGGCGGCCACCGCCTCCCAGCTCCGCCACGCCTCACCGAACGCCCGCCGTACGCAGTGCACCGCGCGGTGGCGGCAGGCGGTCAGCAGGAACACCTGCTGCACCAGCCGGGTGTGCGCCGCCTCGTAGAGCTCCTCGAAGGTCACCGTCGGGGGCTCGGCGTCGAGGTCGTCGTCCGCCCCCGAGGGCGCGGCGGCGGCCAGGGCCGCCCACCCGGGCCCGCCGGGCGGTGGCGGGGGTGCGGGCTCGTCGGGGGAGGCGGTGGCGTCCGGCTCGGCCCGGGCCGGCCGGGCGTCGGTGGGTGGGGCTGGTTCCCGCGTGCCCGCCGGGGGTGCTGTGGTGGTGTCCGGCTCGGCCTGGGCGTTCCGTACGGGGGTGGTGGCCGTGCCTTCCGTCCGGGCCGGCCGGGTGTCGTCGGGCCCGGTCGCTTCCCGCGGACGCGCCCGGGGCGAGGGTGAGGCGGTGGTGTCCGGCTCGGCCTGCGCGTTCCGTAGGGGAGCGGTGTCGGCGGACGGGGGTGTGGTGCGGCCGGGGCCGGCCGCTTTCCGGGCGTGGGCCGTGAGTGAGGCCGTGGTGTCCGGCCCGGCTGGCGCCTTCCGCGCGGGGTCGGTGGGTGGGGGCTCGTCACGGTCGGCCGGCTCCTGGGCGTGCGCCGCAGGCGAAGCGGTGGCGTTCCGCGCCACCCGGGCCTTCCGCGTGGGGGCGGGGCCGGCCGATGCGCGGCCCGCGGGCTCGGGGGCCAGCGGTCGTCCGCGCTCGGCGCCCTGTGCGGCCCGGGCCCGGCGCGGGGCGGCGCCATGGTGCGCGGCGGTGCCTGCGGTAGCCACCGGCCCACCGCCGGGACCGGGGGTGCTGCCGTTCTCCCCGTGGGCTGCCCGTCCGCCTCCGTCCGCAGTCGCCGTGGTCGGGCCGCCCGGCGGCCCTGCGGGAGACACCGGCCCACCGCCCGCTGCGGTCGGCCGGTGCTCTCCGTCGCCTGCCACCCTTCGTGGTGCGGCGGTGCGCTCCGCCTGGCTCTCCGCTCCGGCCTCGGGCCCGGCGTTCCTCCCGGCGGCGTCCTGGTGCGGCTTCCCGGGCGGAGCCGCGAGGACCGCGCCGCCGTCCCTGCCCGGCGCCGACTGGCTCGGCCGCGCGGGCTCGTCCGGGGCCGACGGAGCCCCGGGGTCTGCCTGCGCCAGCCAGGTCGGCTTCACCAGCTCGTCCGCGACCGCCGGGACGGGCTTTCCGGTCCGCGTGCGGGTGCGGCGCCGCTTCCGGGACGTACCGCCGTCCTGGTCCGCCGGTCCGGTGCCCGCGAGGCTCGGCAGTGCGCCGGCCAGGAGGGCGAGGGCCTCCGCCTCGGTGCGGGTGCCGAGCTTGCGCAGGGCTCGCTGGAGGTAGCCGCGGGCGGTGGTGGGGGTGATCCCGAGGGCGGCGGCGGTTTCCGGGAGGGAGTGGCCGGCCGCGAGGTGGGCCAGGGTCCGGGCCTCACGGGGAGTCAGTTTCCGCAGCAGGCGGTCCGCGTCGGTTCCGGCGCGGGCGGGTCCGCGGTGGCGCTCCGGAGTGGGGGAGTCGGCGGTGGGCGGCGTGGTCATCAGACGCTCCGGGCCGGGACACCGGCGGCTTGGGGGCAGGGTCTGAAAATGCGCATAAGCCAATAATCTGGGACACGGCGGCGGTTTGGCGCTTCACGGAGCATGGCGAGTCGCCTTGGCACCATGTGGCCCATGACGCAGCTGATGGGCCGTCCGATCCTGGAATCGCCCGGCCAATTGGGCGGACGCCCCGCGTTGGCCGACCTGTTGGCGGGAGCGCGGACGGCGCTGGTCGGCCTGGCGGTGGTCGGAGCACCGGTGCTCGGGCTCTGGGTGATGACGCCGTACGCGGACGACGGCGCGCCCGCTGTCACCCGGGTGGCGGGCATCCTGTGGCTGCTCGGGCACGGCGCGCCGGTGCTGCGCGGCGCGTCGGGCGCCCCGCTGACGGTCACTCCGCTGCTGCTCGGGGTGCTGGCCGTGGTGCGGCTCTACCGGGCGGGCGCCGGGGTGGCGGAGCGGCCGGGCCTGCGCTCGCGCTGGGGCGGTCCCCTGGCGGTGTGGGCGGGGTACTGCGCGGTGGCCGTCGGGGTGGCGCTGCACTGCGCGGGCGACGGGCCGTTCCGCAGCCGGGTGCTGCCGGACGTCCTGGTGGTGGCGCTGGTGGCGGGCCTGGCGACGGCGGCCGGGGCCCGTTCGGTGACCGTCCCCGACGCGCCGGGCGGCTCCCCGCTGAACCGCCTGCCGCCGCCGTACCGCCCGGTCGACGGTGCTCCGGCGGTCAGGGCCGCCGCCCTGGCGGCCGGGGCCGGGCTGGTCGCGGCCGGCGGGCTGCTGACGGCCTGTTCGGCGGTGTCGGCGGCGGTGGCCGGCGGCGGGCGCGGGTCGGCCCTGCTGGGGAGCGGGCCCGCCGCCCTGCCGGGGCTGCTGCTGCTCGCGGTGGCGCTGCTGCCGAACGCGGTGCTGTGGGGCACGGCGTACGCGCTGGGCCCGGGCTTCACGGTGGGCTTCGGGACGACGGTGTCACCGGTCGGCACGGTGCTGGGCCCGGTGCCGGAGTTCCCGCTGTTCGCCCTGCTCCCGGCGGACGGGCCGGGCGGCTGGCGGCTCGCGGTGTCGGCTCTGCCGCTGCTGGCCGGGGTGGTTCCGGCGGTGCTGCTGGGCCGTGCGGCGGCGGGGCTGCGCCGACCGGCGGCGGGCGGTGAGGAGCGGCCCGGGCCCTGGCCGCTCGCGGCGACGGCGGTGGCCGCCCTGGTGGCGGCCCTGGCGGTCGGGGCCGGGGCGGCGCTGCTGGGCTGGCTCTCCGGCGGGGCGCTGGCGGGGGAGCGGCTGGCCTGGGTGGGGCCGGTGCCCTGGTGGACGGGCCTGGCGGCGGCGGGCTGGGTCGCGCTGGTCGCCGTCCCGGGCTCCCTGCTGGTGCGGCACCGCGCGCTGGGCCCGGCGGACGGCGTGGGCGCGTACGCCCGGCTCGCGCGCCTGGCCCGCCGGGGCGCGCTGGAGCTGCGCGCCGGTACGTACGCCCTCGTGCTGCGGCTCTCCGGAGCGGGTGTCCGGGACGCCGGGGAAGCGGACTCCGACGACTTGGACTCCGATGACCTGGACTCCGACGACCCGGCCCCGAACGCCTGACTCGATCCCCCGAGCCGGACGACCCGGAGGAGGCCCGACCGGCCCCCCGGGGGACGACTACTCGGCGTTCCCGGTGAAGTCCACGTACCACTGCGGCGCGTACCGGTCGCAGTTCTGGGCGCCGACCGAGGTCAGCGAGTCCTGGACGCAGGTGACGTAGTCGCGGTAGTGGTACCCGAGGCCGATCACCGAGGTGGCGAACACGACGGTCATCGCACCGGTCAGGATGCCGGCGAGCGCGGCCGGGGTGAGCGGGTTCGGCGCCGGGGCGCCCGGGTACGGGCCGCCCGGCCCCGCCACCGTGGCGGCCGAGGCGGCGGCCGGGGCGGCGGACTGGCGGGTCCGCAGCGCGCCGACGCCCCAGACGATGCCGAGCGCCCCGATCAGCAGCGCGAGCCAGTGGAGCCCGGTGAACAGGCAGACCAGCGCGAGCGGTCCGGCCAGTGCGGCGTTGCGGGCCTTGCGGTGGGCCGGGTTCGCGGGGTCGAGCCGGGGCGGCTGCGGCGCCGCCGGCCGCCGGCCGGGGCGGCCGTCGCCCCCGGGACCCCACGGCGACGGCCCCTGCGGACGCCCGCCGCCCTGCCCGGCACCGTCCTGTCCGGGGCCGCCCTGCCCGGCGCCGTCCCGGCCCTCGCCGCCCCAGGGGCCGCGCGGCTGCCACGGCTGGTCGGGGGCATCCGCCGGCGGCGGCGCGAAGGGGTTGCGCTCGCCGGTGTCGTCGCCGCTGCTCATGGGTTCGGCCATTCCTTCTCGGTCGGGGCTCGGTCGGGCTCGGTCGGAGGTCCTCGCGTCGGAGCGGCCTCCCGCGCCCCCATGATCCCGCAGTCCTCCGCTGATCCCGCAGTCCTCTGCCGGGATCGCGCAGTCGTCCGCCGGTCCACCGGAGGCCCCGGCCGGGGGGCCGGGCGGTGCCGGTACGGCCGGGGGCCGACTCCGGTGCGGAGGGCCGGAGGAGATCCCCGTCTCAACTACGCGCGTAGCGCCGCCGGGAGGGTTCGGAGGCCGTCCGACCAGCCGTTATCGTGGTGACGGTCAGCAGCCCACAGAGGTTCCCCGGGGCCCGCGTCGCGGCGGGTTTCCCCGGTGTTCCCCCTCGCTCGACCTGCCGTTCGTAGTGGCCCCACCGCCGGTGGACGTACCAGCGGACGGCGCCCGACCTACGGAGAGACGCGCAGTGGCCGCCGCCCCCGCCCAGCACTTCCCGCCCCGTACGCCCGGACCGGCCCGCCTGGTGGTGCTGGTCTCCGGCTCCGGCACCAACCTCCAGGCGCTGATCGACGCCACCGGCGATCCGGCGTACGGCGCCGAGATCCTGGCGGTCGGCGCGGACCGGGACGGGATCGTGGGTCTGGAGCGGGCCGAGAGGGCGGGTCTGCCGACCTTCGTCCACCGGGTGAAGGACCACCCGGACCGGGCCGCCTGGGACCGCGCGCTGACCGCCTCCGTCGCCGGGTACCAGCCGGACCTGGTGGTCTCGGCCGGTTTCATGAAGATCCTCGGCCCCGAGTTCGTCACCGCCTTCGCCGGGCGGATCGTCAACACCCACCCCGCGCTGCTGCCCGCCTTCCCCGGCGCCCACGGCGTCACCGACGCGCTCGCGTACGGGGTGAAGGTCACCGGCTGCACCGTCCACCTGGTCGACTCCGGTGTGGACACCGGGCCGATCATCGCGCAGGGCGTCGTCGAGGTCGTCGACGCCGACCACGCCGATGGCGGCGAAGCGCTGCACGAGCGCATCAAGACTGTCGAGCGCAAGCTGCTCGTCGACGTCGTGGGCCGGCTGGCCCGCGAGGGTCACCGCATCGAGGACCGAAAGGTATGGATTCCGGCACATGAGTGAGCGCAGCGAACGAGTCATCGAGGAAGGTGCCTGGCGCGCAGCGCCCGCCGAGTGCAGCGAGGTGGGAGCATGAGTGCCAGCTCCACCACCACTCCCGTTTCGGAGAACGTTCGTCCGATCCGTCGCGCGCTGATCAGCGTGTACGACAAGACCGGTCTGGAGGAGCTGGCCCGGGGCCTGCACGCCGCCGGGGTCGCCATCGTCTCCACCGGCTCCACCGCCGGCCGGATCGCCGCCGCCGGCGTGCCGGTGACCGAGGTCTCCGAGCTGACCGGCTTCCCGGAGTGCCTGGACGGGCGCGTGAAGACGCTGCACCCCCGCGTGCACGCCGGCGTGCTGGCCGACCTGCGGCTGGAGTCCCACCGCGCGCAGCTGGCCGAGCTGGGCGTCGAGCCCTTCGACCTGGTCGTGGTGAACCTCTACCCGTTCAAGGCCACCGTCGCCTCCGGCGCCACCCCGGACGAGTGCGTCGAGCAGATCGACATCGGCGGCCCGAGCATGGTCCGCGCCGCCGCCAAGAACCACCCCTCGGTGGCCGTGGTGGTCGACCCGGCCCGCTACGGCGACGTGCTGGAGGCCGTCCGGGAGGGCGGCTTCGACCTGGCCACCCGCAAGCGCCTGGCCGGTGCCGCGTTCGCCCACACCGCCGCCTACGACGTGGCCGTCGCCTCCTGGTTCGAGGCCGGCTACGCGCCCAGCGACGAGCACTTCCCGGAGTTCCTGGGCTCGACCTGGGAGCGGCAGAACGTGCTGCGCTACGGCGAGAACCCGCACCAGGGCGCCGCGCTGTACAGCGACGGCACCGGCGGCCTGGCCGGCGCGCGGCAGCTGCACGGCAAGGAGATGTCGTACAACAACTACGTCGACACCGACGCCGCCCGCCGCGCCGCCTACGACCACGCCGAGCCGGCCGTCGCGATCATCAAGCACGCCAACCCGTGCGGCATCGCGACCGGCGCCGACGTCGCCGAGGCGCACCGCAAGGCGCACGAGTGCGACCCGGTCTCCGCGTACGGCGGCGTGATCGCCGTCAACCGCCCGGTCACCGTCGCGCTGGCCGAGCAGATCGCCCCGATCTTCACCGAGGTCGTCGTGGCCCCCGGCTACGAGGAGGGCGCCCTGGAGGTGCTCACCAAGAAGAAGAACCTGCGGGTGCTGCTCGCCCCCGAGGCCCCGGCCAACCGCCAGGAGGTGCGCCCGATCTCCGGCGGCGTGCTGCTCCAGGACGCCGACCGGGTGCACGCCGAGGGCGACGACCCGGCGAACTGGACCCTCGCCACCGGTGAGGCGCTGGCCGCCGACGAGCTGGCCGAGCTGGCCTTCGCCTGGCGGGCCTGCCGGGCCGTCAAGTCCAACGCGATCCTGCTGGCCAAGGACGGCGCCTCGGTCGGCGTCGGCATGGGCCAGGTCAACCGGGTGGACTCCTGCAAGCTCGCGGTCGAGCGGGCCGGCGAGCGCGCCAAGGGCGCCTACGCGGCCTCGGACGCCTTCTTCCCGTTCGCGGACGGCCCGGCGATCCTGATCGCGGCCGGCGTCCGGGCGATCGTCCAGCCGGGCGGCTCGATCCGCGACGAGGAGGTCATCGCGGCGGCCGCCGAGGCCGGCGTGACGATGTACTTCACCGGTGCGCGGCACTTCTTCCACTGATACGACGCGTGGTGTGACGCCATGGACGGCGTGACGCCGTGACACAGCGGCCCGGCGCCCTCCGAGGAGGGAACCGGGCCGCCGCGGCGTCGGTGCGCCGACCGGTCAGTACTTCGGCCGGTTGAACCAGTTGACGGCGTCCCGGGTGCACACGCCGGCGATCCAGATGACGCTGATCGCCACCCACAGCAGGGAGACGATGAGGTTCACCGCCCGGCCCTCCGACGCGGCGAACGAGCCGAGCAGGCCGAGCAGGCCGAACAGGCCGCCGATCGAGCCGTAGACGATGGTGGTGACCCGGACGCCGTTGCCGCCCTTGCCGAACTTCACCCCGAGGGTGATGGACAGCGCGGCGGCCAGCGCGAACACGACGCCGATGACGACCGCGACGCCGGCGGCGGCGTTGCCGATCGCGAGCAGGCCCTCGTCGTCCGTCGTGCTCTGGGAGATGGCGCCCTTGGTGGCCGCGGCCCCGATCAGGCAGAACAGCGCCGCCAGCACCTGGGTGCCGCCGACGATGAACAGCAGGACCCGGGCGGTCGTCATCAGGCCCGGCATGGACTGCGGCGCGGCCACCGGCGGGTAGCCGTAGCCCACGGGGGGCTGCCCGTAGGCCGGGGCCTGCTGCGGATACCCGTACGGGACCTGCTGCGGCGGGGCCTGCTGCGGGTACCCGTAGCCCGGCGCGGCCGGCGGCTGGCCGTACGGGTTGTTCGGGTCGGGCGGGTAACTCATGGATGCCTCCGGGCAGTTGCGGGGACGCGGGGACGGGACGCCGACGGCCCCACCGGAACGTGACGGTAGCGGGGAGGGGTGACAGCCCGGCGGCGGTGACGGGCGCCGCGGTTCGGCCGAGTGGTGAGCGTCAGGGGCGTGAGACGGCCGACGGGTACGGCGCGGGCGGGACGGTGCCCCCGCGGTCGGACTGCTCGCGCTGATGTGGTCGGCTCACTGGCTCTTTCCCCCGGATACGCCCCGCCGCGGGTCCGTCGGCCCGTCACCGGGCCGGTCCACGGCGGGAATGCCCGAATATCGTCATCCGGATGGCGGCGCCCTGTCCAGCCGGTTCGCCCGGCGGGCCGAGACTGTGGCGCAACCGCAACGTGGCGCGGACCTCCGCAGCCGTTCGTTCACCCGGACGCCGTACTCCGGGCCGTGCGGCCCGCCGTGCCGATCACTCCCGGGTGCCCGCCGTACCGGCAGCACGAGCCCTCGGTACGGCGACCCCCGGCGATCCGGGAGAATGGGGTCATGACTGCCCAGATTCTCGATGGCAAGGCCACCGCCGCCGCGATCAAGTCCGAACTCGCCGCCCGTGTGGCGGCCCTCAAGGCGAAGGGCGTCACGCCCGGCCTCGGCACCGTCCTGGTCGGCGACGACCCGGGCAGCCGCTGGTACGTGAACGGCAAGCACAAGGACTGCGCCGAGGTGGGCATCGCCTCGATCCAGCGCGAGCTGCCCGCCACCGCCACCCAGGAGGACGTCGAGAACGTCGTCCGCGAGCTCAACGCCGACCCGTCCTGCACCGGCTACATCGTCCAGCTGCCGCTGCCCAAGGGCCTGGACCAGAACCCGGTCCTGGAGCTGATGGACCCGGACAAGGACGCCGACGGCCTGCACCCGACCTCGCTCGGCCGGCTCGCCCTGGGCATCGACGGCCCGCTGCCGTGCACCCCGCTCGGCATCGTCGAGCTGCTGCGCCGCCACGGCGTCGAGATCAACGGCGCCGAGGTGGTCGTGGTCGGCCGCGGCATCACCGTCGGCCGCTCGATCGGCCTGCTGCTGACCCGCCGCAGCGAGAACGCCACCGTCACCCTGTGCCACACCGGCACCCGTGACCTCGGCGCCCACCTGCGCAAGGCCGACATCATCGTGGCCGCCGCCGGCGTGCCGCACCTGGTCAAGCCGGAGGACGTCAAGCCGGGCGCGGCGGTGCTGGACGTGGGCGTCAGCCGCAGCGAGGGCAAGATCGTCGGCGACGTGCACCCGGGCGTGGCCGAGGTGGCGGGCTGGATCTCCCCGAACCCCGGCGGCGTGGGCCCGATGACCCGCGCGATGCTGCTGAACAACATCGTCGAGGCGGCCGAGCGCCGCGCCGGCATCTGACACCCCAGGGACGGCGAGCATGACTGAACCGCGACCGGCAGGGCCCAGCCGCAGGCCGGTCAGGACCACCGGCACCCTGCCGCCGGAGGGCTCGGCCGCGGCCCTCGGACGCGACCACGCGCTGCCCGTGCGGCAGTGGCCGATCACGCTGGTCCTGCTGGTGGTCGGCGCCGGCCTGGCGGTCACCTGGTTCGCCGACTTCAAGGACGGCTTCAAGTACGGGCTGCTGATCCTCGGCTGCGGGGTGCTGCTCGGCGCGGTGCTGCGGCTGGTGCTGCCCGAGGTCGGGATGCTGGCGGTGCGCAGCCGCTTCACCGACGTCGTCGTGCTGACCTTCCTGGGGGCCTCGATCGTGCTGCTGACCCTGGTGGCACAGCCGAACCCGTGGGTGCAGATCCCGCTGCTGGACAACATCGGCCAGCTGATGGGCCGGCCCAAGCACTGATCCGCAGGCCCGCCCCGGCCCCCGCCCGAGGAACCCTCGGCGGGGGCCGCACCGTTTCTGTGACGCATCAGCCAGGCCCGCACCCGCGGCGTAGGCTTCCCTTTGCGATAACCTGACGCCGGTCTCTCGATGTCGAGAGACCGTCCTCGGCTCCAGTGCGCCGGTGTGCCTGGGGCACCTGGCGATTTGCTGGAGAAGGTAGAAATGACTCGCACCCCCGTCAACGTCACCATCACCGGAGCGGCCGGCCAGATCGGCTACGCGCTGCTCTTCCGCATCGCCTCGGGCCACCTGCTCGGTGCCGACGTGCCGGTGAACCTGCGCCTCCTGGAGATCCCGCAGGGCCTCAAGGCCGCCGAGGGCACCGCCATGGAGCTCGTCGACTGCGCCTTCCCGCTGCTGCGCGACATCACCATCACCGACAAGCCGGCCGAGGCCTTCGACGGCGCCAACGTCGCGCTGCTGGTCGGCGCCCGTCCGCGCACCGCGGGCATGGAGCGCGGTGACCTGCTCCAGGCCAACGGCGGCATCTTCGGCCCGCAGGGCAAGGCCATCAACGACCACGCCGCGGACGACATCAAGGTCCTGGTCGTCGGCAACCCGGCCAACACCAACGCCCTGATCGCCCAGCGCAACGCCCCGGACGTCCCGGCCGAGCGCTTCACCGCGATGACCCGCCTGGACCACAACCGCGCCCTCGGCCAGCTGTCCGCCAAGACGGGCGCCCTGGTCTCGGACATCAAGCGCGTCACCATCTGGGGCAACCACTCCGCGACCCAGTACCCGGACATCTTCCAGGCCGAGATCGCCGGCAAGCCGGCCTTCGAGGCCGTCGGCAGCGACCTGGGCTGGCTGGAGAACGACTTCATCCCGACCGTCGCCAAGCGCGGCGCCGCCATCATCGACGCTCGCGGCGCCTCCTCGGCCGCCTCGGCCGCCAACGCCGCCATCGACCACGTGTACACCTGGGTCAACGGCACCGCCGAGGGCGACTGGACCTCGATGGGCGTCGTCTCCGACGGCTCCTACGGCGTTCCGGAGGGCCTGATCTCCTCCTTCCCGGTCACCACCAAGGACGGCGAGTTCGAGATCGTCCAGGGCCTGGAGATCTCCGACTTCTCGCGCGCCCGCATCGACGCCTCGGTCAAGGAGCTGGCCGAGGAGCGCGCCGCGGTCCAGGAGCTGGGCCTCATCTGAGCCCGCCCCGCACGGCTCGACCGGCGGCCCGCCGCTTCCCTCCCGGAAGCGGCGGCCCGCCGTCGTGTCCGGCCCCGGCCCGGACCGGCCGCCCTACACTGGCCCGCTGTGAACGAAACACTCGGGGACGCCGCACTCGTCCTCGTCTTCATCCTGCTGGGCGGGTTGTTCAACGTCGCCGAGATCTCGCTGATCTCGCTGCGCGAGGGCCAGATCCGGACGCTGGAGGCGCACGGCACCCGGCGCGCGGCCCGGGCGGCGCACCTGGCCGCCGACCCGAACCGCTTCCTGGCCGCCGTCCAGGTCGGGGTGACCTGCATGGGCTTCCTGTCCGCCGCCTTCGGCGCGGACACCCTGGCCGGCAAGGTCGCCCCGCTGTTCGTCCGGGCCGGGTTCTCCGAGGGCGTGGCCGACGCGGTGGCGCTGGTCGGCCTCACCCTGGTGATCAGCTACGCCTCGCTGGTGCTGGGCGAGCTGACCCCCAAGCGGATCGGCCTTCAGCGCGCCGAGTCCATCGCGGTCGTCGCGGCCCCGGTGGTGGACGTGATGTCGGTGGTGCTGCGTCCGGTGATCTGGCTGCTGGGCCACTCCACCAATCTGATGGTCAGACTGCTCGGTGGGGATCCGGCCGCCGGCCGCGGCTCGATGAGCTCCGAGGAACTGCGCGGCCTGGTCGCCGCCAACACCGAACTGGGAAGCGACGAAAGGGCGTTGATCGCCGACGTGTTCTCCGCCGGCGAGCGCCAGCTGCGCGAGGTGATGGTCCCGCGCACCGAGGTGACCTTCCTGGACGCCGAGCGCCCACTGGCCGCCGTCCGCCGGCAGGCCGACACCTCGCCGCACTCGCGCTACCCGGTGGTCGAGGGCAGCGCCGACGCGGTGGTCGGCTTCGTCCACGTCCGCGACCTGTACGGCGCCCGCGGCGAACAGGCCGCCAAGGTCCGCGACCTGTCCCGCCCGGTCAAGCTGCTGCCCGGCACCAAGCTGGTGCTGGAGGCGATGGGCGAGATGCGCCGGGAGGGCCACCACCTGGCCATCGTGGTGGACGAGTACGGCGGCACCGCCGGGATCGTCACCCTGGAGGACCTGGTCGAGGAGGTGATCGGCGAGATCCGGGACGAGTACGACCGCCCGGAGACCGCCCCCACCCGCCGGCTGGCCGGCGGCGGCATGGAGCTGGACGGCCTGCTCAACCTCGGCGACTTCACCGAGGAGACCGGCGTCACCCTGCCCGAGGGCCCGTACGAGACGGTGGCCGGCTGCCTGGTCGCCGCGCTCGGCCGACTGCCCCGGGACGGCGACCAGGTGCGCGTCCCGGTCGAGGGCGGCGCGGTGCTGCTGACGGTGGCCAAGGTCGAGGGCCGGCGGATCGCCCGGGTCGGGGTGAGTGCCGTCACACTGGCCGAACCACCGGGGGCCGAGGTTTCCTGACCGAGCGGGGGAACTGGAAGAATGGCCCGCATGGTCAACGCAGCGGTCACTGGTCCGGTCAAGGACCGTCCCCGGGTGCTCTCCGGCATCCAGCCCACCTCCGGTTCGTTCCACCTCGGCAACTACCTGGGTGCGGTGCGCCAGTGGGTCGACCTCCAGAAGGACAACGACGCCTTCTACATGGTGGTCGACCTGCACGCCATCACCGTCGCCCAGGACCCGAAGGAACTGCGCGAGAACACCCGGGTCTCCGCCGCCCAGCTGCTCGGCGCCGGCCTGGACCCGGAGCGCTGCACCCTCTTCGTCCAGTCGCACATCGCCGAGCACGCCCAGCTCGGCTGGGTGATGAACTGCCTCACCGGCTTCGGCGAGGCCGCCCGGATGACCCAGTTCAAGGACAAGTCGAGCCGCTACGGGGCCGAGAGCACCACCGTCGGCCTGTTCACCTACCCGGTCCTGATGGTCGCGGACGTCCTGCTCTACCAGGCGGACGCCGTCCCGGTCGGCGAGGACCAGCGCCAGCACCTGGAGCTCACCCGCGACCTCGCGGAGCGCTTCAACACCCGTTACGGGTCGACCTTCACCGTCCCGAAGCCGTACATCCTCAAGGAGACGGCGAAGATCATGGACCTTCAGGACCCGGGCGTGAAGATGAGCAAGTCCGCGTCCTCGCCCAAGGGCCTGGTGAGCCTGATGGACGATCCGAAGGCGAGCGCCAAGAAGTTCAAGAGCGCCGTCACCGACACCGGCACCGTCGTCTCCTACGACGAG
Source organism: Kitasatospora sp. NPDC034533 (assembly GCF_055575155.1). Lineage (NCBI taxonomy): Bacteria > Bacillati > Actinomycetota > Actinomycetes > Kitasatosporales > Streptomycetaceae > Kitasatospora > Kitasatospora sp. NPDC034533. The sequence continues at coordinate 214,641 of NZ_JBVITE010000001.1, forward strand.
CAGGAGAAGGCCGGCGTCTCCAACCTGCTGCGCATCCACTCCGCGCTCAGCGGCCAGACGATCGACCAGCTGGTCGAGCACTTCGAGGGCAAGATGTACGGCGCCCTGAAGACCGAGCTGGCCGAGCTGTTCACCGACTGGGTCACCCCCTTCCAGGCGCGCACCCGGATGTTCCTGGACGACCCGGCCGAGCTGGACCGGGTGCTGGCCGACGGCGCCGAGAAGGCCCGCGAGGTGGCGTCCCGGACGCTGGAGACGGTGTACGACCGGATCGGCTTCCTCACGGCCGCCAAGCGGTGACTCCCCTCACCCGCCTGCCCGGTGGTGGCGACCTCCCCGAGGTCGTCACCATCGGCGTGTCCGTGAGCGTCCCGGACCCGTACGGCAAGGCGGTCCAGGACGCCCGGGCCGGGCACGGCGATCCGCTGGCCCGGTCGATACCCACGCACGTCACCCTGCTGCCGCCGACCGAGGTGCCCGCCGAGGAGCTGCCGAAGATCGAGGAGCACCTGGCGGCGGTGGCGGCCGCGCACCGGCCGTTCCGGATGCTGCTGCGCGGCAGCGGGACCTTCCGCCCGGTCTCCCCGGTGGTGTACGTCCGGGTCGAGGAGGGCGCGCAGGAGTGCCGGCTGCTGGAGGCGGACGTCCGCTCCGGCCCGCTGGCCCGTGAGCTGGCCTTCCCGTACCACCCGCACGTGACGGTGGCCCACGGCCTGCCGGACGACGTGCTGGACCAGGCGTACGAGCAGGCGCGCGACTTCCGGGCGGCCTTCCGGGTGCCGGGTTTCGGGCTCTCCCGCTTCGACGCGGACGAGGTCTGGCGGCCCTGGCGGACCTACTCCTTCGGCTGAGCCCCGGCCCGCCACCCCCTCGCCGCGCCGACCCGCCGAGCCGCCCAAGCCGGGTTCGGGCATCCGGCCGCCCCGGCCCGGACGGCTCCGCGCGGTTCCCGGCGGTTCCGGATGGTCCCGCAACGCGCGGAGGCGCCCGGCACCGGTGGTGTCGGGCGCCTCCCGGGCCGCTCGGGCGCCCGGAGCCGCGACGGGCCTCAGCCCTCGACGCGGAGCATCGCGTCGACCACCCGGGCGGCGGCCTTGCCGTCGTCCAGGTCGCAGTACGCCTCGCGGAACGCGGCGGCCTTGTCCGCGTACTCGGCCGCGACCTCGTCCACCCGGCCCAGCGCGGCGACGAGCTCCTCGGAGGTGGCCAGCAGCGGCCCGGGCGCCTCGGCCTCGAAGTTCAGGCTGAAGCCGCGCAGGTTGTCCCGGTAGTGCTCCAGGTCGTAGGTGAAGAACAGCATCGGCTTGCCGGTCGACGCGAAGTCGAACACGCTCGCCGAGTAGTCGGTCACCAGGACGTCGGCGATCAGCAGCAGCTCCGCCATGTCGGGGTAGCTGCCGACGTCCCAGACGTAGCCGTTGCCGGCGCCCGGGATCTGGCCGCACATCAGCTCGTGCCGGCGCACCAGCAGCACCTGGTCGTCGCCGAGCGCGGCCTTGGCCGCCGCCAGGTCGACCCGCAGGTCGATCTGGTAGCCGTCCTGCGGCCGGCGCCGGTCCTCGCGCCAGGTCGGCGCGTAGAGCACGACCTTCTTGCCCTCGGGCAGGCCGAGCCGCTCCCGGACCTGCTCGGCGGTCTTCTCCCGGTCGGCCGCGAACAGCAGGTCGTTCCGGGGCGAACCGCTCTCCAGGATCTCGCCCTTGAAGTCGAAGGCGCGCCGCAGCACCGGGGCCGACCAGCGGTTGCCGGCCACCAGCAGGCTCCAGTTCGGGACCTCCCGGGCCAGGCCCTTGAGGTAGCCGGTGTCCGTGAACCAGACCTTCTCGAAGTCGAAGCCGATCTGCTTCAGCGGGGTGCCGTGCCAGGTCTGGACGACCACCTGGCCGGGGCGGCGGACGAAGAACTCGGGCAGGTGGGTGCTGGTCACGATGTACTTGGCGGTGGCCAGCGCCTCGATCCACTCCGGGCTCAGGAGCCGGACGGCGGCGGCGGTCTTCGGCACCTCGGCCTGCATGTCGTCGCTGCCCCACAGGTGCTCCAGCGGCAGGCCGCGGCGGACCAGCTCCTCGTGGACCGCCCGGGGCGAGTCGGCGTACGCGCTGCGGATGCCGACGTGGTACAGCACCGTGTCGCGCAGCGGCTCGCGGCGGGCGGCCGGGTAGTCCACCGTCCGCAGCTGGCGCTGGCGGAAGCCCGCCCGCTCCTCGGGCGCCAGCACCGGGTGCGACTCCAGCGACAGGCCGTCGTGGTTGCGGCGCTCCAGCGCGATCCGCTTGCCGCGGGACTCCACCTCGACCGGCAGCGTCCCGAAGCAGTCCGGGGTGACCAGCGCGCAGGAGTCCGGCAGGTCGTCCACCGGCACGCCGACCGGCCGGAAGACGACGGTCCAGGTGCCCCTGGCGAGCGGCACCCGGCCGGCGAAGGAGGCCGTCGGCACGGCCGGCAGCGCGGCGCGGAACCGGCCGTCCGCGATCTCCACCGGGTAGACGTGCTCCTCCTCCAGCCACTCGTGACGGACCGCCAGCTCCCAGCGGTGCGCGCCGGGCAGCGGGAACGAGCCGCTCAGCAGGAAGCCGTCGGCGCCGCGCGCGGCGACCTCGTCCACCAGCGGCTGGAGCACCTGGTCGGTGAACTGGAGGTACCCACCGGGGGAGGGCTTGGAGTAGAGCGCCCGGCGCTCGGTGACCGGGGCCTCGGGGTTCAGCGCCAGGTGCAGCCGCTCCGGCGCGTTGCGGTCGTCCCAGGCCAGCGGGACGGTGCTGCCGTCGGCGAGCAGCAGCGCGCCGTCCCAGCGGTCGCGGCTGCGCTCGGCCGCCGCCGGGTCCAGCTCGGCCCAGGCCTCGCGGACGGCGGTCAGCTCGGCGACCGGGAAGGACGCGGTGAACGGCTGGAGCGAGCCGACCGGCGCGCCCAGCTCCAGCGGGAAGGACAGCTCGCGGTCCGACTCCAGGTGGGTCAGCCGCAGCCGCGCGCCGGCGAAGCTCGGGCCGGAGCGGGCCGCGCCCGAGACCTCCACCCGGTCGCCCTGCGCGGCCAGGCCGGTCACCCGGGCCCTGACCGTCTCCACCCGCAGGTAGACGAAGTTGTCCCGGGTCCACGGCACGATCCGCACGTCCGGCTCGACCCAGTGCGAGGGGAGGAACTGCGCGGAGTCGCTCCAGCCGGCCGAGATCCGGCCCTTGTACACCCCGCCCTTGCCCGCGCCGGCCACCAGGACGCGCCAGTTGCCGTCCTTCCACTGGCCGCGGTGGCGGAGCTTCCTCGGGTCGACGGCGACGGAGAAGCCGGACCAGTCGCAGCTGTACAGGTCGTGCCGGCAGCTCGCGGTGGCCTCGGGGCTGTACGTCGTCTTCATCGGCACCGCGATGACCCGGCGGCCCTTGGTCTCGCGCAGCACCAGGGTGCGGACCATGTCGTGCTTGCCGGCCGCGCCCAGCTGCTCCGGGTACGCGTGCCCGGTCAGCCGGAGCCTGCCGCCCTCCCAGGAGGCCTGGTACAGCCGGCTGCGGATGACCAGCGAGTTGTCCAGCTTGAGCACCCCGGACGGCACGCTCCGGCGCCCGCCGCGCAGGAACGGGTAGTCGGCGTACGGCCGCAGCAGGCCGCGGGCCTGGACGCCGCCGCCGCTCTCCCGCTCGTAGGTGATCTGCTCGACCAGCTCGTCGATGCGGTCGGAGAGGGTCAGGTGGTACTTCAGCCGCAGCGGCGCGCGCAGCTTGGCGACCTTGTCGGAGCCGATCGCCCGGAGCAGCCGGCTGACGTGCTGGAGGTAGGCGTCCCGGTACTCCTTGTCGCCGTCCACGACGGACCCGAAGAACATCGGGATCTCCTCGACGAGGGTGTTCTCGTCGTAGGAGCGCAGGTACTCGGCGAAGCGCGGCTCGGTCTGCTTCAGCAGCCAGGCGCGGACCAGCTCGACCGAGGCGACCCGGTCGATCAGGCCCTTGGGGTTGGTGCGCATCTGGGTGATCGACATCTCGCCGACCTCGCGCTCGCGCCAGTGGTAGATCGGCTCGGAGAGCACGTCCACGCTCTTGGCCAGGTAGTGGTGCGGCACGCTGACCGGCGCGTCCTCGTACAGGATGCCCTCGGGGTAGAGCAGGCCGGCCGCGTCGAAGAACGAGCGGCGGTACACCTTGTTCCACGCGGTGCGGTCGGTGACCAGCGCCGGGATCTCGGTGATGTGGGTCTTGAGCCTGGTCTCCTTGAACGGCTTCACGTGGCCGCCGGACTGGTAGTAGCCCACGGCGCGGAAGCGCAGCACGTTGCCGGTGCAGAAGTCCGAGCCGGTCTCGTCCAGCGTGTTGATCATCAGCTCGTACGCGCTTGGCGGCATCGAGTCGTCGCTGTCCACGAAGCACAGGAACTCGGAGTCCGGGTCGATGTGCCGGATGCCGGTGTTGCGGGCCGCCCCCAGGCCCTTGTTCACCTGGCGGACCAGCCGGAACCGGGAGTCCTTGGCCGCGTACGCCTCGGCGAGCGCCGCGCTGCCGTCCTTCGAACCGTCGTCGACCATGACGCACTCGAAGTCCGTGAAGGTCTGGGCGGCGATCGAGTCGAGGCATTCCACGAGGTAGCGCTCGACGTTGTAGATCGGGACGACGATGGAGAGGCGGGGAGCCATCGGCTACGCAGGCCTTTCTCGGGAGGAGCGTGCCAGTCCGGAGGGGCCTGACCGCACTGGGATCGGTGCGTACGTGCGCCCCCGATCCTAACCTCCGGGGCCGCTTCCTCCCCGGGGCCACTACGCTGGGCCGGTGCCCCGTTTCAGCGTGATCGTCCCCGTGTACCAAGTCCAGGACTACCTGGTCGAATGCCTCGAATCGGTGCTCGACCAGGACGGCCCGGACTTCGAACTGATCGCCGTGGACGACCGCTCCCCGGACCGCTGCGGCGCCATGCTGGACGAGGCCGCCGCGGCCGACTCCCGGATCCGGGTGCTGCACCTGCCGGAGAACGTCGGCCTCGGCCGGGCCCGCAACGCCGGCCTGGAGGTCGCCTCCGGCGACTACGTGGTCTTCCTCGACAGCGACGACACGCTCACCCCCGGCCTGCTGAAGGCCGTCGACGAGCGGCTCGCCGCCACCGGCGACCCGGACGTCCTGGTCTACGACTACGCCCGCACCTACGCCGACGGCCGGATCACCCGCGCCGCCTCCGCGCACGTCTTCGGCGCCGCCTCCCCGGACGTCTTCGACCTCGCCGCCCGCCCCGACCTGCTCGACCTGCTCCAGGTCGTCTGGAACAAGGCCTACCGCCGCGGCTTCGTCACCGAGCAGCGGCTGGTCTTCCCGGCCGGCTACTACGAGGACACCCCCTGGACGTACCCGGCGCTGCTCGCCGCCGCCCGGATCACCCTGCTCGACCGGGTCGGCGTGCACTACCGCCAGCGCCAGGAGGGCGGCAACATCCTGGCCACCGCCAGCCGCAAGCACTTCGACGTGTTCGCCCAGTACGACCTGGTCTTCGCCTTCCTCGACGGCCGCCCCGACCTGGACCACTGGCGGCCGGTCGTCTACGGCCGGATGCTGCACCACCTCAACACCGTGGTCTCCAAGCCCGGCCGGGTCCCGCCCGGCGACCGCCGCGAGTACTTCCGCCGGGCCGCCGCGCACTGCGCCCGGCTGCGCCCGGCCGGCTACCGCCCGCCGGCCGGGGTGGACGGCGTGCGCACCGAACTGCTCAGCCACGGCCGCTACGGCGCGTACCAGGCCGTCCGCGCCGTCGCCAAGGCCCGCCGACTCGTCAAACGGTGACACCCACCTGACACCCGTTCGGCGGATGGGCCGGTATAACCGGTCAGGTGGACTTCCTGACCCGCCTTCCGGTCGTCGGCCCGCTCGTGGCCCGGGTGCTGCGCAGCCGCCCGTACCAGGTGTACGAGTACTTCGCCGAGGCCCGGGGCAACCGGCTGGCCGGCGCCGTCACCTTCTTCGGCTTCCTGGCCCTCTTCCCGCTGCTCACGGTGGGCCTGGCGATCGCCGCCGCGGCGCTGAGCGACAGCCGGGTGCACGACCTCCAGGAGCACATCGCCGACCAGCTGCCTGGGCTCTCGGACGCGCTCAACCTGCCCTCCCTGGTGGCCAGCGCGGGCACCGTCGGGGTGGTCTCCGGGGCGCTGCTGCTGGTCTCCGGCCTCGGCTGGGTGGACACCATGCGCACCTCGATCCGGGACCTGTGGCAGCTGCCCCACGACGAGGGCAACCCGGTGCTGCGCAAGGCGTGGGACGTGGCGGTGCTGGCCGGCCTCGGCCTGGTGTCGCTGTTCTCGCTGGCCGCCTCCGCCGTCGGGACGACGCTGGCCGGCCGGGTCGCCGAGGCGATCGGCCTGGGCAGCGGCTACCTGCTGACCGCGGTCGGCGTGCTGATCGCCATAGCGTGCGACACGCTGCTGTTCGCCTACCTGCTGGCGCCCTTCCCCGGCATCACCGACCAGCGCCGCCGGGACCTCGTGCAGGGCGCGCTGATCGGTGCGGTCGGCTTCGAGCTGCTGAAGCTCCTGCTCGCCTCCTACCTGGGCTCGGTCGCCGGACGGAGCCTCTACGGGGCGTTCGCCACCCCGGTGGCGCTGCTGCTGTGGATCAACTTCGTCTCCCGGCTGCTGATGTACTGCGTGGCCTGGACGGCGACGGCGGACCGGGCGGGGGCCCTGGAGCGGACCAGGGCGCACGGGCGGGCGCTGCTGGCGGCGGCCGACGAGGCGGAGGCGGCGCAGACGGCGGCCGTGGCCGCCCGGCCGGGGGAGAAGGGGAGGGCCCGGCCCCGCGACTGAGGCCGGACCCTTCTCGCCGCCCGGCGGATCAGTCGGCGGAGCGCCGCCGCCACAGCACCAGCGCGCCGTAGCCGACCGCGCCGCCGGCCAGCACCACGGCCGACCAGCCGCCGAGGCCGAGCCAGTCGTCCCCGCCCGCCCCGGCCCCCGCGGCGACCGGTGCGGGCGACGGGGACGGCGGCGGTGCGGGCGAGCCGGCCGCGCCGCCGCCCTGGCCGGTCGGCTCGGCGCCCTCGGGGCGGACCTCGTCGACCAGCCTGCCGACCGGCTGCACCTTGCCGGCCGCCGCGAAGCCCCAGTCCAGCAGCGCGGCCGTCTCGTCGTACACCTTCTGGTAGCTCGCCGGGTGCATCACGGTGACCAGCAGGGTGCGGCCGCCCCGCTCGGCGGCGCCGACGAAGGTCGAGCCGGCGTTGGTGGTGGTGCCGTTCTTCACGCCGATCAGGCCCGGGTACTTGCCCAGCAGCCGGTCGGTGTTGGCGATCCCGAAGCTGCTGCGCCGGCCGTCCTTGTCGACGGCGCCCGGGAACATCGCCTCCCGGGTGGCGCAGTACGTCCGGAAGTCCGCGTTGCGCAGGCCGGCCCGGGCGAACAGCGACAGGTCGTAGGCCGAGGAGACCTGGCCGTCCATGTCGTAGCCGTCCGGGGAGATCACCCTGGTGTCCCTCGCCTGGAGCGCGTCGGCGCGCGCCTGCATCTCGGCGACGGTCTGCGCGACGCCGCCGTTCATGTGGGCCAGGACGTGCACCGCGTCGTTGCCGGAGCTCAGGAACACCCCCCGCCACAGGTCCTCGACCCGGTAGTCCAGGTTCTCCTTGATGCCGACCAGACTGCTGCCGGGGCCGATCCCCTGGATCTCCTCGTCGGCCACCCGGTGCACCGCGTCGCGGTCGAACTTCGGCAGCACGGTGTCCGCGAAGAGGATCTTCAGGGTGCTCGCCGGAGGCAGTCTGAGATGCGGGTTGCTGGCCGCCAGGACCTCGCCGGACGCCAGGTCGGACACCATCCAGGACTGGCCGGTGAGGTCGGAGGGCAGCGGCGGGGCGCCCGCCATCGGGGCGACCTGGACCCCGGGGAGCCCCAGCCGCTCGCCGCCGACCGCGGCCGACGGCGGCGGCTGGTGCGGAGCCGCGCCCGCCGGAGCGGCGAGCAGGACCGGTAAGGCCGCGGTGGCCGCGGCGCACAGGCGCGCGAACGTGTGACGGGATGTGGGCACCAGGAGACCGTACCCATTCCCGGGCCCCGGCGCCCGCCCCTTCGGACCGGTCCTCCGCAGGAGGGGCCCGCCCTACGCCGATCGGCGGCCCGCGCATACTGGGGAGGCACACCGCCTTCACATGCCGAGGACCCCCATGAAGCTCAGCCGCCGCACCTCCTGGTTCCTGACCGCCTTCGGGGTCTGGTCGATGATCATCTGGACGACCTTTGATGAGAAGGTACCTAGCAAAGCTTCGGCAAAGCGGAAAGCGCAGGTCAGACGGTGCGGCAAGCTCAGAACATGGCAACCTTCCTCGCTCCGGGCATCCCCTCGGACCAACTAGACGTCGTCCGGGTCGGGCTGTACGCCCGACAGTCCAGCAAGCGGCCGGACGCCTCCGAGGCGTCGCCCGAGGCGCAGCTGAGCGCCGGTCACGCGCTGGTCGCCGCACGCGCCACCAGCAAGTGGCAGGTGGTCCGGGAGTACAAGGACGTGGGCAAGTCGGGGTGGGACCCGAAGGTTGTCCGGCCGGACTTCGAAGAAATGATGCTCTCCGTCGAGCGCGGGGAATTGGATGTCATTGTTGTCAATGAGCTCTCGCGCCTTACCCGGCAGGGCGCCTATGAGGCCATGACGATTGACAAGAAGCTGCGCGAGTACGGCGTGCGACTTGTCAGTGTTCAGGAGCCGTTCCTAGACACGAGCAATCCTGTTGGAGAGGCAATCTTTGCGCTCATCGCTGCGCTGGCCAAGCAGGACTCCGATATCAAGGCGGCCCGCACCGCCGGAGCAAAGGACGAAATTCAAGCCGTCGGTGGACGCCACTCCTCCGCCCCGCCTTTCGGGATGAAGGCCCGCCGCGAGGTGATCGGAAAGCTCACCGTCACCACGCTTGAGCCCAATGAGGATCATTGGGAGGAGGCGGGCATGACGTACGCTGAGGTGGTCCGCAAACTGGTTGGCCTGGCGTTCAAGGGATATGCCTACAACCGCATTGCGGCGACCATGAACAAGGAAGGCGTACCTGCCCCAGGCACTACGGCGCAACGAAACACCGAAGCGCGCCAGAAGGCCGTCCTGGAACGCGGATTCCCCGGCAGGCAGCGGACTGGGATCATTTGGCGGGCGCAAACCGTTCGTCACATCCTCACGCATCCCTGCATCGGAGGATTCGCCTCTGCACGTCTCTCAAAGGGCCCCAAGGGCACACTGGCCAATGTCATTGCCCGGGATGGGTCAGGGGCTCCTCTGACGCCACATAAGGGCATCATCCCCGGGCAGACGTGGCTAGAGCTTCAGGAGAAAATCGGTCAGCGCGGCCTTGCTGAGCGGCAATACGAGAGCAGTGTGCCAGAGCTGCTTTCGGGGTGGAAGTTTTCCCGCTGCGCGAAGTGTGAGGGCTCGATGGGAAAGAGCGGGCGCTACTACATGTGCGCGAACCCCATTGGACATGGCGGCCTTTCGGTGCAGATCACTCATCTTGACGACTTCGTCGCCCGCCGGGTGTGGGCCAAGATCAGCAATGCCGATCTCTCCAATCCGGAAGACCAGGCATGGCTCGTGGCAGCTGCCCTACGGTTTGCAGAGCAGCAGGACCTTGCCGGAGTCGAGGACGAACGGGCCGAAACGCAGGCGCACCTTGACCACGTCCAGCAATCCATCAAGGAGCTTTATGCGGACCGGAAGGCAGGCGTCTACAAGGGGGAACGTGGGGCTGCGGCATTCCAGGGAACTATGCTCCAATACCTGGAATATGAGGAGAAGTGCCTTGAGCGCCTTCGGGAGCTGAGTGAGAAGTCGGCGAATGCAGTGCAGATCCCGGCGGAGTGGTTTGCTGCTGAGGCTGACCCGCTGGGACCGGAGTCCCCGTGGGCAGGATGGGATGTCATCAAGCGTCGCCAGTTCCTGAATCTATTCCTCTCGGGCGTGGCTGTGGGCCCTGGGCGGCGTGCTGACCGCTCCGTAATCCCCGTCGCTGATCGGGTGGAGTTGGACTGGCGTCCGACACCTACGCCTGAGGAACTGGCACACGTTATGGGTCGCGGTAGGCCCTTCGTGGTTATCTAACGAGTCGCAGGGGTCGGCCCGGATGGCAGAGATAATCTCTGTGATCCGGGCCACCTTTGTGCCAGCGACGCGAAGCGGCCGAATGTAGTTTAGATCCCGCCAAGATCACACAGCGAGCGGCTGACCTGCACGAATGTAGAAATGTAGAAATGTAGGGGTCTCCACATCCACCCTAAGAGCTTCTGATCCCCTCTTACGGGGTAAACCGGGAGGCTCGACATTCCTACATTCCTACATGGGTGCAGGTCACAGGGCCGCCCCTTGGCGCTGGCCACACGGAACTACATGGGTCCGGCCATCTACAGGGCCGCGCGCGCTGCCAGAGTCGTCGGCAGCCGTTAGCCACTCCGAGTCAATCAAGGTGGATCGGATGGCGCGCTGGCTGCTCTGCGCAGATCCCGTTAACGAGCCGCCGTAGATCCCTACGAGGGTTTCCCTCACCAACAGGCCGGATAGGCGCTGAGTCAGCCAAGCGAACCACCGGCCCGGGAGCGTACCGACCGCCCCAATAACTGATCAACTGAACAACGAACTCCGGGAGAGACTTAGGTCTCTGCTGGTCGGCCCCGTGTCGTGGGCGCTGCTTCCCTACTGGTCTCGTCGGTGGCCATTAGACGTGCAGCGCCCGTGATGCGGGGCCTTTTCTTTTGCCCAAATTCGACTAGGAGCTGACCCATGGACCGACGGTCCGAAATTACGAAGCACATCAACGCCGCCCGCGCCGAGCTGGAGGCCGAGAAGATCACCGACAGGCCGACGCATGGAAATGCGCACCCGCAGCCGGCCGCTGACCTTTCCGCGCTGCGCCAGCAGATTGGCGCGAAGTTCTCTATTCCTGAGTCGCTGCGGTATCGGCTGAGCGGATCGACGACCGAGGAGATTACGGCTGACGCTCAGAATCTCGCGGTGCACTTTCGATCCAGTCTCCGAACTCAGCCTAGCTCGCTGGTAAAGGGTGCAGGTGCATCCGAGCCAAATCCTGATAGCGGAGAAATCGACCCAGTGAAGCTCGCTGCTCGAATCCTTCAGCGCCGAATGGCTGGCTAGATAACAGCCATTGAGCCGAGTCTCACAAATTCTCCCGCGCAGGTTGAACCGTAAGCCTGCTGAACTCTCTACCGACAAGGAATATGACGTATGACTGACACGACTTCCGATGCCCGCGCTAAGCACCTTTCCTGGCTTTACGACCAGGCATCCCGAGAGGTTCCGCGCTACACCTACACGTGTACGCCGGAGAGCGTGAAAGAAGCTCTCAACCACCTTGACGAAATGCTGCGCAAGCGTGCGGAATCTGACGACGCTGTGTCCTTCGCTGAGGCCGACCTTGCCAAGGTAGAGGGCCGAGATCAGCTCGCCGTCAAGGTGGCTCTTGCGCAGGGAAAGCCGCTGCCTAAGCCGACCAACCGGGGCCCGCTGGAGACGCGCCTTGCGGACGCTCAGCGGGTGCAGATGGCTGCATACGAGCTGACTGCTGATGCCGCTTCCGCCGTCCGCGCTGCGGCCCTCTCCGTGCGTGCTGAGTGGCGACTTGCCGTGACCGGCCTGGCTGAGGAGAAGCGCGCTGCCGCTGTCACCGCCGCAACCCAACTGGCTTGCCTGATGGATGAGTTGGCAACGCTGGCGGACACGGTGGAGGACCTTGATGCGGACCTCGGCAACCAGTGGAACGCGAACGAGCAGCAGTGGCGGTACATGGCACCGCGCGGGGGCATCAACTGGCGCGCGGACCGTGACGCCCTGGACCGGATTGTGACTGATCGGCTGGAATACAGCGGGAACTATTACGGCGGACTTCCAGGCCGTATGAACCCAAATGCCGATGCTGCAATCGCATGGGACCCGGCGGCCGGCTCGACCTCTGCCGATATGGAGCCGTGGACTCGATGAGCTACGTTCTGACCGATCGAGACATTGCGCTTAAAGCGCTGAGTCGCGTGATCCGCAACACCGAAACCGGCTGCCTCATTTCGGAACGGCTCGACCGGGGCGGCCGGGCTGTGGTGCGATACAGCGCGCATGGAAGCACCAAGAAGGAGCTTGCCCATCGCGTGATCTATCGGGCCCTTAATCGGCCGGTTGCGGCGAATGAAGAACTGCGCCGGAGCTGCCGAGACTCACGTTGCCTTGAGCCCGCGCATTTCGAATTGGCACGTCGCTAACGCGATGGACCCCTGGGGTATGACCCCCTCCCCGGGGTTTGGGTACCGCAGCGCCTTAGCAGGAATCGGCCTCCGTACGGGTCTGGGAGTTTCGGGCGACTTGCCAATTCCTTGGGAATGCTGCGCAAGGCTGCATTCCGCTGCCCGGAAACGGTGGGCGCAACGCGCGGGTGCACATGCGAGTGCAGGCGTGCACGTGCACGCGGGGGAGACCAACTCCTAGAACACCCTTAAATCGCTGCCACAGCGGACCGTGGACGGATTTTCGGGCGGGGGCCGGGCAGATGGGCCAGCCATGCGATTTGAAGCCCTCAAATTTCAGTTTCGCAATCCCATGAGAGGCACCCTTGAAGATCGTCCACCCGCCATGCGGCCGGGAGTGGTCCGGCCAGCGCGCCGAGCACTGTCCGGCCTGTCACGAGACCTTCGCGAGCACCCGCGCCGGTGACGCGCACCGCGCCGGCCCGCACAACGCTCGCCGATGCCTGCCACCGGCCACGGTCGGACTCTGGCTGGACGCCCGGGGCCTGTGGCATCGGAAGCCCTACCGGGAGCGCTGAGCCGACCCCTTGCCCCGTCTGACCCTCCCTTGGGTCGGACGGGGCCTTTCGTCGTTTGGTGCCCCGGCACGTAGATGACGCTTGATCAACTTGCATGGCACCTTGACGACATCGCCACTTTGAGTGATGGTCGTGCACATCCATGCAACCAGCGAGGCACGGAGGGCACGATGGCACTACAGTTCATCGGGATCGACCCCGAAACACAGCAGCAGGGATCACCTACTGTCTGGGTGGACGCAGAGAAAAAGGAACTCGTGTTCCTGGGCTGGAAGGCGTCTCCAGCCTTGAAGGAGCAGTGTGAACAGAACACGGCACCCGGGCACGCCACCGAAATCCCTGAGAACGAAGACGTGATCAGGTTCCCCACGCGAATGATTCCTATTCTGAGGGAGGCGTGCGATGCCGCAGAGCGAGCCGGACTTCTTTGAGCTTCTGAAAGACGCCAAGCGCTCAGCAGTTCATCTGGAAATGCGTGATGCATACGGCGTCGGGGACGAATCCGAGGATTTCGAGCGCTGGATGACCTCCGGACAGCGGGATTCTGATCCCGCTTCGCCGTACTGGACACCATGGGTATCTGTCATTTCCGAGACGGTAGCCCGGGGCGTCACTGTTCGCCGTGCTCGCATTGTTTCGGAGCCGGTTACCGATTACATTCGGTGGGAGCACGCCGGCACGGTCGTGAACATTGCGGCGGGCGAGGAGGTCCGATGGCTTCCCCGTCGGCTGGCATCCGGGATTGCGCTGCCCGGAAACGACTTCTGGCTCTTTGACGAGAAAATCGTCCTGTTCAACCACTTCAGTGGAAACGGTGATTGGGCGGGGCAGGAATTGAGCACTGTCCCGGACGTTGCCCAGCTGTGCGCATCTGCTTTCGCGACGGTATGGGGTTCGGGAATCCCGCACGACGAGTACAAAGTCTGACCCATCGAACATATCGGATAGCTAGCTCATGCCTTCATCTCCATCATCTAGTGCTCAAGAAGCCCGCGAAGCCGTGGCGGCCCGACTGCGGGAACTGCTCCTAGATGCAGGGCTGACAGGACGTGAGCTAGCTATCCGCTGTGGGTGGCACCCGTCGAAGTCCTCTCGGATTATGAACGGAAAGACCCCGCCCTCCGATGCTGACATACGTTCGTGGTGTGAAGCGTGCGGAGCTGCTGGGCAGGCGGATGACCTTATTGCGGCAAATCGCACTGCGGACTCTATGTACGTTCAGTGGAGAAAATTGCAGCGCAATGGCATGCGCCGAGCACAAGAGGAGGTCGTTCCACTTTGGGAGCGCACGCGCCAATTTCGCGTGTACGCTTCCAATGTCGTACCGGGAATGCTTCAAACGCCGGGATACGCCACTGCCCTCATGGCGTCCATCACTGAATTTCAAGGCACGCCGGATGATGTGGCCGAGGCCGTAGAGGCTCGCATGGCTAGGGCTCATGTGATCCGCGAGGGAAATCACCGATTCGCGCTGTTGATGGAAGAAACCGTCCTGCGCTATCGAATTGGCGATTCCGAGGCTATGGCGGCCCAGCTGGGGTATCTCCTCGCAGTGATGGCGCTTCCTCGGGTCAGTCTCGGGATTATCCCCTTTACGGCGCCGCGCCGAATCTGGCCGCTGGAAGCGTTCTATATGTTCGATGATCAGCACGTGGCCGTGGAACTGCTCACGGCGGGAGTCAATGTCAAGACTCCCAGTGAGGTTGCAGAGTACGGACGAGCGTTCGAGAGGCTGGCAGAGCTGGCGGTCCACGGGGCCAAGGCAAGGGCGCTGATCACGTCGGCGATTGAGGCGCTGGGGTGAACCTGTGCAATCTCATGCAACTTTGTGGAGTCCAACTCGCCTAGGTCCCTAGCGTGTTGCTCATCGGTTCTGAGTAGTCCGAGGGAGCGGCCCCCAATGGCGGTGAGCACCAACAGTCCCAAGACGAAGACCCGCGCCGAGTACCGGGCGGAGCAGCGCAAGCGCGCTCCCGCCGTGGATGCGCTGGCCGACTACGACCCGGCGTATGCCGCCAAGGCCATGGGGCGGGGCATCCCGCAGGACTGGCCGCTCTGTACCTGCGGCGCGGACGTGTGCCCCGACAAGGGGGCGGCATGACGCTCCCCACGGCTCCCGCCCCGGCTGTCAGCGGGTCGGAGAACCTCTGTCTCGGGTGCGCCTACTTCGACGGGATCGAAGCGCAGTACTCGGCCGACACGAACCCCACCATCGCACGGCACCTGGTCCGGTGGCGGCAGCAGCACGCCGACAACGACGAGTGCACGAACCCGGGGGCAGCACCGGGTGAGTGACCGCCAGGACGACCCGCAGACGGCCGCACAGGGCCCCGCCGGGGACGCTGAGCCCGTAGACCCGTTCGAGTGGATTGGAGCCCGCCCGTGGCCCCCTGAGCGGCCCATCGAGCCTCGGCCGGTCCTGAGCCCGGAGGAGTTCAGCGAGGCTCCGCTGACGCCGGAGGAACGGGAGCGGCGGGCGGACTTGCTGGCCAGGCTGCGCGAGGCCAACCACCCGTGGCGCTGATGCGCCCCACAGACTCCCGCCCCGGCCATCATCCCTGGCAGGCAGCCGACCGGAGCGGGTTCCGCAACACCGAACGCCCCGGGCACCGACTGGTGCCCGGAACGCTCACGCGTGAGGAGGCACCAGTATGAGCACTCCGCCCCCCATCCCGCCGCCGCCCCCGCCGCCTGCCCCGCCGGGCCCCGGGCCGGTGTACCCGGTGACCACCGGCGCCCCGGCCGCCGGCTGAAACTCCCAATGGGGTGGCTCCGCCCCAACTCACGGACGGGGCCGCCCCATTGGGGCTGTTGCTAGAACTCACCCACAGGAGGGAACGCACATGGGAAAGCACGGTGGAGGATCGGGCAACGACGGCCCCGGCAAGGCCGGTGGCGGCAGCGGGGGCGGCCACTCGGGCAGGCCGGACACCGCGCCGCACGACGGCCAGCGCGACGCCCCGCCCACCAACCTGCCCAAGCCGTCCAAGCCGTAAGGGAAGCCATGACGTGGGACAAGCTGACCGACGCGCTCCGGGAGTCCGGGGCGTTGTCGGCCGACTGGGAAAAGACGTTCCGCACCACCCCGCGCGACCTGTTCACCCCGGACCGGATCCTGTCCGAGGGCAAGTGGATCGACCGCACCGAACAGCCCGATAACTGGGCCGAGTTGGTCACCTCGGACCTTGCTCTCGTGACACAGGTCTACGACAAGACCGAAACCCCGTCGTCGTCCAGCTCCATGCCCACCGTGGTCGCCCAGATGCTCCGGCACCTGGACGTGGCCGAGGGTATGCGGGTCCTGGAGGTGGGCACCGGAACCGGCTGGACGGCGGGCCTTCTCTCCCGCCAGATCGGCGCCGAGAACGTGACCAGCATCGAAGTGGACCCGGACCTTGCCAGCCAGGCCCGCTACCGCCTGTACGCCGCCGACCTGCGGCCTACGGTCATCGCGGGTGACGGCACGCTGGGCCACCCCAAGGGCGCTCCGTTCGACCGGGTGCACTTCACGGCGGCCGTCCAGCGGCTGCCGTCGTCGATCATCGAGCAGACAGCCCCCGGCGGGGTCATCCTGGTGCCCTACGGCACGCCGTTCTGCAACGGCGCGCTGCTGCGCCTCACGGTGGCCGAGGACGGGCAGTCGGCGAGCGGCCCGTTCGTCGAGGACGTGTCGTTCATGTGGGTGCGCGACCAGCACCCCGACAGTGGCGACTTCGACATCGAGGACATCCGGCGCAGCGCGTCCGGCATCGACCCCGCCGACGTGGCCGAGCAGACCCACGCGGCCTTCGCGATCGGTCTGCGAATCCCGGACCTGTTCCGTCAGAACGTGTGGGCTGGCTACGACCGGTTCGGCACGGGTCGGGCTGAAATCTGGGACGGCGTGTCCTACGCCCACTGCCGATTCGCCGACTGGGACGGGCAACACGCGGTGTCGCAGTCCGGCCCGCGCAACCTGTGGGACGAGGTTACGGCGGCGCACGACTGGTGGGTGCGCAACGACAAGCCCGGCCTTACCCGGCTCGGCATGACCGTGACCGTCTCCGGCGAACACCGCCCCTGGCTGGACGACCCCGTCAACGTCCTGCCCTAACCACCGACCGGCCCGGCCGTCCCGCGTCCCCCACGGAGCGGCCGGGCCTCTACTTGGTGGCGCGGCGGGCCGCGAGAATGCCCCGGAGGCCGATGACGCCGACGGCCGTGCCGAGGAGGAAGGACGTGATGGCGAGGAGGAGGTGGACCCAGAAGAAGGCGGTCGGCTGGGAGTGGTCGCCGTTCACGAACGCCTGCCCGCCGGAGTCCTTCCAGAGGTTCTTAGCGAAGGTTGACCAGATCACCCAAGACCACACGCCGAACGCTGCGAGGAACCAGGAGACGGGACGGGTGAGCTTCACGGGGATGTCCTTCATGCGGGGAGGCGTTCCCTCCAGTATGTGACCCGCGCCTGTCCGGCCGACCGGCGGGGGAACCCTCCGATCCTCCTGGGTGGCTTCCCTTCAACGACCTTCGTCAAGAACCTGTGGAAGGACTCCGGCGGCCAGGCCTTCACCGACGGCGACCACTCCCAGCCCACCGCCTTCTTCTGGATCCACCTCCTCCTCGCCGTCACCTCCTTCCTCCTCGGCATCGCCGTCGGCACCATCGGCGTCCGCGGCCTGCGCGCCACCCGCCGCTCCCCGGCCACCGACTGATATTGCCGTTGCCGCTGTCAGCCCACGCTGGCAGGATCCTCACCGCTTCCACATGGAACCGGTCCATGGGACACAAGGGGTGGGGAACCTTCATGACATTTCGACACGTCCGCCGAATCGGCGGGGCCACCGCGGCGGCACTCGCTGCGGGCCTGCTCGCGGCGCCCGGTGCCGCCGCCGTGCCGGGGAACGCGGTCAGCGACCCGAAGGCGGTGCCCTCGCCGGGCTTCGCCTCCACCGGTCTGCACACCGACGCCTGCGGCGACGCCACCGCTCCCGGCTGGCTGCCGGTCGCGAACCCGACGCTGACCGTCTCGGCGACCTCGCCGCAGGTGCGCTTCAAGGTCTGGGACGACTCGACCCCGGACCACGACAAGATCGTCGACACCACGGTCGACGTCACAGGAGGTGCTGCCAAGCTGGCCACCTCCGGCCTGGCGGACGGTCACTCCTACTCCTGGCAGACCTGGCCCGCCTACGATCCGGGCAGCGGCAAGCCCACTCCGACCTGCCGCTTCCGGGTGGACCTGACCCACCCGGGGCTGTCGATCTCCTCCACCGACTTCCCGGAGGACGGTTCGGGTGCCACCCCCGGCAAGTACGCCCGGGAGAGCGGCGTCTTCACCGTCAAGGGGCTCGACGCCGCCCCGGCCGGCGGCCGGGCCTCCGGCGTGGCCTGCTTCCGGTACGTGCTGAACGGCTGGATCGGTGTCGGCTGGGATTGCGCCTCCGCGGGCACCGTCAAGGCGGGCTCCGACGGCACCGCCCAGCTCACCCTCAAGCCCCAGGACTGGGGCACCAACCTCCTGACCGTCCAGACCATGGACGAAGCGGGCAACGTCGGCCAGCCCTACGTCTACAGCTTCTTCGCGCCCTCGGACCCGCGCCCCAAGCCGGCCGTCCCCGGCGACGTCGACGGCGACGGCGTCCCGGACATCCTGCTCCCGGACGCGCAGGGCAACCTGCAGATCATCAGCGCCGCCGCCCGGGACACCACCCCGACCTCCGTCGTTCCGGCCGCGCTCGCCCCCGCCCACACCGGCTGGCAGGACTACCAGGTGCTGCACCGGGGCTGGGCCGACATCCACGGGCCCGGCGACGACTTGGTGGTGCGTCCCAAGGGCGACACCGAGGGCCTGTACATCTACTCCAACTGGGACAAGGGCGTCTTCGGCGACCGGCTGCCCCTGCACGGGGGGAAGCCGTCCCGCTGCGTCGGTGCCGCCGACGGGTCGAGCACCTGCCCCGAGGACTACGCCCCGGGATGGTCCGCCGCTGACCAACTCGTCGCGGTGGGCGGTCGCTACGGCGCGGCGAGTCCGTCCCTGCCGACGCTCCTCGCGGTCGAGCACGGCAAGCTCTACGCCTACTACGACGCGTTCCGCGGCTACGGCTTCGCGGAGCCCGTCGCCACCACCGGGGACTGGAGCGGCTACGACCTGATCGCCCCGGGCGCGGACGCCTCGGGCAACCTCGCCGTGTGGGCGCGCGAGCGGGCCACCGGCGACCTGCACGCCTACCCGGTGACCAGGAAGGACAACGGGCTGCTGGACTTCTCCGCCCTCGCCGACCCCTCGGCGAACGTGGTGGCCACCGGCTTCACCGCCGACGCCTACCCGACGCTCGACAGCGCGGGCGACGCCGACGGCGACGGAGTGCCCGACCTGTGGGCGGTGACGGCCGACCGGCACCTGGTGGCCTTCAGCGGCTGGTCCGAGCCCAGGGACCTCGGCGCCCTGCGCTAGTGAACGCCGCGGGCCCCGCCCGATCCGGGGATCGGGCGGGGCCCGCGGGCCGCCGGGCGGGGGTCAGAAGCGGCGGGTGACCAGCGCCCGCTTCACTTCCTGGATCGCCTTGGTGACCTCGATGCCACGCGGGCAGGCCTCGGAGCAGTTGAAGGTGGTGCGGCAGCGCCACACGCCCTCACGGTCGTTGAGGATCTCCAGGCGCTGCTCGGCACCCTCGTCGCGCGAGTCGAAGATGAAGCGGTGCGCGTTGACGATGGCGGCCGGGCCGAAGTACTGGCCGTCGTTCCAGAACACCGGGCAGGACGACGTGCACGCGGCGCACAGGATGCACTTGGTGGTGTCGTCGAAGCGCTCGCGGTCCTCGGCGGACTGGAGGCGCTCCCGGGTCGGCTCGTTCCCCTTGGTGATGAGGAACGGCATGACGTCCTTGTACGCCTGGAAGAACGGGTCCATGTCCACGACCAGGTCCTTGAGGACCGTCAGGCCCTTTATGGCCTCGATCGTGATCGGCTTCTCCGGGTTGACGTCCTTGATCAGGGTCTTGCACGCCAGCCGGTTGCGGCCGTTGATCCGCATGGCGTCGGAGCCGCAGATGCCGTGGGCGCAGGAGCGGCGGTAGGTGAGGGTGCCGTCCTGCTCCCACTTGATCTTGTTGAGCGCGTCCAGGACGCGCTCCTTCGGGTCCATCGTCAGCTGGTAGTCGACCCACACCGGGTCCGGGTGCTCCTCCGGGTTGAACCGGCGGATCCGGAAGGTGACGGTGATCGGCTGGACGGCACCGGCTTCGGCCGCGTCAAGAGCGGCCGAGTGCTTCTCCAGGGTCGGAGTGCTCATCAGTACTTACGCTCCATCGGCTGGTAGCGGGTCGTGACGACCGGCTTGTAGTCGAGGCGGATGGAGGTGCTGCCGTCGGCGGCGACCTCCTGGTACGCCATGGTGTGCTGCATGAACTTCACGTCGTCACGGGTCGGGAAGTCCTCGCGGTAGTGGCCGCCGCGGGACTCCTCGCGCGCCAGCGCGGAGACGGCCAGCACCTCGGCCAGGTCGAGCAGGTTGCCCAGCTCGACGGCCTCCAGGAGGTCCGTGTTGTAACGGAAGCCCTTGTCCTGGATGGAGACGTTCTTGTAGCGCTCCTTCAGCGCGGCGATGTCCTCGATCGCCTGCTTCAGGGTGGCGCCGGTGCGGTACACCATCGCGTTGGTGTCCATGGTCTCCTGCAGCTCCTTGCGGATCTGCCCCACGGACTCGGTGCCGGTGGACTCGCGCAGGCCGTCGACCAGCGCCTGGACCTTCTCCTCCGGGTTCTCCGGCAGCGCGACGAAATCGTTCGCGTTGGCGTAGTCGGCGGCGGCGATGCCCGCGCGGCGGCCGAACACGTTGATGTCCAGCAGCGAGTTGGTGCCCAGGCGGTTGGCGCCGTGCACGGAGACGCAGGCGACCTCGCCGGCCGCGTACAGGCCCGGGACGACGTCCGTGTTGTTGCGCAGGACCTCACCCTCGACGTTGGTCGGGATGCCGCCCATGGCGTAGTGCGCGGTGGGCTGGATCGGGATCGGGTCCGTGTAGGGCTCGATGCCGAGGTAGGTGCGCGCGAACTCGGTGATGTCCGGCAGCTTGGCGTCCAGCTGCTCCGGCGGCAGGTGGGTCAGGTCGAGGTAGACGTGGTCGCCCTCGGGACCGCAGCCGCGGCCCTCGCGGATCTCGGTGTAGATCGCGCGGGAGCAGACGTCACGGGACGCGAGGTCCTTCATGACGGGGGCGTAGCGCTCCATGAAGCGCTCGCCGTCCTTGTTGCGCAGGATGCCGCCCTCGCCGCGGGCGCCCTCGGTGAGCAGGATGCCCATGCGCCAGATGCCCGTCGGGTGGAACTGGAAGAACTCCATGTCCTCCAGCGGCAGGCCGCGGCGGTAGACCAGGGCCTGGCCGTCACCGGTGAGGGTGTGGGCGTTGGAGGAGACCTTGAAGAACTTGCCGGTGCCGCCGGAGGCGAACACGACCGACTTGGCCTGGAAGACGTGGATCTCGCCGGTGGCCAGCTCGTAGGCGACGACGCCGGCCGTCTTGCCCTCGTTGAGCAGCAGGTCGAGGACGTAGAACTCGTTGAAGAACTCGACGCCGTGCTTGACGCAGTTCTGGAACAGCGTCTGGAGGATCATGTGGCCGGTGCGGTCGGCCGCGTAGCACGAGCGGCGGACCGGGGCCTCGCCGTGGTTGCGGGAGTGACCGCCGAAGCGGCGCTGGTCGATCCGGCCCTGCTCGGTGCGGGAGAAGGGAAGGCCCATCTTCTCCAGGTCGAGGACGGCGTCGATGGCCTCCTTGCACATGATCTCGGCGGCGTCCTGGTCGACCAGGTAGTCACCACCCTTGACCGTGTCGAAGGTGTGCCACTCCCAGTTGTCCTCCTCGACGTTGGCCAGGGCGGCGCACATGCCGCCCTGGGCCGCGCCGGTGTGGGACCGGGTCGGGTAGAGCTTGGTCAGGACGGCGGTGCGGCTGCGCTGCGTCGACTCGATGGCCGCGCGCATGCCGGCGCCGCCGGCGCCGACGATGACGGTGTCGTACTGGTGAATCTGCATGGGGGGTTAACTCGCCTCTGGCCTCTGCCGATGGTCGATGGTGCTCGCGGCTCAGATGTTGGGGTCGAAGGTGAAGATCACCAGGGTGCCCAGCAGCACGGTGAAGACCGTGGCGGTACCCATGAGCCCCTTGAGCCAGAGCCGGGTCGAGTCCTTCTCGGCGTAGTCGTTGATGACCTGACGCATGCCGTTGGCGCCGTGCAGCATGGCGAGCCAGAGCATCAGGAGGTCCCAGCCCTGCCAGAACGGCGAGGCCCAGCGGCCGGCCACGAAGGCGAAGCCGATCTTGGAGACGCCGCCGTCGAGCACCAGCATGATCAGCAGGTGGCCGAGGATCAGCACGACCAGGACGACACCGGACAGGCGCATGAAGAGCCAGGCCAGCATCTCGAAGTTGGTGCGGGTGCGGCGCGGGGTCTTCTTGGTCCGCTGGCGCGGAGGCTCGATGACGAACGCGTCGGCCGGGTTGCCGGTGCCCAGTCCCTTGCCGGTGTGCGCCTGCTTGGAAGGGACGACGATGGCGTCGGAGATTTCCGTGGACATGTCTCGGCTCACTTCCCGAACCAGGAGATCAGCGTGTGCTGGAGGATCCCGTAGAAGGAACCGGCCATCAGGACGACCCAGACTCCGACGACGGTCCAGAGCATCTGCTTCTGGTACTTCGGGCCCTTGGCCCAGAAGTCCACCGCCACGACCCGCAGGCCGTTCAGGGCGTGGAACAGGATGGCGGCCACCAGGCCGTACTCCATCAGGTTCACGAGGGGAGTCTTGTACGTCTGGATGACGGTGTCGTAGGACTCCGGCGACACTCGCACGAGGGCGGTGTCCAGGACGTGGGCGAACAGGAAGAAGAAGATGAGGACGCCGGTGACTCGATGAGCCACCCAGCTCCACATGCCTTCCCGGCCGCGGTACAGCGTTCCAGCCGGCACGGAAAAACCCTCCGGAAGCGATTGGGGGCTCGGCCGGCTTCGGTGTCGGTCAGCCCGGCCGGGTACGGTCCACCGGCCGCCAGCATCCTATCGACGCCTCGTCGTGCGGCGCCTCCGGGGGCCCCAGGTGTGATCAATCAGGCACTTCTGGCCTAGTCGAGCGGGAACCAAACCCGGGATCACCGCCATGAGTGACCGATTCGTCACGTTGGGTGGAGGCTTGGCCCCCCTCGCGGGTGAACCCGGCGCGGCCGTACCCGCGCGCGCCCACCCGGGGAAGGGGGTGCGCCCGCGAGTACGGCCGGGGTTCAGTGCGCCGCGGCCTCCGAATGGGTGGCGACCAGGTGCTCCAGGCGGGTGAGGGCGATCCGGCGGAGCTCGTCGGCCGCGATCAGCCGCTCCTCGTCCGGGTCGTTGGCGAGCCGGGTGCGGATGGAGGAGAGCACGGTGTCGAGCATCTCCTCCGGGGCGACCCGTTCCAGGCAGACCACGAAGACGTGGCCGAACCGGGCCTCGTAGGCGGCGTGGGCCGCCCGCAGCGCGGTGTGCGCGGCCTGGCTGCCGGGAGCCCGCATGCCGAGCAGCGGCTGCGGCATCCAGCTCTCGTCGGCCAGCGCCTCGGCGAGGTCGGCCGGGCGGAGGTCGTAGGAGGCCTCGCTGGCGGCGGCCAGCAGGGACTCGATGTCGGGGTAGGGCCGGTGCGCGGTGAGTCGCAGGGCCCAGCGGTGGCTGCCGCAGCAGGCCAGCAGGGCCTCCTCGGCGGCGCCGGCGTCGGCTTCGTTGAAGCGGTGCAACCCGAGGAGGGTCGGCTCTGTTCTGGCGTCGAGCCGCTGTGACGGGATGTCGCTGGCCAGCGGGTCCTCCTCGTGAGGGCGGGAAGGTGCCGGTGAAGTGGGGTGGATGGCGTAGCTGGAGTATGGGGCCGCGGAGGGGCGCTCGGGGCCGGTCCGTCAGCGCCTCAAAGGTAGTTGAGCGCTCATCAGTTGGGGAGGGCGCGCGCCGAATTCATCCGGACGAGCTATCAAGTTGTGACGTTGACGCCTGGGTGTCAGCACCCTCCCCGTCACCAGCGACTCCCCGCCACCGGCACCCAGCCCGCCGCCATCGGCGCCCAACCCGCCGCCACCCGCGCCCTCCCCGGTGCCACCCGCGCCCTCCCCGCCGTCGGCGCGGCTCAGACGCGGTGGACCTTGTGGTTGGCGGCCTGGGCCCGGGGGCGGACCACCAGCAGGTCGATGTTCACGTGCGGGGGCCGGGTGACCGCCCACGCCACGGTGTCCGCGACGTCCTCCGAGGTGAGCGGTTCGGCCACGCCCGCGTAGACCGCGGCGGCCTTCTCCTCGTCGCCGCGGAAGCGGGTGACCGCGAAGCCCTCGGACTTCACCATGCCGGGCGCGATCTCGATCACCCGGATCGGCTCCCCGCACAGTTCCAGCCGCAGCGTGGCCGCGATGGTGTGGGCGGCGTGCTTGGCGGCGACGTACCCGCCGCCGCCCTCGTACGCGGCCAGCGCGGCGGTCGAGGAGAGCACCAGCACCGTGCCGTCGCCGGTGGCCCGCAGGGCCGGCAGCAGGGCCTGGGTCATGTGCAGCACGCCGAGCACGTTCACCTCGTACATGGCCCGCCAGTCGGCCGGGTCGCCGTGCTCGACGGTCTCGGCGCCGATCGCGCCGCCGGCGTTGTTCACCAGGACGTCCACCCGGCCGACCTCGGCCGCGAAGGCGTCCACGGCGGCCCGGTCGGTGACGTCCAGGGTGACGGCCCGCGCCGAGCCGCCCCCGGCGCCGATCTCCTCGGCCAGCGCCTCCACGCGCCCGGTGCGGCGGGCGGTCAGCACCACCTCGAAGCCCTCGGCGGCCAGCCGGCGGGCGGTCGCCGCGCCGATTCCGCTGCTGGCACCGGTGACCACGGCCACCTTCTGCTCGGTCATTGCCACTCCCTGGGCTCGTCGGTCGTTCACCCGATCATCTCAACCGCGTCGCCGCCCCGGCGGGCCGGTCGGACCCTGGAGCAGGAGGACCGACCCCCAGTTCCGGAGGGACCCCCATGGCCGCCGAGCCGCGCCGCGCCGAGTCGGGCTTCGAGATCGAGCCGCTGTACGGACCCGAGTCCCTGGCCGGCTGGGACGCCGCCGCCCGGCTGGGGCGGCCGGGGGAGTACCCCTACACCCGGGGCGTGTACCCGACGATGTACACCGGCCGGCCCTGGACGATGCGCCAGTACGCGGGCTTCGGCACCGCCGCCGAGTCCAACGCCCGCTACCGGCAGCTGATCGCCGGCGGCGGCACCGGCC
Organism: Kitasatospora sp. NPDC034533; assembly: GCF_055575155.1. Lineage (NCBI taxonomy): Bacteria > Bacillati > Actinomycetota > Actinomycetes > Kitasatosporales > Streptomycetaceae > Kitasatospora > Kitasatospora sp. NPDC034533. Next base: position 239,640 of record NZ_JBVITE010000001.1, read on the forward strand.
TCTCGGTCGCCTTCGACCTGCCCACCCAGATGGGCTACGACTCGGACGCGCCGCTCGCGGCGGGCGAGGTCGGCAGGGTGGGCGTGGCGGTGGACAGCGTCGAGGACATGGCGGTGCTGTTCGACGGCATCCCGCTCGGCGGGGTGTCCACCTCGATGACCATCAACGCGCCCGCTGCCCCGCTCCTGCTCCTCTACCAACTCGTCGGCGAGGCCCAGGGGGTGGCGCCGGCCGCGCTCACCGGCACGGTCCAGAACGACGTGCTGAAGGAGTACATCGCCCGCGGCACCTACATCTTCCCGCCGCGTCCCTCGCTGCGGCTGGCCGCCGACGTTTTCCGGTACTGCCGGGCCGAGATCCCGCGCTGGAACACCATCTCGATCTCCGGCTACCACATGGCCGAGGCCGGAGCCGATCCCGCGCAGGAGGTCGCCTTCACCCTGGCCAACGGCATCGCCTACGTCCGCACCGCGCTCGCCGCCGGAATGGCCGTGGACGAGTTCGCGCCCCGCCTCTCGTTCTTCTTCGCGGCCCGCACGACCCTGCTGGAGGAAGTGGCCAAGTTCCGTGCCGCACGCAGGATTTGGGCCACAGTCATGCGGGACGCGTTCGGCGCCCGGGACCCGCGCTCGCAGATGCTGCGCTTCCACACCCAGACCGCGGGAGTGCAGCTCACCGCCCAGCAGCCCGAGGTCAACCTGGCCCGGGTCACCGTGCAGGCGCTCGCCGCGGTGCTCGGCGGCACCCAGTCGCTGCACACCAACGCCTTCGACGAGGCGATCGCGCTGCCCACCGAGAAGGCCGCCCGGCTCGCCCTGCGCACCCAGCAGGTGCTCGCCCACGAGACCGACGTGACCGCCACCGTCGACCCGTTCGCCGGCTCCTACGCCGTGGAGTCGCTCACCGACGGGGTGGAGGCCGCCGCGCGGGCCCTGATGGACCGGATCGAGGAGCGGGGCGGCGCGGTGGCCGCGATCGAACAGGGCTACCAGAAGGACGAGATCGAGCGCACCGCCTACCGGGTCCAGCGGGAGACCGACTCCGGCGAGCGGACCGTGGTCGGCGTCAACCGCTTCCGGTCGGACACGGAGGAGCCGTACCGGCCGCTGCGGGTGGACCCGGCGGTCGAGGAGCGGCAGGTGCGGCGGCTGGCCCGGCTGCGGGCCGAGCGCTCCGCCGGCGCCGTCGGCCAGGCGCTGGACGCGCTGCGCCGCGCCGCCGAGGGGACGGAGGTCGTGCTGTACCCGATGAAGGAGGCGCTGGCCGCCCGGGCCACCGTCGGCGAGGTCTGCGACGCGCTGCGCGAGGTGTGGGGGACGTACGCCCCGGTGGAGCGGTTCTGACGTCCCGCTGAACGGACGTCAACTTGACGGTGCCGTCGCGGAAGTGTCGGCCGTGACCGCCGGCGTGGGGGATCGTTGCACAGGTCAGGCAACCTGGGGAAGGCGGCTGAAACGAGATGTCATACCCACCTGTCCGGCCGGTATGCGCCCATCCGGAGACTAATTTTCCGGAAGTCGGGCCAAATCCCCCCAACAGGCCTACGATTGGCGAGATGAACCGTCCTGAGCCCGCTCAGTCGGGCGCCACTCTCGCCGTCGCACGCCCTGCCGCCGATCTCCGTGAGCGGGTCCGCGCGCTGGAGCCCGAGCTGGTCGCCTTCCGTCGTGATCTGCACCGGCACCCGGAGCTTGGCCGCCAGGAGTTCCGCACCACCGGGCTGCTGCGCGACCGGCTGGTGGCGGCCGGCCTCGAACCCCGCGTGCTGCCCGGCGGCACCGGAATGCTCGTCGACGTCGTCCCGCCCGGGACCACCCCGGGCACGGAGTTCCTGGCCTTCCGCGCCGACATCGACGCGCTGCCGATCGACGACGCCAAGACCGACGTGCCGTACCGCTCCTCCGTCCCCGGCCGGGCCCACGCCTGCGGGCACGACGTGCACACCTCCGTGGTGCTCGGCACCGGCCTGGTGCTGGCCGAGGCCGTCCGGACCGGCGAGCTGCGCCGCCCCGTCCGGCTGGTGTTCCAGCCCGCCGAGGAGGTCATGCCCGGCGGCGCGCTGGACGTGATCAAGGCCGGCGGGATGGAGGGCGTCGGGCGGATCTTCGCGGTGCACTGCGACCCGAAGGTGGAGGTCGGCCGGATCGCCCTGCGGGTCGGGGCGATCACCTCGGCCTGCGACCGCCTGGTGCTCCACCTGGACGGCCCCGGCGGGCACACCGCCCGGCCGCACCTGACCACCGACCTGGTCACCGCGGTCGCCAAGGCGGCCGCCGACCTCCCGGGCATGCTGGCCCGCCGGATGGACCCGCGCTGGGGCGTCAGCCTGGTCTGGGGGCGGATCGCCTCCGGCACGGCGCCCAACGTCATCCCCCAGCACGCCGAACTGGAGGGCACCGTCCGCTGCCTGGAGCTGGACGGCTGGCGCGAGGCGCCGGACCTGATGCACGAGCTGATCGCCAAGCTGGCCGAGACCTACCGGGCCAAGTGGACGCTGGACTACCACCGCGGGGTGCCGCCGGTGGTCAACGAGGCGGTCTCGGTCGCGCGGCTGGACGAGGTGATGCGCGCCCGCTTCGCCGGCGACGGCGCCGTGGTGGTGGAGAGCACCGAACAGAGCCTGGGCGGCGAGGACTTCTCCTGGTACCTGGAGTACGCCCCGGGCGCGCTGGCCCGGCTGGGCGTCCGCGCCCCCGGCGACCCCACCGTCAGGGACCTGCACCACGGCCGGTTCGACGTGGACGAGCGGGCGATCGGCATCGGCGTGGAGCTGTTCTCGGCGCTGGCGCTGGAGGCGGACGGCAGCTGACGGGCGCCCCCGGGAGCGGTTCTTCCGCCGTGTGACGGGATCGTCAGCACCGTTGGCGTCGTGGGGATCCGAGGCGCCGGAAGGCGTCCGTAAACTGGGCGAAACCGACCTCGGATCACCGTCCGCGCACGGGTTAGCGCCTCAGGAAGAACGTCAGACCACGGTTTGGTAACAACCCGGAGGCGCTACCAGCCCGTAACACAACCGTGTTCTACGCGCGTTACGGTGGCGTCCGACCACGCCAAACGGTTGCGTGTAGAAGGAGATACCCCCTTGCGCCGTTCAATGAAGCTCGCCGCGGTTGTGCTCTCAGGTTCCCTGGGCATGGCCTCGCTCGCCGCTTGCGGCGCAAAGAGCACCGACACCTCCTCCTCTTCCGGCTCGGGCGACGGCTCGCTCAAGGTCGGCATGGCGTACGACATCGGTGGCCGTGGCGACCAGTCGTTCAACGACTCCGCGGCCCGTGGTCTGGACAAGGCCAAGTCCGAGCTGGGCGTCACCGTGACCGAGGCCGAGGCCAAGCAGGGCGAGGCCGAGGCCGACAAGGAGACCCGCCTCAAGAACCTGATCGACGCGGGCTACAAGACGATCGTCGCGGTCGGCTTCGTCTACCAGCCGGCCGTCAACAAGGTCGCCAAGGAGAACCCGAACGTCAAGTTCGCGATCATCGACTCGAACGACAAGGACCAGCCGGCCAACGTCACCTCGCTGCTCTTCGCCGAGCAGGAGGGTTCGTACCTGGCCGGTGTCGCCGCCGCGAACAAGTCGAAGACCAAGCACGTCGGCTTCATCGGCGGTGTGCAGTCCGAGCTGATCAAGAAGTTCGAGGCCGGTTACACGGCGGGTGTGAAGTCCGTCGACCCGAACATCACGGTCGAGACCACCTACCTGACGACCCCGCCGGACTTCACCGGCTTCGCCTCGCCCGACAAGGGCAAGGAGGCCACCCAGGGCCAGCTCGACAAGGGCGCGGACGTCATCTACGCCGCCGCCGGCTCCTCCGGCAACGGCGCCATCGAGGCCGTCGCCAACAAGCAGGGCGCCCTGGCCATCGGCGTCGACTCCGACCAGGCCAACCAGCCGGCCCTGGCGAAGTACAAGAACAGCATCCTGACCTCGATGGTCAAGAACGTCGACACCGCGGTGTTCTCGTACGTCGACTCGGTCAAGAAGGGCCAGAACCCGACCGGCATCAAGATGTTCGACCTGAAGGCCGACGGCGTCTCGCTCGCCACCACCGGCGGCAAGCTGGACGACATCCAGGACAAGCTGAAGGCCGCCGCCGAGGCGATCAAGTCCGGCGCCACCACCATTCCGACCGCGCCGGCCAAGTAAGGACCGCGCGTCCCGGACGCCACAGCGCCTGCCGCCTGCCCGGCAGCGCGACGCATTCACACAGTTCACGGGAGGGGCCCGGCAGGGTGCGCTGACGCGTACCCCCGGGCCCCGTTCCGTCCCCACGTCCACCCCCCTTGGCCCTCCCAGCGCAATGACGCGCCTCCAGACCACCAGGAGATCGCCATCACCGCATCCGACCCCGTCCCCCTCCACGAGGACGGCACCCCCAGCGCGGGGACGGCGACGCCGGCCGTCGAACTGCGCGGCATCACCAAGCGCTTCCCCGGTGTCGTGGCCAACCACGACATCAACCTCACCGTCCGCACCGGCACCGTGCACGCCCTCATGGGGGAGAACGGCGCCGGCAAGTCGACGCTGATGAAGATCCTCTACGGCATGCAGAAGCCGGACGAGGGCACCATCGCGATCAACGGCGAGACGTGCGAGTTCAACACCCCCGGCGACGCCATCTCCCGCGGCGTCGGCATGGTGCACCAGCACTTCATGCTCGCCGACAACCTCACCGTGTGGGAGAACGTCGTCCTCGGCGGCGAGAAGCTCCACGGCATCGGCGCCAAGGCGAAGGCGAAGATCAAGGAGATCTCCGACCAGTACGGCCTGGGCGTGCGCCCGGACGCCCTGGTCGAGGACCTCGGCGTCGCCGACCGCCAGCGCGTCGAGATCCTCAAGGTGCTGTACCGCGGCGCCAAGATCCTGATCCTCGACGAGCCCACGGCCGTGCTGGTCCCGCAGGAGGTCGACGCGCTGTTCGACAACCTGCGCGACCTCAAGTCCGAGGGCGTCACCGTCATCTTCATCTCGCACAAGCTGCACGAGGTGCTCGCGGTGGCCGACGCGATCAGCGTCATCCGGCGCGGCACCACGGTCGGTGACGCCGATCCGAAGGCCGTCACCGCCCGCCAGCTCGCCGAGCTGATGGTCGGCGCCGAGCTGCCCTCCCCGGAGAGCCGCGAGTCGACCGTCACCGACACCGTGATGCTCGACGTCGAGGGCCTGCGGATCGCCAAGACCGACGCCGAGGGCATCGAGCGCGTCGTCCTGGACGACATCTCGCTGCGCATCCACAAGGGCGAGATCCTCGGCATCGCCGGTGTCGAGGGCAACGGCCAGGCCGAGCTGGTCGAGGCCATCATGGGCATGCTGCCGCTGAACGCCGGCACCGTCACCCTGGACGGCGAGGACCTCTCCGGCGCCCAGACCCGGGCCCGCCGCGAGGCCGGCATCGGCTACATCCCCGAGGACCGGCACCGGCACGGCCTGCTGCTGGAGGCCCCGCTCTGGGAGAACCGCATCCTCGGCCACGTCACCGAGGAGCCCAACTCCAAGGGTCTGCTGCTCGACCCGGCCGCCGCCCGTACGGACACCTGGCGGATCGTCGAGGAGTACGACGTCCGCACCCCCGGCATCGAGGTCACCGCGGCCTCGCTCTCCGGCGGCAACCAGCAGAAGCTGATCATCGGCCGCGAGATGAGCCACCAGCCCAAGCTGCTGATCGCGGCCCACCCCACCCGCGGTGTGGACGTCGGCGCCCAGGCGCAGATCTGGGAGCACATCCGGGTCGCCCAGCGGGCCGGCCTGGCCGTCCTGCTGATCTCCGCGGACCTGGACGAGCTGATCGGCCTGTCCGACACCATCCGGGTGATCTACCGCGGCCGACTGGTCGCGGACGCCGACCCGGCCACCGTCACCGCCGAGGACCTCGGCACCGCGATGACCGGCGCCGCCAGCGGCCACCTCGAATCCGAGGCGGAGGCCGTCGCCGACGCGCGGGCCATCGCGGCCGAGGGCACCGAGGCCGAGGCCGGGCACCAGCCCACCGACACCGCCGACGACCCGCAGGCGGGGGAGTAACCCATGACCAGTCCCAACCCCGCCGCCGCGAAGCCCGGCCCGGCCCGGCGGTTCAGCGGCGAGCGGATCGTGCTGGCACTGGCGGCGCCGGTGCTCGCGGTCCTGCTCTCCATCGTGATCTGTTCCGTCCTGCTGGCGACCTCGGGCAAGAACCCGTTCGACGCGTGGAACGTGATGCTCACGTACGCCGGCAAGTCGGACGGCCAGGTGGGCATCCTCAACCGGTCCACCACCTACTACCTGGCCGCCGCGGCCGCCGCGTTCGGGTTCCGGATGAACCTGTTCAACATCGGCGTCGAGGGCCAGTACAAGGTCGCGGCGCTGTTCGCGGCCTTCGTCGGCGCCAAGGTGGACCTGCCGGCCTTCGTCCAGATCCCGCTGCTGCTGCTCACCGCCATGCTGGTCGGTGGTCTGTACGCGAGCGTCGCCGGTCTGCTGAAGGTCTACCGCGGTGTCAGCGAGGTCATCTCGACCATCATGCTGAACTCGATCGCGACCGCGATCATCGGTCTGCTGCTCGTCCCCGGCGTCTTCGCGCCGAAGACCAGCGGCACCACCAACTCGATCCAGACCGAGCCGATCTCGCAGTCCAGCCACTTCTTCTCGATGGAGACGGCCGGCGGGACGCTCTGGGGCTTCATCTTCGTCGCCGCCCTGGTCGGCGTGGTCTTCCAGTTCGTGCTGACCCGCACCCGGTTCGGCTTCGACCTGCGGGCCACCGGCCGCTCGGAGTCCGCCGCGACCGCCTCCGGCGCGAACGTCAAGCGCATGGTGGTCATCTCGATGGTGGTCTCCGGCGCGATCGCCGGTCTGATCGGCCTGCCCGAGCTGCTCCAGAACTCGCACTACTTCGGCCAGAGCTTCCAGCCCGGTCTGGGCTTCCTGGGCATCTCGATCGCCCTGCTCGGCCGCAACAGCCCGATCGGCATGGCCTTCGCGGCGCTGCTGTTCGCCTTCCTGGACGTCACCGGCTCGGTGCTGCCGCTCCAGGGCGGCTTCCCCTTCGAGATCGTCGACGTCATGAAGGGCACCATCGTCATCTGCGTCGTCGTCGCGTACGAGCTGGTGCGCCGCTACGGCCTGAGGCGCCAGCAGCAGAAGGTCGGCGCCCAGCTCGCCGCCCAGGCCGTCGCGAACAGTGAGAAGAAGGAGGTGTCCGCATGAGTACGGCAACGGCTGCCCGTCCGAAGGCGTCGGGCGCACCCGCGAAGAAGCGCAAGTTGTCCTGGCCGGCCGTCCTGCTGCTGATCGCGGGCGCCCTGGTGCTGTTCTCCGCCGTGGGCATGGCCACCGGCAACCACTCGCTGACCTCCTCCGGGCAGGTCACCGCCGCGCTCGGCGCGGCCGTGCCGATCGGCATGGCCGGTCTCGGCGGCCTCTGGTCCGAGCGGGCCGGCGTGGTCAACATCGGCCTCGAAGGCATGATGGTCGCCGGCACCTTCTGCGGCGCCTGGGCGGGCTACCTGGTCAACCCGTGGGTCGGCCTGCTGGCCGGCATGCTGGGCGGGGCGTTCGGCGGCCTGCTGCACGCGGTCGTCACCGTCACCTTCGGCGTCGACCACATCGTCTCCGGCGTCGGCATCAACCTGCTGATCCCCGGCATCTGCGCGTACGTCAACCGGATCTACTACAAGGACTACGTCTCGGCCGGTGCCGGCCAGAACCAGTCCCCGCCGGCGGACCCGCTGCCGTACATCACCGTCCCGGGCCTGTCCTCCGGGCTGAGGAGCATCGAGAACCACCACTGGTTCCTCGTCTCGGACGTCGCGGGCGTGCTCGGCGGCCTGGTCACCAACATCTCGGTGGTCGTGCTGCTGGCCGGTGCGCTGATCGTGGTCAGCTACTTCGCGCTCTGGCGCACGGTGTTCGGCCTGCGGCTGCGCTCCTGCGGCGAGAACCCGACCGCCGCCGAGTCGCTGGGCGTCAACGTCTACAAGTACAAGTACCTCGCGGTCGTCGCCTCCGGCGCCTTCGCCGGCCTCGGCGGGGCGTACCTCTCGCTGGTCGCGGCGCACTTCTACAAGGACGGCCAGACCCTCGGCCGCGGCTTCATCGGCCTCGCCGCGATGATCTTCGGCAACTGGATGCCCGGTGGCCTCGCCATGGGCGCCGGCCTGTTCGGCTTCACCGACAGCCTCCAGCTGCGCGACCCGGGGTCGGTGCACGTGCTGATCCTGACCGTGGGCGTCGCGATGGTCCTGCTGGCGCTCTGGCAGCTGTACCGCCGCAAGTACACCGCGACCGTGGTCTCCTTCGTGGTGGCCGGCGGCCTGATCGCCTGGTACGCGCTGACCGACGAGGTGCAGCGTCCGCTGATCGTCGCCACGCCGTATCTGATCACCCTGGTGGTGCTCTCGCTGGCCTCGCAGCGGCTGCGGATGCCGAAGGCGGACGGCCAGGTCTACCGCAAGGGCCAGGGCAAGTGACCGCCCCCGGGCCCCGGGCGCCGTCCGCGACCGACTGGGAGCTGCTGCGTTCGGCGGCGCGCGAGGCCATGGGCCGCGCGTACGCGCCGTACAGCCACTTCCCGGTCGGCGCGGCGGCGCTGGTGGACGACGGCCGGGTGGTCACCGGGTGCAACGTGGAGAACGCCTCGTACGGGCTCGGGCTGTGCGCCGAGTGCGGGCTGGTGTCCGCGCTGCACTCCTCCGGCGGCGGCCGGCTGGTCGCCTTCACCTGCGTGGACGGCGCCGGCGAACTGCTGATGCCGTGCGGGCGCTGCCGCCAGCTGCTGTACGAGCACGGAGGACCCGGCCTGCTGATCGAACTGCCCTCGGGCATCAAGCCGATGAGCGAGGTCCTGCCGGACGCGTTCGGGCCGGATCGTCTCTAGCCGCCGATTCTGTTACGCGCGTAGAGTGTCGCGAGTGGGCCGGAACCCGGTCGTCTCGCGACACTCTTCGCTTTTGAAACCCCTCTTGGAGCACGCATGGACGTCATCTCCGTCATCAGGACCAAGCGCGATCGCGGAGAGCTGAGCGACGCTCAGATCGACTGGGTCATCGACGCCTACACCCGTGGCGAGGTCGCCGACGAGCAGATGTCCGCGCTGGCGATGGCGATCCTGCTGAACGGGATGAAGCCGCGCGAGATCAGCCGCTGGACGGACGCCATGATCCGCTCCGGCGTCCGGATGGACTTCTCCTCGCTGCCGCTGCCCACCAGCGACAAGCACTCCACCGGCGGCGTCGGCGACAAGATCACCCTGCCGCTCGCCCCGCTGGTCGCCGCCTGCGGCGCCGCCGTCCCGCAGCTGTCCGGCCGCGGCCTCGGCCACACCGGCGGCACCCTCGACAAGCTGGAGTCCATCCCCGGCTGGCGCGCCCTGCTCTCCAACGAGGAGATGCTGGACGTGCTGCGCTCCGTCGGCGCGGTGATCTGCGCGGCGGGCGACGGCCTCGCGCCGGCCGACAAGAAGCTGTACGCGCTGCGCGACGTCACCGGCACCGTCGAGGCCATCCCGCTGATCGCCTCCTCGATCATGTCCAAGAAGATCGCCGAGGGCACCGGCGCACTCGTCCTGGACGTCAAGGTCGGCTCCGGGGCCTTCATGAAGAACCTGGACGACGCCCGCGAACTGGCCCGCACCATGGTCGGCCTGGGCACCACCGCCGGGGTCAACACCGTCGCCCTGCTCACCGACATGTCGACCCCGCTCGGCCTCACCGCGGGCAACGCCCTGGAGGTCCGCGAGTCCCTGGAGGTGCTGGCGGGCGGCGGCCCGGCCGACGTCGTCGAGCTGACCCTCGCGCTCGCCCGCGAGATGCTCACCGCGGCCGGCGTGCACGGCAAGGACCCGGCGGACGCGCTGCGCGACGGCTCCGCGATGGACCACTGGCGCCGCATGATCGCCGCCCAGGGCGGCGACGTGGACGCCCCGCTCCCGGTCGCCCGCGAACAGCACGTCATCCCGGCCCCCGCCTCCGGCGTGCTCACCGCGCTGGACGCCTACGCGATCGGCGTCTGCGCCTGGCGCCTGGGCGCCGGCCGCGCCCGCAAGGAGGACCCGGTCCAGGCCGGCGCCGGCGTCGAGATGCACGCCAAGCCCGGCGACACCGTGACGGCCGGCCAGCCCCTGCTGACCCTCCACACCGACACCCCGGAGCGCTTCGACTACGCCGTCGAGGCCCTGACCGGCGCCATCGAGGTCGCCCCGGCCGGCACGGCGTTCACCCCGAACCCGATCATCCTCGACCGCATCGGGTAGTCATGCGATGACGCCATGCGTGGCAGTGCCCCAGGAGCCCGCACCCGGCCCACCGGGTGCGGGCTCGCGCGCTCGGGCGTACGTGAGCAGACCGCTGGTACCTCGTGCGGGAGGACCGCCCGCTGCTCGCCCTCCGGCGTCGCCTCGGGGAACACCAACAGGTCCGGGTGGCGCAACCGGCCGAGCCCCGCGTCCTGGAGATCCGCGCCGTGGTAGGCGATGTGGCCCGGGTGGGTGGTCGGCAACCGGGCGTCGAGCTGCCGGGAGAGGCGCAGCACGGCGAGTTCGTGGCGCTTCACCGGCGACGTCGTCATGACGATCCGGCCGTCGGCGATCTCGGTCTTTCCTGTTCCCGGCACCTTCGGCAGCTGATCCGCGATTTCGAGCGGTCAGGCGTTGGCGACCGTTCGCCGGGCGGCAGCGGCCCGGCGGGTGGCGTAGAGGGTGACGGCGGCGGCGAGGGCCATGGCGCTGAGGCCGACGGTGGCGGCGCCGGGCCAGCCGGTGGCGTGGTAGGCGTCCGCGCCGAGGGTGCCGCCGAGGCTGTTGCCGAGGTAGTAGGCGATCAGGTAGAGGGCGGAGGCCTGGGCGCGGCCCTCGGTGGCGGTGCGGCCGACCGAGGAGGAGGCGGTGGCGTGGCCGGCGAAGAAGCCGGCGGTGATCAGGACCAGACCGAGCAGGGCGCAGGCCAGGGACTCGGCGAGGGAGAGCAGCAGGCCGGCCGCCGTCACGCCGATGGAGACGTAGAGGGCACCGCGCCGGCCGAGGCGGCCGGAGAGGCGGCCCGCGGCGGCGGAGGTGCCGGTGCCGACCAGGTAGACCACGAAGATCGAGGCGGCGATCGACTCCGGCAGGTGGAACGGCGCGGCGATCAGCCGGTAGCCGACGGTGTTGTAGACCGCGCCGAACACGGCCATGAACAGCATGCCGAGCGCGTACAGCCGCACCAGCAGCGGGTTGCGCAGGTGCCGTCCGACGGTGCGGGCGAGCGCGCGGGGGTCCACCGGGGCCGGGGTGAAGTGCCGGGCGGCGGGGATCAGCAGCCGGAAGACGAGGGTGGCGAGCAGCGCGAGGACGGCGGAGGCGGCGAGGCCCCAGCGCCAGCCGAGCCCGGCGGCGGTCCAGCCGGAGAGCAGCCGGCCGCCCATGCCGCCGATGCTGTTGCCGGCCACGTACAGGCCCATCGCGGAGGGCAGCGCGCCGGGGTGGACCTCCTCGGCGAGGTAGGCCATGGCGGTGGCCGGCAGCCCGGCGAGGGCGGCGCCCTGGAGGACCCGCAGCGCGACGAGGGTGGTGAGGTCCGGTGCGAAGGGCAGGGCGAGGGCGAGTACGGAGGCGGCGAGGGTGGAGGCCGTCATCACCGCGGTGCGGCCGTACCGGTCGGACAGCGCGCTGGCCGGGAGCAGCCCGAGGGCGAGGCCGAGGGTGGCGGCGGAGGCCGTCCAGCTGGCCTGGCCGGGGGTGAGGTCGAGGTCGGCCGAGAGGATCGGCAGCAGGCCCTGGGTGGAGTAGAGCAGGACGAAGGTCGCGACCCCGGCGGCGAAGAGGGCGAGGTTGGCGCGGCGGAAGGCGCGGTGGCCGGGGCGGAGGCGGTCGTCCGCGGGGGCGGTGAAGGGGGCGGCATCCGGGGTGGTCGCGGATGCCCTGGTATCGGAGGGCTGCATGACGTCGACGGTAGGCCCGCCCCCGTTGATGCGTCCAATGCATGAACCGGGGATGATCGATGCACTGGCGTATGAGTGGAGGCGGTGGGCGGTGTCCGGTCCGGAGTCGGTGGACGGTGGCGAGCAGCGGTACCGGGCGGCCGAGTTGGGCCCGGAGGAGCCGGCCGTGCTGCTGGCGCCCCGGCTGGCCCAGTTCGCGGCGGTGGCCCGGCTGGAGCACGTGACCCAGGCGGCCGCGCTGCTCGGGGTTCCGCAGCCGACGCTGTCGCGCGCGGTGGCGCGGCTGGAGGAGGAACTGGGGGTGGACCTGCTGGCCCGTCAGGGCCGGGCGGTCCGGCTGACCAGGGCGGGCAGGCTGCTGCTGGCCTCGGTGGAGCGGGCGCTGGCCGAGGTCGAGCGCGGTGCGGCGGCGGCCCGGGCGGAGGCGGACCCGGAGGTGGGCCTGGTGTCCTTCGGCTTCCTGCACACGATGGGCCCGGACGCGGTGCCGGCGCTGCTGCGCGGCTTCCGCGCGGAGCGGCCTCGGGTGCGGTTCCAGCTGGTGCAGGACTACGGCGCGGCGATGCTGGAGCGGTTGCGGGCCGGGGAGTTGGACCTGTGCCTGGTGGCGCCGCTGCCGGACGACCCGGCGTTCGCCGCCCGCCCGCTGGACGAGCAGCGGCTGCACCTGGTCGTCCCGGCGGACCACCGGCTGGCCGGTCGGCGGCGGATCAGGCTGGCGGAGGTGGCCGAGGAGCCGTTCGTCGGGCTGGAGCAGGGGTACGGGCTGCGCGTGATCACGGACGGCTTCTGTGCCGAGGCCGGGTTCGTGCCCCGGCTGGCGTTCGAGGGGGAGGAGGCGGAGACGCTGCGCGGCCTGGTGGCGGCCGGGCTGGGGGTGGCGCTGCTGCCGCCGGCCCTGGTGCCGCGGCCGGGGGTGGTGGAGCTGGAGGTGACGGCGCCGCGCACCCGGCGGGCGATCGGGCTGGCGTGGGTGGCGGGGCGCCCGCTGACCCCGCCGGCGGCGGCGTTCCGGGACTTCGTGCTCTCCCGGCGGGGCCGGCTGGTGCAGCACGACTGACGCCGTGGCGGCGGCGGGCTGACGCCTTGGTGGATCGTATGGACCGGGTGGTGGAATTCCGCGTGGAGTTTGGACCATCCGGTGGCCTTCGCGGTGGTCGGTCTACGCGCGTAGGGGCTATATTTCCGCAATGGAACAGCAGATCCCCGTCACCACCGCGGGCACCGGCCCGCGCATCCCCACCGCCGACCAGATCCGCCGCGCGCCGAAGGTCCTCCTGCACGACCACCTGGACGGCGGGCTGCGCCCGGAGACCGTGGTCGAGCTGGCCGCCGCCTGCGGCTACCAGGGCCTGCCCACCACCGACCCGAAGGAGCTCGGCGAGTGGTTCCGCGAGGCCGCCGACTCCGGCTCGCTGGTCCGCTACCTGGAGACCTTCGCGCACACCTGCGCCGTGATGCAGACCCGTGAGGCGCTGGTCAAGGTCGCCGCGGACTGCGCCGAGGACCTGGCCGCCGACGGCGTCGTGTACGCCGAGGTGCGCTACGCCCCCGAGCAGCACCTGGAAGCCGGGCTGAGCCTGGACGAGGTCGTCGAGGCCGTCCAGGAGGGCTTCCGCCTCGGCGAGGCCAACGCCCGCGAGGCCGGCCACCGGATCCGCGTCGGCACCCTGCTGACCGCGATGCGGCACGCCGCCCGGTCCACCGAGATCGCCGAACTGGCCAACCGCCACCGGGACCACGGCGTGGTCGGCTTCGACATCGCCGGTGCCGAGGCCGGCTTCCCGCCCACCCGCCACCAGGCCGCCTTCGACTACCTCAAGGGCGAGAACAACCACTTCACCATCCACGCGGGCGAGGCCTTCGGCCTGCCGTCGATCTGGGAGGCCCTGCAGTGCTGCGGCGCCGACCGGCTCGGCCACGGCGTGCGGATCGTCGACGACATCACGGTGGGCGAGGACGGCGCGGTCCGGCTCGGCCGGCTGGCCGCGTACGTGCGCGACAAGCGCATCCCGCTGGAGATGTGCCCGACCTCCAACATCCAGACCGGCGCCGCCGCTTCGTACGCCGAGCACCCGATCGGGCTGCTCAGCCGGCTGAAGTTCCGGGTCACCGTGAACACCGACAACCGGCTGATGAGCGGCACCAGCATGAGCCGGGAGTTCGGGCACGTGGTGGACGCCTTCGGCTACACCCTGGGGGACCTGGAGTGGTTCACGGTGAACGCGATGAAGTCGGCGTTCCTGCCCTTCGACGAGCGGCTGGCGATGATCAACGACGTGATCAAGCCGGGCTACGCCGAGCTGAAGGCGGAGTGGCTGTTCAGCGTGGGTACCGGCGGAAGCTGAGCGGCGTCCGGACCGGGGGTCGGATGAACGTCCTCGTCCTGCAAGGGAGTTATCGTTCATCTGACTACTCACTCGGGTGAGTGAACGCCCTTTGGTCCCCGCGCGACCGGCTCACTACGGTGTGCCAGTCATGCCGACACGTCGCGGCGGCGGTCGCCCGTCCGCCGGTCCCGTGCGTGAAAGTCGGCCACCGACGAGGACCCAAAGGGGACCAACCATGAAGCAGGCTCTCAAGGCCGCCGGCACCGCGGCGCTCGGCATCGCCATCGCGGCGGTCGGCGCCGGCACCGCCTCCGCGGCCGACGGCCAGGCGGCCGGCGGCCTCGGGCTGCCCACCGGCGCGTTGACGAACCCGGCGGTGACCGGCGCGGTCACCGACACCGCCGCCAAGCTGCCCGCCACCGGCAAGGTGACCGAGACGCTGGGCACCCTCGCCCCGAGCGTCGGCCAGGCCGTCCCGGCCGGCGACACTCCGCTGGCCGGCGTCACCCAGCAGCGCGCCGCCATCCCGACCATCCCGGGCCTGGACAAGACCCCGATCGGCGGGCTGACCAGCACCCTCCCGGCCCTCCCCGGCCTGACCGGCTGAGCCGGAGGTCGCAACGGCGACGGGCCGCCCACCCCGGAGGATCCCGGGGCGGGCGGCCCGTCGTCGTGTACCGGGCCGCCGGGCTCACGGTTCCTGCGGGAGCAGGACCCAGAGGGCCAGGTAGAGCAGGAACTGGGGGCCGGGCAGCAGGCAGGAGAGCAGGAAGATCAGCCGGACGGTCCACGGGGTCAGGCCGAAGCGTTCGGCGATCCCGGCGCAGACGCCGGCGATGACGCGGTTGTGGCGGGGACGGGCGAGGCGCGCGCTCATGGTTTTCTCCGTACGGTGGCGGCCCGGTCCGGCCGGTCCGGCGGGCTGCTTCCATACTCCGTCACCGCCGGCTCCCGGTCCTCAGCCCGGCAGGTGATTCCCCACCCCGAAGGGTCACCGGGGAGTCGGAGCCGGACGTCGGGGTCCGGGTCAGGGTGACCCTGAGGCCCGGCGCCCGCCCCCGGAGCCGCCGGTCAGCCGGCCGGGTTCCGCGGCGGCTGCGGCTGGGCGTACGGGTTGTCCGCGACCGGCTGCGCCGGGACGCCCGGCTGGTACGGCGAGGCGCCCTGCGGCGGGGCGGGCGGCGCGGCCTGCGGCGCGACCGGCGGAACGGGGGCGCCCGGCTGCGGGCCCTGCGGGGCGTTCGGGTTGAACGGAGCCTGCGGGTTGAACGGGGCCTGCGGAGCCTGCGGGGCGTTCGGGTTGAACGGCGCACCCGGGGCGAAAGCCCCCCGCGGAGCGTTCGGGTCGAACGCGGCGGCCGCCTGGGCGGCCTGCTGCTTCTTGGCGTTGCCGCGCTCGGTCAGTGCCTTCACCGAGGCGACGATCGCCAGGACGGGCACGATGAACACCTTGAAGAAGATGGTGTAGGTGCCGCCCTCGAAGACGAACGCCAGGTAGTAGGCGTAGCCCAGGAAGCCGAGGCCGATGACGACGTTGAGGATGCGCAGGCCGACCTTCAGCCCGCCGATGGCGGCGCCGAAGACCACCATGATGACGCCGCTGATCGCCAGCAGCACGACGTACCAGGAGAAGAGCGGCTCGGCGCTGAAATCGAGATTCAAGGGGGTTTCCTGGGGAGGGGAAGCAAAAACGGTGGACACCGTTCGGGGACGACAGCGCAGAGTACTGGAGGCGGCCGACATTCGCCGCCGACTTTGTGTCACGGTGTCATGGCGCTCTCCCGGAGCGGCGATCGAAGAGGTGGGAAATGACGGCTTTTGAGGTGCTGCGGGTCTTTTGCGGGCCCGACGGGAGACACGGGAACGAGCTCGGGGTGGTGCGCGACGGCGGCGCCGTGCCGGAACGCGCGGACCGGCAGCGGATCGCACACGAACTCGGCTTCAGCGAGACGGTCTTCGTCGACGACCCGGAGCGAGGGGAGATCGACATCTACACCCCCTCGGTGCGCCTGCCCTTCGCCGGCCACCCGTGCGTGGGCGCCGCCTGGCTGCTCGGCGTGGACGGGCTGGTCACGGCGGCCGGTGAGGTGCCGGTGCGGCGCGAGGGCGGGCTGACCAGGATCGAGGCCCGGCCGGAGTGGGCCCCGGGCCGCACCCTGCGGCAGTACGGCTCGGCGGCCGAGGTGGAGGCGCTGGAGGTGCCGCCGCCGGGGGAGTGGATCTACGCCTGGGCCTGGCAGGACGAGGCGGCCGGCACCGTACGGGCCCGGGCCTTCCCCGGGCGGGGCGACGGGATCGACGAGGACGAGGCGACGGGCGCGGCCGCCCTGCTGCTGGCGGCGAGCCTCGGCCGGGCGCTGACCATCACCCAGGGCCGGGGCTCGCAGCTGCTGGCCGGCCCGCGCCCGGGCGGCCTGGTCGAGGTCGGCGGCCGGGTGGTCCCGGGCCGGGCCCCTGGGGCGGACGGCGCCGGCGGCGCGTAGGTGCCGGGCTCAGCCGACCGGCGGCGTCGGCTCCGCGTAGGCGCGCCGGGCGGCGGCCGCGCCGACCGCGACCGAGGTGACGGCCGCGGCGGAGGTGACGGCCGCGACCGGCGGTACGGCGAGCATCGCCACGCGTGCCGTGGCCGCCCGCGGCCGCCGGTCGCGCAGCAGGTGCCGCAGGCCGGGGACGAGCGCGAGGTGGGCGATGGCCACACCGGCCACCGCGAGCAGGATGTGGTCCACGTTGAGGACGTGGCCGGGCGCCCAGGAGGAGAGGAACTCCAGCGCGGTCGCCAGCAGCGCGGAGGCGCCGGTGGTGCGCAGGAAGGACGGCAGCCAGGGGGCCCGGAGCCGGCCGCCGGCCAGTGGCAGCAGGACCCCGAGCGGGGCCAGCAGCAGGAGTTCGCCGAGCACCTGCCAGTCGGTGGAGGAGCGGAGCGAGGCGAGGGGCGTCAGGTTGGCGTCGTACACCCAGGCCACCGGCACCGGTCTCAGCACCAGCCAGAGCACCAGGGCCAGGTGGCCGGTGAGGCCCGCCAGCCCGGCCAACCGGAGGGGACGGTGGACGGCCGCCGCCGGGCTGCTCTTCGTCCCCGCGCCGGAACGCTGACCGCGTGTCCTGGTGCCATCTCGCTGCACGGGGGGAAGGACGTGGGCCGGTGGCGCGTCGGTTCCACACCGGGCGTGAACATTCCGAACGCGCCCCCGGCGCCCCTCACGCGCGGCTACTTGCAGGGCGAGGACGTCGGCACCGCGCCGAACACGTTGTCGGGCGGCGGGCTGCCCGGCGCCACCGGGGTGGGCGACGGGCTCGGGCTCGCGGCCGCCTTGGCGCCGCGGGCCGGGGTCATGGTCGGGGCGGGGCCCGGCGGGGTGACCAGGGCCGCCGGTATGTGCGGGGTGGTCGGGCAGGCCGTCCGGCTGGCGGGCGCCCCGGCGTCGACCGGTACGGCGGTCGGCCGGATGCCGCAGCCGGAGGCCAGGGCGAGCAGCAGCAGCACGCCTGCGCCCCGGCGCAGGGCGGTGCGGGTGACGGCGGGGGCGGTGCTGAGGGGGGCGGTCACGTCGTGGCGTCCTTGTCGTCGGCGCCGACGGGGCCGCCCTCGGCCCCGCCCGCGGACGGTGGGGGCGGCGGGGCCAGCGGCAGGGTCAGGGTGAACACCGCGCCGACCTCCCCGTTGGCCGCCGTGATCGTCCCCCCGTGTATCTGTGCGTTGGCCATCGCGATGGACAGCCCGAGGCCGCTGCCCTCCGAGCGCGCCCGGCCCCGGTCCGCCTTGTAGAAGCGGTCGAAGACGTGCGGCAGCACGTCCTCCGGGATGCCCGGGCCGCTGTCCGAGACCTCGACCACGACCGAGTCCCCGTCCCGCCGGACCTTGACCCGCACCGGCGAGCCGCCGTGCTTCAGGGCGTTGCCGATCAGGTTGGCGAAGACCACGTCGAGCCGGCGCGGGTCGACCACGGCCAGGATGCCGCGCGGGGCGTCCAGCTCGACCGCGTCGTACCAGGCCCGTCCGTCGATGCAGGACATGATCAGGTCGGCGACGTCCACCTCGTCGGCGACCAGCTTGGCGGTGCCGGCGTCGAAGCGGGTCACCTCCATCAGGTTCTCCACCAGGTCGGACAGCCGCCGGGTCTCGCTGACCACGAGCCGGACGGCCGGCTCGATCATCGGGTCCAGCGACTCCGCCTCGTCCTCCAGGATGTCGGTCACGGCCGTCATCGCGGTCAGCGGGGTGCGCAGCTCGTGCGACATGTCGGCGACGAACCGCCGGCTCTGCGCCTCGCGTGCGCTCAGCTCCTCGACCTGCTCGTGCAGCGACGCCGCGGCCCGGTTGAACGTCCTTGCCAGGTCCGCGAGTTCGTCCACCGAGCCCTCGACCTCCAGCCGGGTGTCCAGCCGCCCCTCGCCGAGCCGCCGGGCGGCCTCCCCGAGCCGCTTGACCGGCCGCAGCACGGTCGCCGAGGCGGCCTGGGCGAGCAGCGCCGAGCCGATCAGCGCGAGCAGCGTGGCGATGGCCAGCGACCAGCCCAGCGTGTTGAGGTCGGCCCGCTCGTTCTCCAGCGACTTGAACATGTACGCCGTCGGGCCGTTCGGCACCACCTTGGTGCCGCCGATCACGAACGGCCGGCCCTCCAGGTTCTGCCGCTGCCAGTACAGGTGGTACGGGTACGGGTTGTTCTCGGTGATCTCGCGCGGCTTGGCGACGGTGGACTGGAGCGCGGCCGGGACGTCGGCCAGCGTGAAGTGCGCGGGGTCGGAGGAGGCCGAGCACTCCGGGCGCGCCGGGTCGACCACCACCACGTCGTACGTCAGACCGGAGCTGGCCACGGTGGACGCCAGCGTGGCCAGCTCCGCGCAGGTCGCGTTCAGCGGCAGCTCGGAGACGTTGCGGGTGAGCGAGACCCGGAAGTCGTTCAGCGCGGTGTCCTGGGCGCGCTTGAGCACCGCGTCGCGGTTCAGCCAGTACGCGATGCCGGAGGCCGAGACGGCGGCGAGCAGCGCGACCGCCGCGAACACCGCGATCAGCCGCACCCGCAGGGAGCGCAGCCGACGCCACCGGCCCGTCGAGAACCGCCGGGCAGTCGTCTGATGGTCAGTCACAAGAGCCTGTCGTGGTACGGGAGTTCAGAGGTCTGGGCAGGGCCGGCGGCGGGCGCCGGGGAGGTCAGGCCGGCGGGTCCAGCCGGTAGCCCACCCCGCGGACGGTGCGGATCAGCGTCGGTGCGGACGGGACGTCCTCGACCTTGGCCCGCAGCCGCTGCACGCACGCGTCCACCAGACGGGAGTCACCGAGGTAGTCGTGCTCCCAGACCAGCCGCAGCAGTTGCTGGCGGGAGAGCGCCTGGCCGGGCCGACGGCTGAGCTCCAGCAGCAGCCGCAGTTCGGTCGGGGTGAGCTGGAGGTCCTGCCCGTCCTTGGTGACGGTCATCGCCGCCCGGTCGATCACCACGCTGCCGTACGCCGAGGAGTCCGAGCTCTCCCGCTCGCCGCGCCGCAGCACGGCCCGGATCCGGGCGTCCAGCACCCGCGGCTGCACCGGCTTCACCACGTAGTCGTCCGCGCCGGACTCCAGGCCCACCACCACGTCGATGTCGTCCGAGCGCGCGGTCAGCAGGATGATCGGCAGCTGGTCGGTGCGGCGGATCCGGCGGCACACCTCGAAGCCGTCGATTCCGGGCAGCATCACGTCCAGCACGATCAGGTCGGGCCGCTGCTCCTTGAAGAGCCTCAGGCCGTCCTCGCCGGACGCGGCGGTGGCCACGCGGTGGCCCTGGCGGGTGAGGGCGAGTTCGAGGCCGGTCCGGATGGCGTCGTCGTCCTCGATCAGTAGGAGGAAAGGCACGGCCCCATTTTGGCCCACCCGCAGCCCCGAATCACCCCCCGGACCGTTTCGCCGCCCGCCGGGGAACCGGAACGGATGTCACCGGCGTCCGGTTCACGGGGGAGCGGATCGAGATCGGCGGGCGACTCCTGTGACACCCCTGTGACAGTCGGCGGACAGCGCCATCACAACCGGCGGGCAGGATTTTCCGTGTCGCCGCAGGACAGCGGGCCGAGAGGCCGGCTGAACGGCGGCCACCGGAACCGCTCGTACCGACCCAGGGGGCGCACGATGAACGCCACGCTTCAGACCCGGACCAACCCGGTTGTCCGCACCGCGCGTTCGTCAGCCACGTCCCACCGGACCCGGTACGAGGTCAGGACCGACGAGAACTCCGGTGCCGTGACCGTGCGGGGGTGCGCGCACAGCACCGGTGGAAACCCTGTCGCCCGTCGGGTGAGCGGCGGCGGCAGGACGGGGGAGCTGTACGGGATCGGCCGGCTGGGGAGTCCGGCCGACTCCGCCGGCACCCTCACGCTGCGGGGAGTCCTCCCCGTCCGCGTCGAGGGCAAGGACGCCCCGGGCAACCGGGGGACCGGGGGGAACGGTCTGCGGACGGTCGGTTCGGGGGAGCCGACCGGTCGCGAGGCCGCCGGTGCGACGCTGCTGCGGCTGAACCCCGCGCCGGCCCGCACCACCGAGGCCGGGCAGGGGGGCGCGCGGGGGGAGCACCCGGCCGTCGCGGAGGACCACATCACGGAGTTCACCGCGTACGTCCGGGAGCGCCGCGCCTCCCTGTACGCCACGGCCTACCACCTGACCGGTGACCGCTACGAGGCCGAGGACCTGCTGCAGAGCGCGCTCTTCAGCACCTACCGGGCCTGGGGCCGGATCACCGACAAGGCCGCGGTCGGCGGGTACCTGCGCCGCACCATGACCAACCTGCACATCTCCGCCTGGCGGCGCCGCAAGGTCAACGAGTACCCGACCGAGGAGCTGCCGGAGACGGCCGGCGACACCGACGCGATGGGCGGCACCGAGCTGCGCACCGTGCTCTGGCAGGCGCTGGCGAAGCTGCCGGAGAACCAGCGCACCATGCTGGTGCTGCGGTACTACGAGGGCAAGACCGACCCGGAGATCGCCGACGTGCTGGGGATCAGCGTCGGCACGGTCAAGAGCAGCATCTGGCGCGCCCTGCGCCGGCTGCGCGAGGACGAGCACCTGAACAAGTCGGGCGACACCGTCCGGGCGTTCGGCGAGCTGGTCGCGTAACGAGGACTCCCGTCGGGGGACGGGGATCGGACGGTCACGGTCCGGGGGCAACGGCTCGGGGGAGCGTGCCCGTGGGGGAGCCGCGGATCGTTCGGGAAGGCGGCGGGCCCGGTGCGGGGGAGACGCACCGGGCCCGCCGTCGTGTCCCGCTCGCGGCCTCGGACGGTTCCGGGGAGCTTCAGACGGTGGTGAAGTGCCCGGCCCGGGCGGCCGCCCGGATCCGCTGCTCGGCCTCCGGGCCGGCGCACGCGTACGAGCCGAGCGCGACCTGCCGCCCGACGATGGACCGCTCGGCGCGCATCAGCCGCGCGCCCCGGCGCAGCAGCACCGGCAGCGACTTGCGGCCCTCCCGGACGTCCCGGCGCAGCCGGCGCCAGGCCGTGGTGAGCGCGCCGTTGCGCAGGCACAGGGCGTCGCCGAGCAGGCCCTGGTCGGCGCACTCGGCGGTGATCTCGGCGGCGAAGATGCCCTCCGCTATGAACGCGCCCGCCCCGCCCAGCTCCAGACCGCGGGTGCCGGTCCGCCCGTTGTCCGGGATCGAGTACACCGGGACGTCGGCGCGGCCGTGCTCGTGCAGGGCGCGGATGGCGGCGACGGCCTGGTCCCGGTGCCAGGCCAGCGGGGAGTCCCAGTCGACGGAGCCGTCCGGCAGCCGCGGCAGGCTCGGGTCGTCCCCGTCCTTGTAGAAGTCGTCGAGCTGGAGCACCGGCAGGCCGCTGCGCTCGGCGAGCGAGGACTTCCCCGACCCGGAGGGCCCGGAGAGCAGGATCACCCGGGCATGCCCGGTCGGTGCGGGGTTCATGGGGGAGTCACTCACGGGACACCAGTCTGACGCATCCCGGCCGGTTGCCGAAACGGGTCGGCGCGGACTTCCGGGGCGGCGGCCCGGCCCGGGCGGCGACGGGAGCCGCCGCGAAGCCGACGGACCCGCGCCAGGGGGGAGAGGCGCGGGTCCGTCCTGTGACCGTCCGGGCCCTGGGGGGGTGAGGGCACTGGGGACGGCCAGTCTGTGGGGTTGTTACGCGGAGCGGCGGAGGTCAGATGCCCATCGGGTGCCAGACCGTCTTGGTCTCCAGGAACGAGAGTAGCCGGTCCGTACCGGGCGCATTGGTCCAGTCCTGGGCGAACGGGTCCAGCACCGGACGGACCACCCGCTTCAGGGTATCCGCGGCGGCGGCCTCCAGCGCCTGCGCCGCGCCGGGGCCGTCGGCGGCGATGGCGCCGGTGAGGTCCAGCGCGTTGACGTCCTGGTGCGAGGCCAGGGTGGGGGCGATGTCCGCGGTCCGGCCCGAGACGATGTTGACCACGCCGCCCGGGACGTCCGAGGTGGCCAGCACCTCGCCCAGCGACAGCGCGGGCAGCGGGGCGTCCGCGGCGGCCGCGACCACGACCGTGTTGCCGGTGGCGATCGCCGGGGCGATCACCGAGACCAGGCCGAGCAGCGAGTGCCCGTACCCGGCCTGCGGGGCGACGATCCCGACCACGCCGGTCGGCTCCGGGGTGGAGAGGTTGAAGAACGGCCCGGCGACCGGGTTGGCGCCGCCCGCGATCTGGGCGACCTTGTCGGTCCAGCCCGCGTACCAGACCCAGCGGTCGATCGCGGCGTCCACCAGCGCGGCGGCCTTCTTCGGGCCGATGCCCTCGGAGGCGGACACCTCGGCGGCGAACTGCTCGCGCCGGCCCTGGAGCATCTCGGCGACCCGGTACAGCACCTGGCCGCGGTTGTACGCGGTGGTGCCGGCCCAGCCCTTGACGGCCTTGCGGGCGGCCACGACGGCGTCGCGGGCGTCCTTGCGGGTGCCCAGCGGGGCGTTGGCGAGCCACTGGCCCTTCGAGTCGGTCACCTCGTACACCCGCCCGCTCTCGGAGCGCGGGAACTTCCCGCCGACGTACAGCTTGTAGGTCTTGAGGACGTCAAGACGCGCGAAGGTCGTGTCAGACATCGAGGTAGGCCTCCAGACCGTGGCGGCCACCCTCGCGGCCGTAGCCCGACTCCTTGTAGCCGCCGAACGGCGAGGTCGGGTCGAACTTGTTGAAGGTGTTGGCCCAGACCACGCCGGCCCTGAGCCGGTTCGCCATCCAGAGGATGCGCGAGCCCTTCTCCGTCCAGATGCCGGCGGAGAGGCCGTACGGGGTGTTGTTGGCCTTCTCGACCGCCTCGGCGGGGGTGCGGAAGGTCAGCACCGACAGGACCGGGCCGAAGATCTCCTCCTGGGCGATCCGGTGGGCCTGGCTCACGCCGGTGAACAGGGTCGGCTTGAACCAGAAGCCGGTGCCCGGGAGCTCGCAGGCCGGCGACCAGCGCTCGGCGCCCTCGGCCTCGCCGGCCTCGGTCAGCGCGGTGATCCGGGCGAGCTGCTCGGCCGAGTTGATGGCGCCGATGTCGGTGTTCTTGTCCAGCGGGTCGCCGACCCGCAGGGTGGCCATCCGGCGCTTCAGCGCGTCCAGCACCTCGTCCTGGACGGACTCCTGGACCAGCAGGCGCGAGCCCGCGCAGCAGACGTGGCCCTGGTTGAAGAAGATGCCGTTGACGATGCCCTCGACCGCCTGGTCGATCGGCGCGTCGTCGAAGACGATGTTCGCGGCCTTGCCGCCCAGCTCCAGCGAGAGCTTCTTGCGGGTGCCGGCCACCTGCCGGGCGATGGCGCGGCCGACCGGGGTGGAGCCGGTGAAGGCCACCTTGTTGACGTCCGGGTGGCCGGTCAGCGCGGCGCCGGTGCGGCCGTCGCCGGTGACGATGTTGACGACGCCCTTCGGCAGACCGGCCTGGCGGCAGATCTCGGCGAAGCGCAGCGCCGTCAGCGGGGTGGTCTCGGCCGGCTTGAGGACGACCGTGTTGCCGGTCGCCAGCGCGGGCGCGATCTTCCACGCCAGCATCAGCAGCGGGAAGTTCCACGGGATGACCTGGCCGGCCACGCCCAGCGGCTTCGGGTTCGGGCCGAAGCCGGCGTAGTCCAGCTTGTCGGCCCAGCCCGCGTAGTAGAAGAAGTGCGCGGCGACCAGCGGCAGGTCGACGTCACGGGTCTCGCGGATCGGCTTGCCGTTGTCGATCGACTCCAGCACGGCCAGCTCGCGGCTGCGCTCCTGGACGATCCGGGCGATCCGGAACAGGTACTTGGCGCGCTCGCTGCCGGGCAGCGCCGACCAGTCGGCGAAGGCCGCGCGGGCGGCCGCGACCGCGCGGTCCACGTCCTCCTCGGTGCCCCGGGCGAACTCGGCGAGCACCTGCTCGGTGGCCGGGTTGACCGTCTTCAGGGCCTCGCTGCCGGAGGAGTCGACGAACTCGCCGCCGATGAAGTGGCCGTAGGAGGTGGCGATGTCGCCCGCGGCGGCCGGGGACTCCGGGGCCGGGGCGTAGGCGAAGAGGCCGCCGGCGGGCTTGGCCGCGGGCTCCTCGGTGTTCTTCTTCTTGGCCATGGTGATCAGTCCACCGTCACGTAGTCGGGGCCGGAGTAGCGGCCGGTGGCCAGCTTCTGGCGCTGCATCAGCAGGTCGTTGAGCAGGCTGGAGGCGCCGAAGCGGAACCAGTGCGGGGTCAGCCAGTCGTCGCCGAGGGTCTCGTTGACCATCACCAGGTACTTGAGCGCGTCCTTGGTGGTGCGGATGCCGCCGGCGGGCTTGACGCCGACCTGGACGCCGGTGGCCGCGCGGAAGTCGCGGACCGCCTCCAGCATCAGCAGGGTGACCGGCGGGGTCGCGTTGACGGCGACCTTGCCGGTGGAGGTCTTGATGAAGTCGGCGCCGGCCAGCATCGCCAGCCAGGAGACCCGGCGGACGTTGTCGTAGGTCTGGAGCTCGCCGGTCTCGAAGATCACCTTGAGGTGGGCGGAGCTGCCGTCGGGGCGCTTGCACGCCTCCTTGACCGCGGTGATCTCGTGGAAGACGTCGAGGTAGCGGCCGGAGAGGAAGGCGCCGCGGTCGATCACCATGTCGATCTCGTCGGCGCCCGCGGCCACCGCGTCGGCGGTGTCGGCGAGCTTGACCGGGAGGGCGGCGCGGCCGGCCGGGAAGGCGGTGGCCACCGAGGCGACCTGGATGCCGGTGCCCTCCAGGGCGGCCTTCGCGGTGGCGACCATGTCCGGGTAGACGCAGATGGCGGCGACGCGGGGGGTGGTCGGGTCGGTCGGGTCGGGGGTCCTGCCCTTGGCGCACAGCGCGCGCACCTTGCCGACCGTGTCCGCGCCCTCCAGCGTGGTCAGGTCGATCATCGAGATCGCCAGGTCGATGGCGTACGCCTTCGCCGTCGTCTTGATCGAGCGGGTACCGAGCGTGGCGGCACGCGCCTCCAGGCCGACCTGGTCGACGCCGGGCAGGCCGTGCAGGAAACGGCGGAGCGAGGCCTCGGACGCCGCAACGTCCTGAAGGCCGCTGCCCGCAACGCCGAGGGCATTGGCTGCAACAGTGGACATAGTCACCAGGGCAGCATATCTACGCGCGTAGTGAGCCGCCAGGGCGCCCGCCATTCGTGGCCGGACCGAGACCTCGGGGTGGAGGGGGCAGCGCGATGCGGTCACGGTGATCGGTTCTGCGAAAGGTGCGCAGTGAACGCTGTGGTCCACACATCGGCGAGCGGGTACCTTGGAGCCATGAGTGTCACAAACGACCGCCCGGTGGAGGCCACGACCACGGTCGGGCACCGGGGGCGCATCATCCTGCCCGTCGCCATCCAGCGTGCCGCGCACATGGGGGAAGGCGCGCGAGTCCACCTGCGGGTGCTCGAGGACGGGGGAGTGATCATCGAGACGACCGACGACATCAAGCGCCGGTTGAAGTTCCGCCTCCCCGCCGGAGTCGATATCTCGGCCGACGACCGGGCCGAGGCGGACGAGGACGAAGGGCGCGGCGCCGCATGAGCCACCTGCTCGACGCGGGGGCGGTCCTCGCCTGGATGGCCGACGAGCCCGGAGCCGCGCAGGTCGAGGAGGTCCTCGACGGTGCCCGGCTCCCCACCGTCTGCCTCACCGAGGTCCTCCGCCGTGCCCAGGCGTACGGACACCCCAGCCCGCCGAGCCGCATCGCGGACGACCTCGTCGGCGCCGGCCTGGTGATCGTCGAGGACGTCACCCAGGCTGACGCCGTCCGGGCCGCCGAGTTGCGCCACCTCTCGTACGCCACCCGGTCACGGTGGACGGAGGACGATCTGCGGCACACCCGGTCCGCCAGGCCCGGGACCCTGTCCACCGCCGATTCGCTGTGCATCGCCGTCGCCGAACGCCTTGACCTGCCCGTCCTGACCACGGACCGCGCGTGGTCGGTGGTGGAGCGGCTCGCCGGGGGCTTCCGGGTCAAGGCCGTGCACATCCGTTAGGGCCGTACGTCCGTCGGGGCCGCATAGCCGTCGAACCGTGATCGTCCGAGCCTGTGGAGCGCTCGGGGCATGGGGCAGAATCGGGGCCATGACCGAATCCGACGGCAAGCCCCACCAGGGCCCGGCCGCCCCCGACGGGGAGCCCGAGTACGCGGACCGCGTGTACCGCTCTGTCCCCGGTGTGATCTCCGGAGTGCTGCTGCTGGTCGTCGCGGCCTGGCTGATCGGCGACGCGGCGGTGAACGGCACGGGGAAGACCCCGTACGTCGCGCTCGCGGCGGTGCCGGTGTTCGCCTTCCCGGTGATCGCGTACACGCTGCGGCCGGCCGTGATGGCCGGGCGCGACCGGCTGGTGGTGCGCAACCCGTGGCGGACCGTCGTCGCGCCGTGGGCCTCGGTGGACGGGCTGCGCGCGGGGTACTCGGTCGAACTGCTCGCGGGCGGGAAGAAGTACCAGGTCTGGGCGGTGCCGGTGTCGCTGCGCCAGCGCAAGCGGGCCACCCGGGCGCAGCGGCCCAGCGCCGCCGAGCACGCCTCCCGGACGGGCCTGGGCCTGGGCCTGGCCAAGCGGACCAACCCGGTCGTCCAGGGCTCGCCCGACCCCACCCGCGCCTGGTCCGACCAGGTCACCGCCGTCCTCCAGGAGATGGCCGAGCGCAACGCCGCGCGCCCCGAGGCCGGCGGACCGCTCGTGGTCCGCTGGTGCTGGTGGGCGATCGCCCCCACGCTGCTCGGCCTGGTCGCGCTGATCACCGCCATCGCGGTCTGAACCGCCTGCGAGAGGGCCCCGCCGGTGCACTGGCGGGGCCCTCTCGCACGCGCGGGCGTCAGGCGGTGATGCCGGCGGCCTCGGCGAGGTCCCGCTTGACGGCGGCCAGGAGCCCGGCGGCGGCCTCGCGGGTGGCGGCCAGGTCGGCGGCGGAGGTGACCGGGAGGACCACCTCCAGGTAGCACTTGAGCTTGGGCTCGGTGCCGGAGGGGCGGACCACGATGCGCGCGGAGCGGACGGCCTCGCCGGCCAGGTAGTAGCGCAGCCCGTCGGTGGGCGGCAGCTCGGCGGAGCCGGCCGACAGGTCGTCGGCGCGGGTGACCTGGAGGCCGGCCAGCACGGTCGGCGGCTGCTCGCGCAGGCGGCGCATGGCGTCGGCGATCAGCGAGAGGTCCTGGACCCGGACGGAGAGCTGGTCGGTGGCGTGCAGGCCGTGCTCCAGCGCCAGGTCGTCCAGCAGGTCGGACAGGGTGCGGCCGGACTTCTTGAGGGTGGCGGCGAGCTCGGCGACGAGCAGGGCGGCGGTGATGCCGTCCTTGTCCCGGACGCCCTGCGGGTCGACGCAGTAGCCGAGCGCCTCCTCGTAGCCGTAGCGCAGGCCCTCGGCGCGGGAGATCCACTTGAAGCCGGTCAGCGTCTCGGCGTAGCCCAGGCCCGCGGCCTCGGCGATCCGGCCGAGCAGGGTGGCGGAGACGATGGTGGTGGCGAAGGTGCCCTCGGCCTTCTTCGCGACCAGGGCGGAGCCGAGCAGCGCCCCGACCTCGTCGCCGCGCAGCATCCGCCAGCCGGAGGTGCCGTTGCCGCCGCCCGCCGCGTTGCCGTTGACCGGGACGGCCACCGCGCAGCGGTCGGCGTCCGGGTCGTTGGCGATCACGATGTCCGGGCCGACCGAGGCGGCGGTGCGGAAGGCGAGGTCCATCGCCCCCGGCTCCTCCGGGTTGGGGAAGGCCACGGTCGGGAAGTCCGGGTCGGGCTCGGCCTGCTCGGCGACCACGGTGGGGGCGGGGAAGCCGGCCCGGCGGAAGGCGGCGACCAGGGTGTCGCGGCCGACGCCGTGCATCGGGGTGTAGACCACCTCCAGGTCGCGCGGGCCGTGCTCGTCCACGATGGAGACGGCCCGGGCCAGGTACGCCTCGACGACCTCCTCGCCGAGCACCTCCCAGCCCTCCTCGGCGCGCGGGACCTCGTCCAGCGAGCCGATCGCGTCGATCTCGGCGGCGATCCCGGCGTCGGCCGGCGGGACGATCTGCGAGCCGTCGCCCAGGTAGACCTTGTAGCCGTTGTCCTGGGGCGGGTTGTGGCTGGCGGTGACGGTGACACCGGCGGCCGCGCCCAGGTGGCGGACGGCGAAGGCGAGCACCGGGGTCGGCAGCGGGCGCGGCAGCAGGGCGGCGCGCAGTCCGGCGCCGACCACCACGGCGGCGGTGTCGCGGGCGAAGTCGTACGACTTGTGGCGGGCGTCGTAGCCGATCACGACCAGGTCGCCCAGCTGCTGCTGCTTCACGTACGCGACCAGGCCGGCCGCGGCCCGGATCACCACGGCGCGGTTCATCCGCATCGGGCCGGCGCCGAGTTCGCCGCGCAGGCCGGCGGTGCCGAACTGGAGGCGGCCGGAGAAGCGCTCGGCGAGCTCCGCCCAGGCGAGCTTGCCGTCGGTCCCGACCTCCGGGGCCTCGGCCCGGACCAGCAGCGCGGTGAGCTCCTCGCGGGTCTGCGGGTCGGGGTCCTCGGCCAGCCAGGTCCGGGCCCGGGTGAGGAGGTCGGGGTTCAGTGCCTGCGTCATGCCAGCTCCATCGGGAAGTGCGTCGGTGTGTCGGCCGGAGGGTCCGCGCAAGGGAGGAAGGACGGGTGGGGAAGGAAGAGCGGGGGAGGGGAGAGGGGGTGTGCGCATGCGGAGGGGCCCACGGGATGGCGTGATCAGCGGATCACGCCGCCCGTGGGCCCCGTCACTCATCGATTCTGCGCCCGGCGGGTGTCAGATCCGCTCAAGGACCTTCGCCAGCAGCTCGCCCATGCGTTCGGCGGAGGCCTTGCCGGCCTCCAGGACCTCTTCGTGGTTGAGCGGCTCGCCGGTCATGCCGGCGGCCAGGTTGGTGACCAGGGAGATGCCGAGCACCTCGCTGCCGGCCTCGCGGGCGGCGATGGCCTCCAGGGTGGTGGACATGCCGACCAGCTCGCCGCCGATCACCCGGGCCATGTTGACCTCGGCCGGGGTCTCGTAGTGCGGGCCGCGGAACTGGACGTAGACGGCCTCGTCCAGGGTCGGGTCGACCTCGTGGCACAGCGCGCGCAGGCGCTTGGAGTAGAGGTCGGTGAGGTCGACGAAGTTGGCGCCGACGATGGGGGAGTCCCCGGTCAGGTTGATGTGGTCGCTGATCAGCACCGGCTGGCCGGGCGTCCAGCCCTGGCGCAGGCCGCCGCAGCCGTTGGTCAGCACGATGATCCCGCAGCCGGCCGCGGCGGCGGTGCGCACGCCGTGGACGACGGTGGCGACGCCGTGGCCCTCGTAGTAGTGGTTGCGGCCGAGGAAGATCAGGGCGCGCTTGTCGCCGATCTTCACCGAGCGGATCTTGCCGGCGTGGCCGGCGACGGCGGGGGCGGGGAAGCCCGGGAGGTCGGTGACCGGGAACTCGGCCACGGTCTCGCCCAGGGCGTCGGCGGCCGGCACCCAGCCGGAGCCCATCACCAGGGCGACGTCGTGCCGCTCGGCACCGGTCAGCTCGCGCAGGCGCTCGGCGGCGGCCTGGGCGGCGGCGTAGGGGTCGGCGGAGACGACCGACTGAGGAGAAGCGTTCACGGGTCCGAGGATAGACGGGATTCGGCTACGCGCGTAGAAAATCTGGCGGGGCGTGCCGGATCGTTACCCGGTTGACCCGAAAACACAGCTCGGCGGCGTTCGCGGGCCGTTCCGGGGCCGTCCGGGCCGTCCGGCCCGGACGAGCCGTCGGTGCCGGTACGGACGGCGCCCGGCGCCGGACGCCGTCCGCGGGACTCAGAGCCGCTTGGCGTTGCGCAGCCCCTTCGCGTACATGCCGTTGTCGTCGAGCCGGGAGGTGCCGCCCTTGTCGCCGAACGTCGGGCCGTCCGCCTCCTCCCGGCTGGAGATGTACCGGGGGTGGCCGTCGGTGTCCAGGCCCAGGTAGATGCCGACGTGGTCGAGCCGGGCGCCGGTGCGCGCGTCGATCTCGAAGAACACCAGGTCACCGGGTTGCAGCGGGTCGAGCGAGGCCGGGCGCAGGGTGGTGTCCGAGCCGGGCGCGGTGGTCAGCGGGATCACCGGGACGCCGGGGCCGACCCGGGCGAAGCCGTTGGCGGTGCGCGGCAGGCCGGGGCCGGCGACGTCCTTGGAGAGCATCGGGTAGCCGGAGCGGTAGCCGTACACCATCCGGACGAAGCCCGAGCAGTCGAAGGCGCCGTAGCGGGTCTTGTCGGGCTGCTTGGTCACCTTGTCCGCGAACGTGTACGGGATGCCGAGGTAGTCGAAGAAGTCGGTCTGCTCCAGCCGCAGGTCGTTGCCGAGCGAGCCGTTCGGGTTGAGCGGGCCGAAGGAGGCGTCGCCCTTGAAGCGCACGCCCTTGGCGTCCTTCTCGGCGGGCGCGCCGTTGGTGTACTGGGTCGCCACCGCGAGGACGTCCTCGGCGGTGGAGCCGAGCGACTGCTGGAACCAGGTGCGGAACCAGGCCTCCTGCTCGGCGCCCGGCTTCCAGGGCTGGGGCATCAGCCGCACCCAGGCGTCGGTCACCACGGTGGCGGTGGTGGTCTCCGGCTCGGCGAAGGTGCGGCCGGGGCCGGTCAGCACGGCGGTGCGGGCGTTGTCCGTCAGCGTGGCGACCACGCCGCCGTGGCCGTCCCGGACCACCGTGCGGTCCGGCCCGGTCAGCCGCTCGTAGCGGTAGTCGCCGGGCGCGCTGGTGCCGGCGGGCGTGGGGGCGGCGATCAGCGGCGCGCTGCTGCCGGCCGGGGGCTGCCGGTCGCGGTCGCGCAGCTGGACGGTGAGGTAGCCGCCGGCGGCCAGCAGGGTCACGGCGAGACCGCCGCTGAGCAGGGACTTGCGGGTGACGGGCATGGGGGGCTCCCGGGATCAGGTGCCGGGCAGGGCGCCCAGCAGCACCCCGGCGGTCAGCACGACGTAGTTGGCGAGCGTCACCGTGCTGGTGGCCATCAGGGTGGCCGCCTTGGGCTGGCGGACCAGCTGGTAGGCGATCAGACCGGGGACGATGAAGCCGAGCGTCTGGTTGGCGTAGAGGGTGGGCAGCTGGTGCTGGAGGACCAGCATCACGGTCGCCTGGAGCAGCACGCCGATCAGCACCACGGCGGCGAACAGCCGCTTGCCGTACAGGATCACCAGCTTCTGGACGACCCGGGTGGCGAGGTAGGTCAGCACCGTCACGCCGATCACGATGGCCACCCGCTGGAGGTCCTCGACCAGGGTGAGGGCCAGCCAGCCGGGGGTGATCATGCCGCCGGGGGAGAGGTTGGTGGTCAGGTAGCAGACCAGCGAGAAGACCAGGCCGAGCGCGATGCCGATGGCGGCGATCTCGGGGGTGAGCTCGGTGGGGATCACTGCTGGTCTCCGTAGTGGGTGGGGCGGTGGTGGGGGTCGTACCAGGAGTCGGGGATTGGTTCGGGGCGGTAGACGGGCTCGGCGGGGGACGGTTGGGCGTAGCCGGGGTCGGTGTAACCGGCCTGGGCGTGACCGGGGTCGGTGTAACCGGGCTGGGCGTAGCCGGGCTGGACGTGGTGGCCGGGGTCGGTGTGGGCCGGCTGGTGGCCGTGGGCCGGTTCGCCGTAGTGGGCCTGGTCCGGGTACGCGGTCCGCCCGTAGGCCGGTGGGACGTACGCCGGTTCGACGTAGGCGGGCTGTACGTAGGGGGGCTGCACGTAGGAGGGTTCGACGTACGCCGGTTCCACGTACGCGGGGTCGTGGTAGTCCGGCTCCGGATAGAGCGGTTCGGGCTCGTGGTACGCGAACTCCGGCGCCGCGCCGTCCTCGTCGGGCTCCAGCCGGGCCAGCTCCTCCAGGAACAGCTCGCCCTGGCCGTGGATGTTGCCGACCGCCACCAGCGAGGAGTCCGGCCCGAGCTCGGCCAGCAGGTCGGCGGTGAGCCGCTCCGGGTCCCGCTTGTCCCCGCCGAGGTCGACCACCCGGCCCGACCAGCCGGCCGGGATGCCGTCGCGGGCGCTCTTGGTGGGGTGGCCGATCAGGAAGACCGTCTCCGGGTCGAGGTCCGGGACGATCTGGCCCATCTGGCCGTTGCGCTCCACCCGGTCGGGGCGGCAGTTGATCACCACGCTGAGCGGCCGGTGGATCGCGCCGAGGCCCTCCAGCTGGCGGACGTTCATCAGCGTGGACTCGGGGTCGTTGGCGGCGAAGACGTTGGCGAAGCGCAGCCGCTTGCCGTCCGCCGTCCGGTAGCGCTCGACGGAGAGCACGCCCGGGTCCGGCGGGGCCGCCCACATGCCCTGGAGCGCGGTCTGCCGCTCCACGCCGAGGAGTTCGGCGACGGCGAGGGCGATCGCCACGTTCTCCTTGAAGGTGAACCAGCTGAACCCGCGCAGCTCCTCGTCGGTGACCGACTCCGGGTCCACCACGATCAGCCGGCAGTCCCGCTTGGCCGCCTCCTCGCGCAGGATGTGCGCGCGCTCCTGCTCGGCGGTCACGCACACCCCGCCGACCGGCATCGAGCGGGACAGCGAGCGGGCCACGTCGTCCAGGGTGGGGCCCATCTCGGCGAGGTGGTCCTCGCGGACGTTGCACAGCACGCCGATCGTGGACCGGATCAGCTTGGTCTGGTTGACCTCCTGGAGCGCCGGCATGACGGCCATGCACTCGATCACCAGGGCGTCCGGCCGGTACGTGGCGGCGCGGCGGACGATGCCGATCTGCTCCACCACGTTGGCGATGCCGAACTTGCGGTAGACCGGCTCCTCGGTGGCGTCCGGGTGGATGAACCGGGCCGCGGTGCCGGTGGTCTTGGCGACCGTCACCAGTCCGCCGCCGCGCAGCGCGCCGGCGCACAGCCGGGTGATCGAGCTCTTGCCGCGGATGCCGTTGACCAGCACCCGGGTCGGGATCTGGTCCAGGGCGGTGAAGTGCCGGCGCTGTTCGACGATGCCGGCCACCAGCAGCACGGTGCAGCACACCAGCAGCACGACGTAGAGGAAGAGCACGGGAGGTCCTTCGGGCGGGGGCTCAGCGGGCGGTTTCGGCGGTGGCCGGGGTGGCGGGTGCGGACGGCCGGCGGACGGCGCGTTCGGCCTGTTCGGCGCGCACCAGCTCCTGGCGGATCAGCTCCAGGCTGCGGGCGACGGCGCCGACCTCGTCGTGGTGGACGGGGTAGAGCACGGTGCGGCGGTCCCCGGCGGCCAGCGCCTCGGCGCTCGCGGCGAGCCGGCGCAGCGGCAGGCCGACGGCGATGAACAGCCAGCCGAGGCAGAGCGCGGCGGCGGTCAGGCCGAGCATGCCAGCCAGCACCACCCGCCGGTCGGCCCGGTTCTGGTCCAGGTGCAGCCAGGCCACCGGGTGGGCGGTGACCACGGACCAGCCGAGCTTGGCCACGCTGCCGTTGCCGCCGAGCGGAGCGGCGGCGAGCACCGCCGGATCGCCGCCGTCGCGCACCACGTCGGCCGCGGCGGACTTCTTGGCGGTGGCCAGGACCGTGCGGGCCCGGCCGTCCGGCAGGTCGCCGAAGGAGCTGTAGCCCTCGTTGGCGGCCAGCACCCGCTGCCGGTCGTCGACCAGCCAGACCCGGCCGAGGCCCGGGCGTACCAGCAGCGAGCCGAGGAAGTCGGTCTTGAACTCGCCGACCACCACCGGACCCTTGGGCTCGGGTGCGCCCTCCTTGCCGGGGTCCGCCTCGGCGTCGGCCGGGGCGGCGGTCAGGGCGACCCGGGCGGCGATCCGGGGCTCCTTGCCGGAGGTGTTGAGCAGCAGCACGCCGCTCGCGCCCAGCGCCTCCGGGCCGGTGCGGTGCGGGGTCTCGCCGGCCCGGGCGAGCACCTCGCCGTTCGCGCCGAGGACGTAGAGCGCGCGGTAGCGGTCGTGCTCGGTGAGGGTGGCGCGCAGCAGGTTCTCGGCCTTGCCGACGGAGGCGTCGGTGAGCGAGGGGGCGAGCGAACGCAGGTCCGCGTAGCCCTCGTTGAGCGCCTGGCGGATCCGGTCGGCGGCGGTGTCGGTGCGGTCGCGCTGGCCGGCCACCACCTGGGTGGGCACCCGTACGCCGGGGTCGTTGCCGCCGAGGAACAGCAGCGGGCCGGACCAGGCGAGCACCAGGACGGCGCAGAGCGCGAGCGGCAGCGCGGTGCCGGGGCGGCGCTTGGCCGCCGGGGCGGGCGCCGGGCGGCGGGCCGGGTCGCGCAGCTGGAGCCGCAGTTCCTCCAGCGCGCGGGCGATCCGGGCCGCCTCGCCGCGCTTCGGGCCCCGGACGGGCTGCTCCAGCCGCTCGCCGCGGGCGAGCCGGCGGGACTCCAGGAACAGCCGCAGCAGCGGGCGCTGGAGGCTGCGGCTGAGGTACCAGGCGAGCAGCAGGGCGAGGACGAGCAGGGCGCCGGCGGCGGCGA
Organism: Kitasatospora sp. NPDC034533; assembly: GCF_055575155.1. NCBI lineage: Bacteria > Bacillati > Actinomycetota > Actinomycetes > Kitasatosporales > Streptomycetaceae > Kitasatospora > Kitasatospora sp. NPDC034533. The sequence goes on from NZ_JBVITE010000001.1 coordinate 274,578, forward strand.
GGCCGAGCATGGGGTGGCGCAGGCTGCCGGGCTTGCCGTCGACGGTGCTGGTGGAGACCACGGTGAGGCCGAGCGGAGCGGCCAGGTCGTGCCCGTCTGGGTTGGCGACGGCGGCCCAGCCGGCGACCCGTCGGGTGCCCTTGTCGTCCGCGCCGCCGGTCAGGCTGCCGGAGGCCGTCTCGCCGGGGACGGGGTGCTGCTGGGCGGCGCGCTCGCGGGCGGCGGCGACCACCTTGCGGTCGGCCTCCGCGTTCAGCGCGGCGCCGGTGGTGTCCAGGACGGCGCCGGTGGCGTCCAGGACCTGGATGGTCTGCTCCTTGCGGGTGGCGATGCCGGGCAGCCGCAGGTTGTCGGAGGCGACCAGCAGCGCGCGGCCGTCGGCCTTGGTGGCGACCAGCGCGAAGGTGAGCAGCCGGGTGCCGGTGGCGGAGGGCACCAGGAGGGGCGCGGGGGCGGTGTCGGTGACCTTGGTGAGGTCCAGCCCGGCCAGCGGGACGGTCTCGCCGCGGGCGGCGAGCAGCCGGCCGGTGTCGGGGCGGACCACCACCGTGCCGCGCCACTTGTGGTACGCCTGGCCGAGCGCGCTCAGCACCTCGGCGGGGTCGGCGGGGGCGCCGTCGTACCGGGCGGCGGCCCGACGCAGGTCGGTGGCGCTCTCGTGCAGTCCGGCCCGCAGCGAGGCGGCGGTGTCCTCGGCGGCGTACTGGTGGGACTCCCGGACGGCCTGCGGGGTGTCGTCGACGCGCAGCCCGCCGACGGCCAGGGCGGTGATCGCGGCGACGGCGAGCAGCAGCACCAGCAGCAGCGCGATGGGGGGACGGATGCCTCCGAGCAGCGGCATGTCGGCCCGGCGGCGGGAGCGGTGCTGCCGCGGCGGATTGGGTGCCGTGCCGCTCACAGGGGCCTCGTTCTCCTCCGGGGCCCGGCACCGCCCGTTCCGGGAGGTCCGTGGCCGGCCTTCTCGGTCAAGCAGCGATCAAGAGCTGGTCAAGCTGCCTCAGCGTACGAAGAGGTTTCGGAAAAGTTGTCACGAACTGGTCACCGATGGGTGTCTCTTTGGTGGAGATCCGTCCGGTGCGGCTGTGGATCATGGTCGTCGCGGTCGGCAGGGTAGGTTCGTCCGCCATGGAGATTCGGGGTTCGCGACGCTCGCTGCTGCTGCCCGTGGCGGTGCTGCTGGTGCTGGCGGCGCTCGCGGGGGCGCTGACCCTGGCCGCGCGCGGCCGGGCCGAGCGGCCGCGGGCCGCCGAGCCGTCCCGGACGTCCCAGGCGTCCGGGACGACACCCACCGGCCCGGCCCCGGTGGACCTGGCGGCCCGGGTGGACGGGTTCACCGAGGACTTCGCGCCCGGCGGTCCGTACACCGCGCCGGACGCCGCGCAGCGCCGGGCGCTGGCCGACGGCGTCCTGGGCCTGCTCGACGGGCAGACCGAGCAGGCGGACCGGGCGCTGGCCCGGGTCGGCTACCGGCGCACCGAGTTCACCGAGGCCGTCACCGGCCGCCGGGTGGCCGAGCTGGCCGACGCCACGGCGGAGTCGGACCGCGGCTGGGGCCGGGTCTACCTGGACCTCTCCGTCCGCTCGGCCTGGTCCGTGCAGGTGCCCCACCCGGTGTCGGACGCCCGTACCGAGGCGCTCGGGGTGGAGGTGTTCCGGGCCGCGCCGGGCGGGGTGCTGGTGCTCGCCGGGGCGCACCGCCGGGCCGGGGCGGACGGCTCCTCGGACGTCGCGCACCGCACCGACACCGTGTTCGCCGCCGTGGTCGAGGCGCTCGCCGGGCGCGGGGTGCCCGGCATCCAGGTGCACGGCTTCGACGAGGGCAGCCTGCCCGGGCAGGACGCGGTGGTCTCGCCCGGCGCCGGGCAGCCGGGGACGGCCGCCGAACTCACCGCCGGCGGGCTGACCCGGGCCGGGTACGCGGTCTGCCGGGCCTGGCGGGAGAAGTGCGGGCAGCTGGGCGGCACCACCAACGTCGAGGGCCGGTTCGCGGCCGGCGTCGGGGTGCCGTGGCTGCACGTCGAGCTGGGCAACGGGCTGCGCACCGAGCCGGCCCGGCGCGCGGTGGTGGCCGGGGTGCTGGCGGACACCGCGCGCGGCTGGGGGCCGCGCCCCTGAGCGCTCAGCAGGGGCGGCGGCGCAGGTCCAGCACGTAGTCGTGCGGAGCTCCGGCGCTCTCCGCCGCGTCGGCGATCAGGCCGAGGTAGCGGGCCGCGGGCAGGCCGCCCTCGTAGTCGTTGAGCACGTACGTCCAGACCTGGATGTCCCCGTCCAGGGTCTGGGCGCGCAGCTTGATCTTGCGGTAGATGCCGAGCTGGACGCCCTCCCAGCGGTCCAGGCCCTCCTCGTCCATCGGCGCGACGTCGTACAGCGAGACGAAGACCCGGTCCTTCTCGTCCTCGACCACGGTGGCCAGCGAGCCTTCCCAGCCGAGCTGCTCGCCGCCGAAGGTGAGCCGCCAGCCGTCCAGCCATCCCGTGCCGCGCAGCGGGGAGTGCGGGGCGCGGCGGGTCATCTGCCGGGCATCGAGGTTGGTGGCATACGCGGCGTAAAGGGGCATGGGGGCCAGCGTAGCCCGCGTGGCGGGCGGGCCGGGGCGACTGGACGAAGCTACGGAAGCCAGGACCCCGGCGTGGCGGCGCCACCGGCGTGCGGGACAATGGGGAACGTGACTCGGATCGTGATCATCGGTGGCGGACCCGGCGGCTACGAGGCGGCCCTGGTCGCCGCACAGCTCGGCGCGGAGGTGACCGTCGTCGACACCGACGGTCTGGGTGGATCGGCGGTGCTCACGGACTGCGTGCCGTCGAAGACGCTGATCGCGACCGCGGAGGTGATGACCACCTTCGACAGCTCGTACGAGGAACTCGGCATCCTGGTCGCCGACACGGTGACGCCCTCCGGCTCCGCCGGGGGCGCCCCGGCCGAGCAGACCGCCAACGTGATCGGCGTGGACCTGGGCAAGGTCAACCGCCGTGTGAAGCGCCTGGCCATCGCGCAGTCCCACGACATCACCCAGTCCGTCACCCGGGCCGGTGTCACCGTGCTGCGCGGTCGCGGCCGCCTCGGCGCCGGCGGGCAGGCCGTGGACGGCTCCCGCGAGGTGCTGGTGGACGCCCCCGACGGCACCGTGCAGTCGCTGCGCGCCGACGCCGTGCTGATCGCCACCGGCGCCCACCCCCGCGAGCTGCCGGACGCCCAGCCGGACGGCGAGCGGATCCTGACCTGGACCCAGGTGTACGACCTGGAGGAGCTGCCCCGCGAGCTGATCGTGGTCGGTTCCGGCGTGACCGGCGCCGAGTTCGCCGGCGCGTACCAGGCGCTCGGCTCCAAGGTGACCCTGGTGTCCAGCCGGGACCGGGTGCTGCCGGGCGAGGACCCGGACGCCGCCGAGGTGCTGGAGGACGTCTTCCGCCGCCGCGGCATGAACGTGATGGGCCGTTCGCGGGCCGAGAGCGTCAAGCGGATCGGCGACCGGGTCGAGGTCATGCTGGCCGACGGCAAGGTCATCGAGGGCACCCACTGCCTGATGGCGGTCGGCTCGATCCCCAACACCGCGGACATGGGCCTGGAGGAGGCCGGGGTCAAGCTCAACGACTGGGGCCAGATCCAGGTCGACCGGGTCTCCCGCACCAGCGCCCCCGGCGTGTACGCGGCGGGCGACTGCACCGGCGTCTTCATGCTCGCCTCGGTGGCGGCCATGCAGGGCCGGATCGCGATGTACCACGCGCTCGGTGACGCGGTGCAGCCGCTGAACCTCAAGACCGTGGCCTCCAACGTCTTCACCGACCCGGAGATCGCCACCGTCGGCTACACCGCGGCCGACGTGGAGTGCGGCAAGATGGACGCCGTTGCGGTCAAGCTCCCGCTGCGCGGCAACCCCCGGGCGAAGATGCAGGGCATCCGGGACGGCTTCGTGAAGCTGTTCTGCCGCCCCGGCACCGGCATCGTGGTCGGCGGCGTGGTCGTCGCCCCCCGGGCCAGCGAGCTGATCCACCCGATCTCCCTGGCGGTGGACGCCAATCTGACGGTCGAACAGGTGGCCAGCGCCTTCACCGTCTACCCGTCCGTCTCCGGCTCGACCGCCGAGGTCGCCCGGCAGCTGCACATCCGCAAGCGGACCGACGGCGAATCCTGAGCCTTCGGCGCGCAGTTGAGGGCGGCTGCCGGTCGGCGGCCGCCCTTCGCGCGGGCATGGCCGTCACCCGGACGGCGGGGCGCAGTTCCGGGTCATCGGCGGCGCGTATTCTACGGTCACGCGCCGCTCGGGCGTGAGCAATTCCCGCTACTAGCTGGAAACGCCTGAAAGCAGACGGTCACGCAGGTTACCGTCAGTTCTGTGTTTGCTGCAGAACGTCGCCAGTTGATCCTCGAAATGGTGCGCGCCAACGGAGCCGTCTCGCTCCGGGAGTTGGCCCGCGTCGTCCAGACCTCCGAAGTGACCGTGCGCCGCGACGTGCGGGCCCTGGAGGCAGAAGGGCTCCTCGACCGCCGGCACGGCGGCGCGGTGCTCCCCGGCGGCTTCAGCCGCGAACCCGGTTACCCGCAGAAGACCCACCTGTCCGCGGCGGAGAAGAGCGCCATCGCGGACGCCGCCGCCGCCCTGGTGGAGGAGGGGGACTCGGTGGTGGTGGGAGCCGGGACCACCACCCAGGAACTGGCCCGCCGGCTGGCCCGGGTGCCGGGGCTGACCGTGGTCACCAACTCGTTGCTGGTCGCCCAGGCGCTGGCACACGCCAACCGGGTCGAGGTGGTGATGACCGGCGGCACCCTGCGCGGCTCCAACTACGCGTTGGTGGGCAGCGGCGCGGAGCAGTCGCTCCAGGGGCTGCGGGTCAACAAGGCCTTCATCTCCGGCAGCGGGCTGACGGCCGAGCGCGGCCTGTCGACCGCGAACATGCTGTCCGCGAGCGTGGACCGGGCCATGGTGCTGGCGGCCGCCGAGGTGATCGTCCTCGCCGACCACACCAAGCTCGGCGCGGCCGGCATGTTCCAGACCGTCGCCACCGAGACCATCACCCGCCTGGTCACCGACGAGCAGGCCACCGCGGACGACGGGACCGCCCGCGAGCTGGACGCGCTCGCCGACTGCGGGGTGCAGGTCGACCTCGCCCCGCTGGGCGGCCCGGGCGGGGACGCCCCGGTGCACGGCACCGGCAGCGGCCCGGTCCACCAGACCCAGCCCGGCCCGATGGCCCGGCGCGGCGGCCCGCCCCCCGGCGGCGCCCCGCTGCCCGGCCAGCGCCGCCCCGGCGCGCACGGCGGGCCGGCCGGCCCGGGCGGGATGCCGACCCGGCTGGCCGAGATGGGCCTGCCGCGCGGCGGGCGCTGAGCCCGCATCACCCTCGGCCCCGCGACCCGTGGAAGGCCCGCGGAAGACGGAACCGGTCCGCACACCCCCGAAGGGCGTACGGACCGGTCCGAGGGCAGGGGACTGGCTCAGTCCTTGATCTCGCAGAGCGCGGCGCCGCTGCTGACGCTCGCGCCGACCTCGGCCTTGAGGCCGACGACGGTGCCCGCCTTGTGGGCGTTCAGCGGCTGCTCCATCTTCATCGCCTCCAGGACCACGATCAGCTCGCCCTCGGCGACGACCTGGCCCTCCTCCACGGCGACCTTGACGATGGTGCCCTGCATCGGCGAGGCGAGGGTGTCGCCGCCGACGGACGAGCCGGCCTTCTTGGCGCCCACCCGGCGCTTGGCCTTGGCGCCCGTGGCGCCGGCCGCGGGGGCCGCCGCGACGCCCAGCGAGGACGGCAGCGAGACCTCGATCCGCTTGCCGCCGACCTCGACCACCACGGTCTCCCGGGTCTCGGCCTCCTCGCCGTCACCGCCCGCGCCGACGAACGGCGGGATGGTGTTGTCGAACTCGGTCTCGATCCACCGGGTGTAGACCTTGAACGGCTCGTCGCTGCCGTGCACCTCGGGCGCGAACGCCGGGTCGGTGACGACCGCCCGGTGGAACGGGATGGCGGTGGCCATGCCCTCCACCCTGAACTCGGCCAGCGCGCGGCGGGCCCGCTCCAGGGCCTGCTTGCGGTCCCGGCCGGAGACGATCAGCTTGGCCAGCAGCGAGTCCCAGGCCGGGCCGATGACCGAGCCGGTCTCCACGCCGGAGTCCAGGCGCACGCCCGGACCGGACGGCGGGGCGAACAGCGTCACGGTGCCGGGCGCGGGCAGGAAGCCGCGGCCCGGGTCCTCGCCGTTGATGCGGAACTCGAAGGAGTGGCCGCGGACCTCCGGGTCCCCGTAGCCGAGCTCCTCGCCGTCGGCGATCCGGAACATCTCGCGGACCAGGTCGAGGCCGGTGACCTCCTCGGTGACCGGGTGCTCCACCTGGAGACGGGTGTTGACCTCCAGGAAGGAGATCGTGCCGTCCTTCGCGACCAGGAACTCGCAGGTCCCGGCGCCCTCGTAGCCGGCCTCCTTCAGGATGGCCTTGGACGCCCGGTACAGCTCGGCGTTCTGCTCGGGGGTCAGGAACGGCGCGGGCGCCTCCTCGACCAGCTTCTGGTGGCGGCGCTGGAGCGAGCAGTCACGGGTGGAGACGACCACCACGTTGCCGTGCTTGTCGGCCAGGCACTGGGTCTCCACGTGCCGCGGGTTGTCCAGGTAGCGCTCGACGAAGCACTCGCCGCGGCCGAAGGCGGCGACGGCCTCGCGCACCGCGGAGTCGAACAGCTCGGGGATCTCCTCCAGCGTGCGGGCGACCTTGAGGCCGCGTCCGCCGCCGCCGAAGGCCGCCTTGATGGCGACCGGCAGGCCGTGCTCCCGCGCGAACGCGACGACCTCGTCGGCGCCCGCGACCGGGTCGGGCGTGCCGGCCACCAGCGGGGCGCCGGCCCGCTGGGCGACGTGCCGGGCCGTCACCTTGTCGCCGAGGTCGCGGATGGCCTGCGGCGGCGGGCCGATCCAGATCAGACCCGCGTCGATGACGGCCTGGGCGAACTCGGCGTTCTCCGACAGGAACCCGTAACCGGGGTGGACGGCGTCGGCGCCGGAGTCGGCGGCCGCCTTCAGGACCTTGGCGATGTCCAGGTAGCTGGTAGCGGGGGTGTCACCGCCCAGCGCGTAAGCCTCGTCGGCCGCGCGGACGTGCAGCGCATCCCGGTCCGGCTCGGCGTAGACGGCGACGCTGGCGATACCGGCGTCCGAGCAGGCCCTGGCGACGCGGACGGCGATTTCCCCGCGGTTGGCGATGAGCACCTTGCGCACTGTGGCTCCCTTCTTGAACCTCGTCGAGTTTATGGATTCCTGGGCAGTACCGGCGAGTAGCCCCGGGTTGTGAACTATCCCACACGCTGGGTGATGCGTTTTCCGGTCCGGCGGGCCGCCGCGCGGACGACGCCGCTGGTCGGCGCGGGCGCGGTCGGGGCCCCGGAGCCGGGGCGGTCGCGCCGGCGGCGGCGTGGCGGGGACGGTGGCGTGGACCACACTTTCGCGCGGCCCGCTCAGGCGGCACCGGAGCGGGCGCCGGGCCGCTCCAACGCCTCGGCCGTCACATCGGCCGCGAGCTCCACCATGTCCGGCCCGTACGCCTGCGGATTGACCACCCGCAGGATCAGCGCGAAGGTGCCGTTCTGCCCGTACTTCCGGGCGAGTTCGCGGTGGTGGGAGACCAGGTAGCGGACCCCGGCCTGGTTGGCGGTGCCGGTCTGGCCGGAGACCAGGAACACCGGCCGGCCGCCGTCCGGGGTGGCGATCCGGGCGAGCAGGGTGTGCGCCTGCTCCTGGTCGGCGGTGTAGTCGTGTCCGCCCACCACGATGACGTTGCTGCCCGGTCCCGGCCCCGAGGTGACGTGGACCCCGGGCAGGCCCCAGGCCAGGTGCGCGGCCATCCGCTCGTTGGAGACCGGGCCGCCCAGGCACAGCTCGGTCTTGGTGCCCAGGCCGCGGTGCGCGGCGTCGTGGGCGACCAGCTCGGGCCGCGCGCCGCACTCCTCGACCAGCCCGGCCAGCCACATCAGCGCGTAGGCGTCGCGCCGGGTCACGGTGTGGGCGTGCGAGCCGGCCCCGATGCTGCGCGGCACCACGATCAGGCACTCGCCGCCGCTCGGCAGCCCGAAGAAGGTCCGCACCCGCTCGATCCTGCGGCGCCGGCGCAGCACCTGGGCCAGCCAGCCGAGGCCGGCGCTGATCGCGCTGGCCACCAGGCCGAGCAGCACGTTGAGCACGCTGTCGTTCACCGCCGCGTCCCTCCCCCGGATCGAACGCGGTCAGCTTAGAGGGGCGATCGCCCCGCGCGGCAGGTCAGTTGGCCCAGAGATCGACCAGCCGGACGTCCAGGTCGGCGAGCAGCCGTCGCAGCAGCGGCAGGGAGAGGCCGATGACGTTGCCCGGGTCGCCGTCGACGCCGTCGATGAACGGCGCCGAGCGGCCGTCCAGGGTGAACGCCCCGGCCACGTACAGCGGTTCGCCGGAGGCCACGTACGCGGCGATCTCCGCGTCGTCCGGGGTGCCGAAGCGGACGGTGGTGGAGGCGGTGGCCGAGGACTGCCGGCCGGTCGCGGTGTCGATCACGCAGTGGCCGGTGCGCAGCACGCCGTCCCGCCCGCGCATCGACCGCCAGCGGGCCAGCGCCTCGGCGGCGTCGGCGGGCTTGCCGAGGGCCCGGCCGTCCAGCTCCAGGACGGAGTCGCAGCCGACCACCAGCTCGCCGCCGGTCAGCTCGGCGGCGACGGCCTTCGCCTTGGCCTCGGCCAGGACGAGCGCGAGCTCGGCGGGGGTCGCGGCGGTGATCGCGCCCTCGTCGACGCCGCTGACCACCACGCGCGGGTCGAGCCCCGCCTGGCGCAGCAGCCCGAGGCGGGCGGGGGAGGCGGAGGCGAGGACGAGGGCGCGCTGGTCGGTCATGCCCACCAGGGTAGGGGGTGCCGGTGTCCGCCGTTCGGGTGAATGTCTCAGGCGAACGGCTCAGGTGAACGAGCGGGCGATCATCACCAGCACGGCGCCCACCAGCGCCAGGGCGGCGAGCACCCGGCCGGCCCGCTGCATCCGCTGCTGCATCCGACGGGCCTCGGGCGAGGGCTCGTCGCGGGGGTCTGACCAGAGCACCCGTCCAGAGTGCGCCGTGCGGGGGTGCGGGCGCCTGAGTATCCGTACTCAGGTTCCGCGCGCGGCGGGCGCCGCGGGGTGCGGAGTGGGCGGCCGGCGGGGCCGACTCCCCACTCCGCGGCGGGACTTCAGTGCGCCCAGCCCGAGGTCCGCCAGGCGTCGGCGCCCGGGCGGACGGCGGGGCGGAGCAGTCGGGCGCGGTCGTTCCAGGGGGAAGCCGGGCCGACGCCGGCCGGGCGCGCCGCCTCGGCGGCGGCCTGCGCGGCGGCGGCCCGGGACTGGACCACCGCCAGGACGGTGGCCAGCTCCTCGGGGGTCGGCTGCCCGTGCAGCACGTGGATCGGGGACATGGCTGGTTCTCTCCCGACAGGAACGGGGTCTACAGGGGGATGTTGCCGTGCTTCTTCGGCGGCAGCACCTCGCGCTTGCCGCGCAGCGCCCGCAGGCCGCGCACGACGTGCCGGCGGGTCTCGCTCGGCGCGATCACCGCGTCCACGTAGCCGCGCTCGGCCGCCAGGTACGGGTTCAGCAGGGTGTCCTCGTACGAGGCGATCAGCTCGGCCCGCTTCTCGTCGGCGGTGCCGGCCGCCTCGGCCTCGGCGATCTCCCGGCGGTGCAGGATGTTGACCGCGCCCTGGGCACCCATGACGGCGATCTGCGCCGTCGGCCAGGCCAGGTTGAGGTCCGCGCCCAGGTGCTTGGAGCCCATGACGTCGTAGGCGCCGCCGAAGGCCTTGCGGGTGATCACGGTGATCAGCGGGACGGTGGCCTCGGCGTAGGCGTAGATCAGCTTGGCGCCGCGCCGGATGATGCCGTCCCACTCCTGCTCGGTGCCGGGCAGGAAGCCGGGCACGTCCACGAAGGTCAGCACCGGGACGTTGAAGGAGTCGCAGGTGCGGATGAAGCGGGCGGCCTTCTCGCTGGCATTGATGTCCAGGCAGCCGGCCAGGTCCATCGGCTGGCTGGCGACGACGCCGACGGACTGGCCCTCGACCCGGCCGAAGCCGGTGATGATGTTGCCCGCGTACAGCGGCTGGGTCTCCAGGAACTCGCCGTCGTCGACGACGTGCTCGATCACCTTGCGCATGTCGTACGGCTGGTTCGCCGAGTCCGGCACGATGGTGTCGAGTTCGAGGTCCTCGGCGGTGACCGCGAGGTCGGCCCGCTCGGGGTAGGCCGGCGGGTCGCTCAGGTTGTTGGAGGGCAGGTACGAGAGCAGGCTCTTGACGTACTCGATCGCCTCCTTCTCGTCCGCGGCCAGGTAGTGGGCGTTGCCGGACTTGGTGTTGTGGGTGCGGGCGCCGCCCAGCTCCTCCATCGCGACGTCCTCGCCGGTGACGGTCTTGATGACGTCCGGGCCGGTGATGAACATGTGCGAGGTCCGGTCGGCCATCACCACGAAGTCGGTGATCGCGGGGGAGTACACCGCGCCGCCCGCGCACGGGCCCATGATCAGCGAGATCTGCGGGATGACGCCCGAGGCGTGCACGTTGCGGCGGAAGATCTCGCCGTAGAGGCCGAGCGAGACCACGCCCTCCTGGATCCGGGCGCCGCCGGAGTCGTTGATGCCGATGACCGGGCAGCCGGTCTTCAGCGCGAAGTCCATGACCTTGACGATCTTCTCGCCGAACACCTCGCCGAGCGAGCCGCCGAAGACGGTGAAGTCCTGGGCGAACACGGCGACCTGACGGCCGTCCACGGTGCCGTAGCCGGTCACCACGCCGTCGCCGTACGGGCGGGTCTTCTCCTGGCCGAAGTTGGTCGAGCGGTGCCGGGCGAACTCGTCGAACTCCACGAAGGAGTCCTCGTCCAGCAGTTCCACGACCCGCTCACGGGCGGTCAGCTTGCCCTTGGCGTGCTGCTTCTCCACGGCCTTCGCGGAGCCGGAGTGCACCGCCTCGTCCAGCCTGCGCCGCAGGTCGGCGAGCTTGCCCGCGGTGGTGTGGGGGTCGTACGGCGCCTCGGTCATCCGGTGGCTCTCCCTGATCCATGGCCGCGACCTGTTCGAGTGCGCGGGGCCGGGTGGTGGGCCCGCGCGGGAGGGCAGGGCGGCGCGACGAACTACCGCTGGGTAGCGTAGCCAGCGCGGAGGGCGATCCGGCACGTCCTGGCGTTATGGCCCTCGACACAGTGTGTCCGATCGCGTTCTGCGGGACGATGGGGCGGATTGCGGCCTCCGGCGCGCGCCCGCTCCGGCACGCCCTAGTCTCGACACCATGACCGCACCCGAGACCCCCCGCCGCAGTGGACTGCGCGGCTTCGGCCACGCCGGACCGTCGCCCTGGACCGACCTGGACCGTCCGCCGCTGGACGAGGAGGCGCTGCGCCGCGACCTGCTGGTCCCCGGCGGCCTGTGGACCTCCCTGGAGGTCGTCGCCGAGACCGGCTCCACCAACAGCGACCTCGCCGCCCGGGCCCGGGAGGGCGCGGGGCAGGGTGCGGTGCTGGTGGCCGAGGCGCAGAGCGCCGCGCGCGGCCGGCTGGACCGGCAGTGGACCGCCCCGGCCCGCTCCGGGCTGTTCCTGTCCGTCCTGCTGCGCCCCGAGGAGGTGCCGGTCGAGCGCTACGGCTGGCTGCCGATCCTGGTCGGGGTGGCCGCGGCCAGCACGCTCGGCCGGGTCGCCGGGGTGGACGTCGGGCTGAAGTGGCCCAACGACCTCCAGGTGGAGATCGACGGCGCGGAGCGCAAGCTCGGCGGCATCCTCACCGAGCTGGCCGGCGGTGCCGTGGTGGTCGGCATGGGCCTGAACGTGTCGCTGCGGGCCGAGGAACTGCCCGTCCCCACCGCCGCCTCGCTCGCGCTGGCCGGGGCCACGACCACCGACCGGGGCACCCTGCTGCGCGCCCTGCTGCGCGAGTTCGCCGTGCTGTACCGGGAGTGGACGGCCGCCGCCGGCGACCCGCACACCAGCGAGCTGCTGCGCGCCTACGCGGACCGGTGCAGCACGCTCGGCCGCCGGGTGAAGGTGCACCTGCCGGGCGACCGAGAGCTGGTCGGCGAGGCGGTGGCGGTGGACGGCGACGGCCGGCTGGTGGTCCGTACGCCCGACGGCGCACGCCGGGCGGTCGGTGCCGGGGACGTCGTCCACGTGCGCCCCGAACCCCGCTGAACGGCAGTCTTCACCTCCCCTTGACCCGGGCTGATGCCCCGGATCCGACGATTCCGTGCGAACATTCCACCTGGCAGCGGTGTGAGGCGCGCCACTGCCCGCCCGGGTGGCGGACGGCGCGCCCGGACAGGTAGGACACGAGGCGAGTGCGGCGATCGCACGGGGACGGACCGGTGGCAGAGGACGGCAGCAGCGGCGCGACGGCGGGCAACAACGACCCCACGGTCGCGCTCGAACTGGAACGCCTGATCCTGGACGCGCCACGCCGCTACACCCCGTACCAGGCCGCGCGCGCCGCCGACGTCCCGATGGAGCTGGCCACCCGGTTCTGGCGGGCCATGGGCTTCCCCGACATCGGCCAGTCCCGGGCGCTCACCGACGGCGACGTGATCGCGCTGCGGCGGCTGGCCGGCCTGGTCGAGTCCGGGCTGCTCAGCGAGTCGATGGCGATCCAGGTGGCCCGCTCCACCGGCCAGACCACGGCCCGGCTGGCCGGCTGGCAGATGGACACCTTCCTGGAGAACCTCACCCAGTCCGCCGAACCCGGGCTGACCCGCGCCGACGTCGCGTACCCGCTGGTCGAGCTGCTGCTGCCGGAGCTGGAGCAGTTCCTGGTGTACGTCTGGCGGCGCCAGCTGGCGGCCGTCACCGGCCGGGTGGTGCAGGCCGCCGAGGACCACGAGATCACCAGCGGGCGGCTCGCCGTCGGCTTCGCCGACCTGGTCGGCTTCACCCGGCTGTCCCGCCGGCTGGAGGAGGAGGAGCTCGGCGAGCTGGTCGAGACCTTCGAGAACACCTGCTCGGACCTGATCGCCGGCCAGGGCGGCCGGGTGATCAAGACGCTCGGCGACGAGATCCTCTACGTCTCCGAGGACCCGGCGACCGCCGCCGAGATCGCGCTCAGCCTGATCGAGGCGCTGGCCGAGGAGGACACCATCCCGCCGCTGCGGGTCGGCATGGCCTTCGGCACGGTCACCTCGCGGATGGGCGACGTCTTCGGCACCACCGTCAACCTGGCCAGCCGGCTCACCTCGATCGCGCCCAAGGACGCGGTGCTGATCGACGGCGAGTTCGCCGCCGCGCTGGAGCAGAACGGCAGCGTCGCCCCGGCGGACTCGGAGGGGCCGGGCCTGGCCGAGGCGCTGTCGGCCGCGGCCGGGATGCCCGCCTCCGGGCTGCCGATGCCGGGCCCGGACGCCGGGGCCCGGTTCCACCTCCAGCCGATGTGGCGCAGACCGGTGCGGGGCCTCGGGCTGGTCGAGCCGTGGCTGCTCACCCGGCGGCTGAAGGCCGAGTAGGGCCGGGTCCGCGGGTCCTCCGTCGGCCCGCGCGCGGGGCCGGGCCGTGGCGCACAACGGCCGAGCAGCGGCCGAATGGCGGCCGACACGCGGGGAAGGCGTCCGCGGTGGAGGGAGACCGTGGGCGTTTGACCGGGGAGGCGTTTCCCGTGGGCCGGTGCGGCGCTCCGGGCACCAAGCGGTTGAAACCCGTACGGTCTACTGCGGGTCCTTCCGGGCATACAGGGCATAACCGAACGAAATCGCCCTAGTCTGGGTGCAAGCGGCCGATCGGGTGCGGTCGTCCGACGGGGGCCGGTCGGCGGGGGTCCGGCAGGACCGAGCACAGGGAGCGAGGCGAGCCGGTGAGCAGTGAGGCGATCATGATGGACCGCGACCGCGACTGCGACTGTGACTGCGGTGGTCAGCGGCGCCCCGACCCGCTGCCCGACCTGCGGCTCCAGTCCGTGGTCGAGCTGGCCCAGGAGATGGCCGCCGCGCTCACCCCGCTGGAGGCCGTCCGGGCCGCCGCCGCCCGGGCCACCGAGGCGCTCGGCGCCACCATGGCCGCCGTCTCCGTCTGGGACCGCGAGTCCGGCCGCCTGCGGGTGCTGGTCAACCACGGCGAACTCGCCCCGGGCGAGGAGGAGCTGCCCGAGGACGAGTCGTACCCCGTCGCCGACTTCCCCGAGATCGTCACCTACCTGGAGGAGCGCTGGACCACCGGGCGGCTGCCGCGCGCCTGGCTGCAGAGCGCCGAGAACAGCGAGCCGCACGCCGGGCACACGCACCCGACCGCCGGCGCGTACTGCCAGGAACGCGCCGCGGCGCTGCGCCGGCGCGGGCGGGCCTGCTGCGTGGTCGCGCCGATCGTGCTGCACGGACAGGCCTGGGGCGAGCTGTACCTCGCCCGCTCGACCGGGATGCCCGAGTTCACCGACGCCGACGCCGACTACGCGACCCTGCTCGCCGCCCAGGTCTCGGCCGGGCTGGCGCAGACCGAGCGCCTGGCCGACCTGCGCAGGCTCGCCTTCTCCGACCCGCTGACCGGCCTCGCCAACCGTCGCGCGGTCGACGCCCGGCTGGAGAGCGCGCTGGTGGCCCACAACCGGGACAACACCGTGGTCTCGCTGGTGGTCTGCGACGTCAACGGGCTGAAGCGGGTCAACGACCAGCTCGGCCACGAGATGGGCGACCGGCTGCTGGAACGCTTCGCCCACCAGCTCTCGGTGGCCGCCGCCAAGCTCCCCGGCAGCCTCGCCGCCCGGCTCGGCGGCGACGAGTTCTGCCTGCTGGTGGAGGGGCACAAGGCCGACGAGGTGGTCGCCGTCGCCGAGGAGCTGTGCGCCCGGGCGCTCTCGCTGGCCGAGGGCGAGGGCGTGGCCTGCGGCATCGCCTCCACCGGGGACTCGATCGGGCCGGTCACCACCCCGGACCGGCTGTTCCGGCTCGCCGACGCCGCCCAGTACCGGGCCAAGGCCGCCCGGGCCGCCCACCCCGTGGTCGCCGGACGCAGCCACGGCCCCGGCTTCTCGCCCGACCCCACCGTGCTGCTCGCCGACGCCGCCGACCCCCACCACCGGACGGACGGACGGCGCGGCTCGAACGGGCGCGCCGGGGCGGCCGACCGGCGGCGGTTCCGCGGCGCCGCCCGCAGCGCCGACCCGGGGCAGCTGCTCACCGCCGTCCTCGCCTCCCTCGACCAGGCCGCCGCCGTCCGGGCCGTCCACCCGGCGGACACCCTCGGCAAGCTGGTCGTGGTCGCCGAGGCCTCCGCCCGGCTGCTGGACGCCGTGGGCTGGTGGGTCTCGTACGTCCCGCCCGGCTCCCACCTGATGCGCACCGCCCAGCACGCCGTCTACCGGATGACCAGCGGGCCCAGCAGCACCCGCGCCGAGACCCAGCGGGCCCAGATCGAGGCCCCCGACGCGGTCTTCGACCTCCGGCACTACCCGATGACCCGCCGTGCCGTCCGCGGCGGCGCCTTCGCGCTGCGCGCGGGCGCGGCCGGCAACGACCCGGCGGAGGAGGCGGTGCTGGTCGTCTCCGGCTACCGGGGCATGATCGCCGCAGGCGGGCAGAACCCGGCCGGCGGCTGGCTGGTGGAGCTCTTCGCCGACGACGCCACCCTCCCGCTGGGCCAGGCGGCGTGCGCCATGCGGGCGCTGGTGGCGGTCGCGCTGTCGGGGCCGGCTTCGCCGCCGGCGGTGTGAGGCGGGATCCCGGGCGGCCTGCGCGGCGCGCGGCGGTGGTGGTGCGGGCCCTGCGGACGGCGCCTGCGTGGGAGCCCGGCTGCGGGCCGGGGCGCGCACCGGGTCGCGGCGCCGGCACCGGCCGCGTCGGAGCGGCGCAGGACTCGGCGCGGCTCCTCCTCCCGCGGAGCCGGTGCCTGTCCTCACCCGGTTCGGCGTCTCCTGCCGCTCCGCCCGTTGGCCGTGGTGCCGGGCGTGTTCTGGCTCAGGTGCCGGGGGCGTGGCCGGCCGGGGCCGGGTTGAGGGCCCGTAGCGCGGCGTCGACCAGGCGGTCGGCGTGCTCGTGGGTGAGCGGGCCGAGCCGGTACTGCCAGCGGTAGTAGATCGGGCCGTAGAGGAGTTCGACGGCCAGGTCGAGGTCGGTGTCGGGGGCGATCTGGCCGGCCTCGCGGGCGCTGCGGAGGCGGTCGCGGGTGACGTCCAGCAGCGGGTCCAGCAGGCGGGTGCGGTACTCGGTGTGCAGCGCCGGGTCGTTGAGGATCTCGGCGACGAGCGCGCGGTAGGTGCGGTCGGTGGCGGGGTCGCGCAGTTCGTCGCTGGTGGGGCGCAGGACGGCGCGCAGGTCGGCGGCGAGGTCGCCGGTGTCGGGGAGGGCGAGGCCGCCCTCGTGCTCGCCGGCGGCGAGGAAGGCGTCGAAGACGACCGCCCCCTTCGAGGGCCACCACCGGTAGATGGTCTGCTTGCCGACCCCGGCCCGGGCGGCGATCGCCTCGATGGTCAGCTTGCCGTAGCCGATCTCGGCGACCAGTGCGGCGGCGGCGGTCAGGACGGCGGTGCGCGAGCGTTCGCTGCGGCGGCCGGGGTCGGGGGCGGTTCTGGAGGTCATGGGAAAATCCTAGGCGAGACGGCGAGACGAGACGTATTGTCTCTTCTCGAAGCGGCGAGACGGAACGTCTCGTCTTATCCATGCTCCCCGGAGGTGCCCGTGAACCGCCCCGCACACGTCCTGATGGTCTCCGTCCCGGCCCACGGGCACGTCAATCCCAGCCTCGCCGTGATCGCCGAGCTGGTGGCCCGGGGGCACCGGGTCAGCTACGTCAACGACCCCTCCTTCCGCGAGGTCGTGGAGTCCACCGGCGCGGCCTTCGTCCCGTACCCGACGAAGCTGCCGCTCGCCGACGACCCGGGCGGCTGGCCGCAGGACCCGGTGGCGATCCAGGACGTGTTCCTGGACGACGCGCTGTCGATGTGGCCGGTCCTGCTGGAGTCGTTCGAGGAGGACCGCCCGGACCTGGTGCTCTGCGACATCGCGGGCTTCGCCGGGCGGGCGCTCGGCGAGCGGCTGGGGGTGCCGGTGGTGCAGCTGTCGCCCGCCTTCGTCGGCTGGGAGGGCATCGAGGAGGACCTCCCGGAGGTCTTCGAGGCGGTCCGCGCCGCGCCCGGCGGCGCCGAGCACTACCGCCGGTTCGCGGACTGGCTGGCCGGGGCCGGCGCGGTGCAGCGCGACGTGGACGCCTTCAAGGGCCGGCCGGAGCGGGCGATCGCGCTGATCCCGCGCGCTCTCCAGCCCAACGCCGACCGGGTCGACGAGCGGCGGATCAGCTTCGTCGGGCCCTGCTTCGGCGACCGGACCCACCAGGGGGAGTGGCACCGGCCGGCCGGTGCCGAGAGGGTGCTGCTGGTCTCGCTGGGCTCGGCCTTCACCCATCAGCCCGCCTTCTACCGGGAGTGCGTGCGGGCCTTCGGCGACCTGCCGGGCTGGCACACCGTGCTCCAGGTCGGCCGGCACACCGATCTCGCCGAGCTCGGCGAGGTGCCGGACACCGTCGAGGTGCACCGCTGGGTGCCGCAGCTGTCGGTGCTCTCCCAGGCGGACGCCTTCGTCACCCACGCGGGCATGGGCGGCTCCAGCGAGGGGCTGTTCCACGCCGTGCCGATGATCGCGGTGCCGCAGGCCGCCGACCAGTTCGCCAACGCGGACGCCCTGGTGGGCCTGGGCGTCGCCCGCCGGCTGGACACCGGGGAGGCCACCGCCGAGGCGCTGCGCGCCGCCCTGCTGGAGCTGGTCGGCGATCCGGCGGTGGCCGACCGGCTGCGGGAGCTGTCCGCGGCCGGCCGGGCCGAGGGCGGCACCACCCGGGCGGCGGACCTGATCGAGGCGGAGCTGGTGAGGTAGCGCCGGGGGCGGGTCGGGGGCCCAGGGGCTGTCCGGAGGGAGGAGAATCCGGATGGGCGGCACCTGTTGTCATATCTTCATTCACCTGATGTGATGGTGTATATGGATATGCACAGTGCTGTGGCCCCCGATGCTCCGCTGGTCCTGGTCGGCAAGGCCGACGTCAGCGCGGAGGACGTGCTGGCCGTCGCCCGGGACGGCGCCCGGGTCGAGATCGGCCCCGACGCGCTGGCCGAGATGGCCGCCGCCCGTGCCCGGATCGACGCCCTCGCCGCCGAGCCGCGCCCCGTCTACGGGGTGTCGACCGGCTTCGGCGCACTCGCCGTGCGCCACATCAGCCCCGAGCTGCGCGCCCAGTTGCAGCGCTCGCTGGTGCGCTCGCACGCCGCCGGCATGGGGCCGGTGGTCGAGCGCGAGGTGGTCCGCGCGCTGATGTTCCTGCGGATGAAGACCCTGGCCTCCGGCCGCACCGGCGTCCGGCCGCTGGTCGCCCGGACCATGGCCGCCCTGCTCAACGCGGGCATCACCCCCGTGGTGCGGGAGTTCGGCTCGCTCGGCTGCTCCGGCGACCTCGCGCCGCTGTCGCACTGCGCGCTGGTCCTGATGGGCGAGGGCGTCGCCACCGGACCGGACGGCGAGGAGAGGCCCGCCGCCGAACTGCTCGCCGCCGCCGGGATCGAGCCGGTCGAGCTGCTGGAGAAGGAGGGCCTGGCCCTCATCAACGGCACCGACGGCATGCTCGGCATGCTGGTGATGGCCATCGCCGACCTCCAGCGGCTGTTCACCACCGCCGACATCACCGCCGCGATGAGCCTGGAGGCGCTGCTCGGCACCGAGAAGGTGCTCGCCCCCGAACTGCACGCCCCGATCCGCCCCCACCCGGGCCAGGCGCTCAGCGCCGCCAACATGCTGGCCGTCCTCAAGGGCTCCGGCCTCACCGGCCACCACCAGGACGACGCGCCGCGGGTCCAGGACGCGTACTCGATCCGCTGCGCCCCGCAGGTGGCGGGCGCCGGCCGGGACACCCTGGCGCACGCCCAGCTGGTCGCCTCGCGCGAACTGGCCGCCTCGGTGGACAACCCCGTGGTGCTGCCGGACGGCCGGGTGGAGTCCAACGGCAACTTCCACGGCGCCCCGGTCGCGTACGTGCTGGACTTCCTCGCCATCGCCGCCGCCGACCTCGGCTCGATCGCCGAGCGCCGCACCGACCGGCTGCTCGACAAGGCCCGCTCGCACGGCCTGCCGGCCTTCCTGGCCGACGACCCGGGCGTGGACTCCGGCCTGATGATCGCCCAGTACACCCAGGCGGCGCTGGTCAGCGAGAACAAGCGGCTCGCCGTCCCGGCCTCGGTCGACTCGATCCCGTCCTCCGCGATGCAGGAGGACCACGTGTCGATGGGCTGGTCGGCCGCGCGCAAGCTGCGCCAGGCGGTGGCCAACCTCGGCCGCATCCTGGCCGTCGAACTCACCGCCGCCGCCCGCGCGCTGGAGATCCGTCAGCAGGCCGACGGGGCCGGCCGGCTCGCCCCGGCCACCGCGGCGGCGCTGGCCGCCGCCCGGGAGGCCGGGGTCGGCGGCGCCGGCCGCGACCGCTTCCTCTCGCCGGACCTGGAGGCCGCCGCGGCGCTGGTCGCCTCCGGGGGGCTGGTGCGGGCGGTCGAGCGGGTCACCGGCCCGCTGGCCTGAGGTGTCGCGCTCGCGGCGGGGTGACGGGGGCTCGGGCCTCGTCCGAGGAGGGCACGGCCTAGTCCCAGTCGCTCCGCCGCGAGCGCTCCCGGCGATCGCGGCGGTTGCTCAGCGCGGCCGCGAAGTTGACCCCGACGATGCCCGCCCAGCAGGCCAGGAGGCCGGCGAAGCCACCGGTCTCCGCGCTGCTCGCGATCGCGGTCAGCGGGATGCCGAGGGCGAGCGAGACCACCGCCAGGCGGTTGCCGACCGGGCCGGAGCCCCGGGAACGGCCGCGGTCCCGATCCCGGTAGGACGGCTCGTAGTCGTCCGTCCGCTCGGCCACCGACCGCGCGACCCGGGCGTCCACCCGGGCGTCGAGCCGCTTCATGAAGGAGTCGACGAGCGCGTCCTCGTACTCCTTGCCGAGCTCCTTGCGGGCCTGGAGGGTGGCGTCGAGGTCGCGCCGCAGTTCGTCCTGACGAGTGTCCATGGACTCCAGGGTGGGGCCGCCGGGGCGCCCGGTCCATCCGTTCGCGGGGGGAATCCGGGCGGACTCAGGGACAAATCAGGGTTCCCCGAACCGGCGGGGCCGGGCGGGCCCGCCGGATCCGCCCGGCCGTCGTACCCGCCCGGTCCGTCCGACGCGTCCGACCCGTCGGGCGCGTCTCACCGGGCGTCCCGCCGTACGAGACGTCTTTGCCCGGCCACGGCACGCTGCTGCACAGTCGTCGTCCGAACCGCTCCCACCCGGAGGTACCGCTGATGACCGCCACCGACGAGGCCGGCAGCGTCGGCCCCTCCGCCCGGCTGCTCCAACTGTTCGAGGGGCACCGGCTGACGCCGACCCAGCGCCGGATCGCCCACTCGCTGGTGCGGCACGCCACCGAGGCGCCGTTCCTGTCCAGCGTGGAGGTTGCCGAACTCGCGGGCGTCAGCCAGCCGTCCGTCACCCGCTTCGCGGTCGCGCTCGGGTACGACGGCTACCCGGCGCTGCGCAAGCAGCTGCGCGAACTCGGTGGGGGCGAGCCGGCCGCGCCGGAGAGCCCCGACGATGCGGTGCGCAACGAGCACCAGCAGGCCGTGCTCGCCGAGATCGCCCACCTGCGCCACCTCGCCGAACTCCTCGCCGACCCGGAGCCGATCATCCGGGCCGCCCGGCTGCTCGCCGCCTCCCGCCCGCTGCCGGTGCTCGGGCTGCGGGCCGCCTCGGCCCAGGCGCGCGGCTTCGCGTACTTCGCCTCCAAGGTGCACCCGGACATCCGGCTGCTGGACGAGGGCGGCAGCATGCTCGCCGACCGGCTGGAGCAGGCCCGGGCGGCCGGGGCGAGCGCGCTGCTCTGCTTCGCGCTGCCGCGCTACCCGAGGGAGCTGATGGACGCGCTGACGGTGGCCCGCGAGTGCGGGCTGACGGTGCTCACCGTGGCCGACAGCGCCTTCGCGCCCGTCGCCAAGCTGTCCGACCTGATGCTGCCGGCCGCCGTCGGCACCGGGCTGGTCTTCGACACCGCGTGCGCGCCGATGATGCTCGGCCGGGTGCTGTTGCAGTCCATGTGTGACGAACTCCCGGGCGCCGAGGCCCGGTTGGAGGCGATCGAGCACTCGGCGGCGGCGCGCGGGCTCTTCCTGGAGTAGGCGCGGCCCGGAACGGCCGCGGCCCGGAGCGGCGGCCTGGAGTACTCGTCACGAACCCGGGCATCCCCTCCTACAGGGGGTGCCGCCCATGCGCGTGATCCACGAGATGAAGTTCGTCGCCCGCCTCGCCTCTGGCGCCGACGAATGGTCCTGCCCCACCTGCGGACGCCGCGTCACCCTGCGGCGCCTGCCCGATCCCGAACTGACCGTCCTCGACCCGGGCGACGAGTCCGCCGTCCACGTCGGCGTCATCGAACCCGACGCCCGCTCCGCGGCGGTCGCCGAGAAGTACGGCCTCGGCCCCGTCCAGAACGTCCCCCGCCCGCCGTCCCGACCCGCCCCCGACGCCGACGACCGCCGCTGGCTCGCCGAGATCGGCATCGACTGGGACGGCGGCGACGCCGCGGCGTGACTCAGCGGCGCGGGGCGTAGAGCGGAAGGCCGGAGGTGTCCAGCTCGGCGGGCAGTGGCGCGGGCAGCGGGACGGGCTCGCCGTACTTGCCGAGCAGGACGCCTTGGTACGCCCCGTCGCGCGGATGGGTGTGGAGCGTCCAGGTGCCGTTGCGCGGGTCGAGTGCGAGCAGTACCGGAGCACCGGCGCTCGCGTACCAGTCCGTCTTGGTGGAGACGGCCTTCACGCCCTCCGAGTTGGAGATCACCTCGACGACGAGGGCTGCCTCATGGGGATCGGCGAGCCATCGGTCGTCGTTCTCCCAGTCCGTGGGGAGGACGATCAGGTCGGGTGTGGCGTAGTCCTCGTCGTTGCCTGGCATGTAGACGGACGACACCTCGTAGGCGCCGAGATCATCGGGCAGTCGGGGATCCAGTTGGATGCGCAGCCGTCGCACGGTTCCCGCGTGCTTACCGCGGGGCGTCGGGGACATCACGAGGGTTCCTCCGATGATCTGGACGCGAAGTCCCGTGTTGTGCTCGATCTCCTCCGCCACATCCCGGAGTCTGCCGGGCCGCACGGTGATGGCCGTCATCGTGTCCTCCGCTCCTTGGCGCTGGGCCGAGTGGCTGGTGTCCGCCGGGTTCAGGCTAGCGCGCCAAGTCGGCCGGTGCCGTGGCTGATCGGATTGTTCCGTGGTCTGGCCGCGTCGTGATTGTTTGGATATATTCAGCGAAGTCGAGCATGAATGAATCCATCCGCAGGGAGGCCGGGACCATGGTGCAGCAGGCGAGCGGGCCGCGTGAGGTGCGCGCGGCGCGGGGGGCGGGGCTGACGGCGCAGGGGTGGCAGCAGGAGGCCGCCCTGCGGATGCTGATGAACAACCTCGACCCGGAGGTGGCCGAGCACCCGTCGAAGCTGGTGGTGTACGGCGGGACGGGCAAGGCGGCGCGGGACTGGCGGTCCTTCGACGCCATGGTCAGGACGCTGGAGGGGCTGAAGCAGGACGAGACCATGCTGGTCCAGTCCGGCCGCCCGGTCGGCGTCATGCGGACCCACGAGTGGGCGCCGCGGGTGCTGATCGCCAACTCCAACCTCGTCGGCGACTGGGCCAACTGGGAGGAGTTCCGCCGGCTGGAGAGCCTCGGGCTCACCATGTACGGCCAGATGACCGCCGGCTCGTGGATCTACATCGGCACCCAGGGCATCCTCCAGGGCACTTACGAGACCTTCGCGGCCGTCGCCAACAAGCGCTTCGGGGGCACGCTGGAGGGCACCATCACCCTCACCGCCGGCCTCGGCGGGATGGGCGGCGCCCAGCCGCTGGCCGTCACCATGAACGGCGGCGTCGCGATCTGCGTCGACTGCGACCCGTCCCGGATCGCCCGCCGGATCGAGCACCGCTACCTGGACGTCGAGGCCAAGGACCTCGCCCACGCGCTCCAGCTGGCCGTGGAGGCCCGCGACAAGCGGCGGCCGCTCTCCATCGGCGTGCTGGGCAACGCCGCCGAGCTGGTCCCGCAACTGCTCGCGATGGACGCGCCGATCGACATCGTCACCGACCAGACCAGCGCCCACGACCCGCTCAGCTACCTGCCGGAGGGCGTCGCCTTCGAGGACATGGCCGACTACGCGGCCGCCGAGCCCGCCGAGTTCACCCGGCGGGCGCGCGAGTCGATGGCCCGGCACGTCGAGGCGATGGTCGGCTTCCTGGACCGCGGCGCCGAGGTCTTCGACTACGGCAACTCGATCCGCGGCGAGGCCCAACTGGCCGGGTACGACCGCGCGTTCGCCTTCCCGGGCTTCGTTCCGGCGTACATTCGCCCGCTGTTCTGCGAGGGCAAGGGCCCGTTCCGCTGGGCGGCGCTGTCCGGTGACCCGCAGGACATCCACAAGACCGACAAGGCCGTCCTCGACCTCTTCCCGGAGAACGAGTCCCTGGCCCGCTGGATCAAGATGGCCCAGGAGAAGGTGCACTTCCAGGGCCTGCCGGCGCGGATCTGCTGGCTCGGCTACGGCGAGCGCGACAAGGCCGGCGAGCGCTTCAACGACATGGTCGCCTCCGGCGAGCTGTCCGCGCCGATCGTGATCGGCCGCGACCACCTGGACTGCGGCTCGGTCGCCTCCCCGTACCGGGAGACCGAGGCGATGCTGGACGGCTCGGACGCGATCGCCGACTGGCCGCTGCTCAACGCCATGGTCAACGTGGCCTCCGGCGCCTCCTGGGTCTCCATCCACCACGGCGGCGGCGTCGGCATCGGCCGCTCGATCCACGCCGGCCAGGTCACCGTCGCCGACGGCACCGCGCTGGCCGGGGAGAAGATCCGCCGGGTGCTCACCAACGACCCGGGCATGGGCGTCATCCGGCACGTGGACGCCGGGTACGACCGGGCCGCCGAGGTCGCCGACGAGCGCGGGGTGCGCGTCCCCATGAACCAGCACGGCCCGACGGGTGAGCTGTGACGGCCTCGTCCTTCGAGGAGATGTGGGCGGAGCTGCTCCCGGTGGGCCGCTCCGCCGCCTCCGGCGGCTACCGCCGCTTCGCCTGGAACTCCGCCGACGCCGAGTGCCGCGCCTGGTTCGAGCAGCAGGCCCGCGACCGCGGCCTGGCGTACGAGCTGGACCGCAACGGCAACCAGTGGGCCTGGCTGGGCGACCCTCATGGTCAGGGCGCGGTCGTCACCGGCTCGCACCTGGACTCCGTCCCGGACGGTGGCGCCTTCGACGGCCCGCTCGGCGTGGTCTCCTCCTTCGCCGCACTGGACGAACTGCGCGCCCGTGGCGCCGAGTTCAGCAAGCCGCTGGCGATCGTCAACTTCGGCGACGAGGAGGGCGCCCGGTTCGGCGTGGCCTGCATCGGCTCCCGGCTGACCTCCGGCGTGCTCGGCCGCGAGCAGGCGTACGAACTGCGCGACGCCGACGGCGTCCGGCTGCCCGACGCCATGGAGCGGGCCGGCTACGACCCGAGCGCGATCGGCGCGGACGACGAGCGGCTGGCCCGGATCGGCGCCTTCGTCGAGCTCCACGTCGAACAGGGCCGCTGCCTCGCCGAGGGGCAGCCGGTCGGTGTGGCCGGGGCGATCTGGCCGCACGGCCGCTGGCGGTTCGACTTCCACGGCGAGGCCAACCACGCCGGCACCACCCGGATCGAGGACCGCCGCGACCCGATGCTGACGTACGCCAACACGGTGCTCGCCGCCCGCAAGAAGGCGAAGCTGGCGGGCGCGCTGGCCACCTTCGGCAAGGTCGCGGTCGAGCCCAACGGCACCAACGCGATCGCCTCGCTGGTGCGCGGCTGGCTGGACTCCCGGGCGGCCGACGAGCGCACCCTCACCGAGCTGGTCGCCGAGATCGAGCGGGCCGCCGCCGAGCGCGGCGAGCGCGACGGCGTCCGGGTCGAGCTGACCCGCGAGTCCTACACCCCGGTGGTGGACTTCGACGGGCCGCTGCGCGACCGGCTGGCCGGGCTGCTGGACGCCCCGGTGCTGCCCACCGGCGCGGGACACGACGCCGGCATCCTGGCCTCCGCCGTCCCGACCGCCATGCTGTTCGTGCGCAACCCCACCGGCGTCTCGCACTCTCCGGCCGAGCACGCCGAGCGGGCCGACTGCCTGGCCGGGGTCGCCGCCCTCGCCGACGTACTGGAGGACCTGGCGTGTCATTGACCCCGCCGACGTACTGGGCGCGGTACGCCTGGCTGCCGTACGACACCGGACCGGTGGTCGAGCAGGACGTGCTGATCACCACCGGCCCCGACGGGAGGATCGCCGCCGTCACCCCGGACAGCGGCCCCTGCCCGCCCGGCGCCGTCCGCCTGGACGGGCTGCTGCTGCCCGGCCAGGCCAACGCCCACTCGCACGCCTTCCACCGGGCGCTGCGCGGGCACGTGCAGGTCGGCTCCGGCACCTTCTGGACCTGGCGCGACACCATGTACCGGTTCGCCGGCGCGCTGGACCCGGACAGCTACCTGGAGCTCGCCACCGCCGTCTACGCCGAGATGGCGCTGGCCGGCATCACCGCCGTCGGCGAGTTCCACTACCTGCACCACGCGCCCGGCGGCGTCCCGTACGCCGATCCGAACGCGATGGGCGAGGCGCTGATCGAGGCCGCCGCCCGGGCCGGCATCCGGATCACCCTGCTGGACACCTGCTACCTGTCCTCCGGCTTCGGCGCCGAGCCGACCAAGCCCCAGCAGCGGTTCAGCGACGGCGACGCCGAGGCCTGGGCCGTCCGGGCGGACGCGCTCAAGCCGCGCGAGCACGCCCGGATCGGCGCCGCCATCCACTCGGTCAGGGCCGTCCCGGCCGGGCAGCTGGGCACCGTCGCGCACTGGGCGGCGATGCGCGAGGCGCCGCTGCACGTCCACCTGTCCGAGCAGACCGCCGAGAACGACGCCTGCCTGGCCGCGCACGGCGTCACCCCGACCCGGCTGCTCGCCGACCACGGCGTGCTCGGCCCGCGCACCTCGGCCGTGCACGCCACCCACCTCACCGACGAGGACGTCGAACTCCTCGCCGGCTCCGCCACCACCGTCTGCATGTGCCCCACCACCGAGCGGGACCTCGCCGACGGCATCGGCCCGGCCCGCCGACTGGCCTCGGCGGGCAGCCCGATCAGCCTGGGCAGCGACAGCCACGCGGTGATCGACCCGTTCGAGGAGGCCCGGGCGCTGGAGCTGGACGAGCGGCTGCGCACCCGGACCCGGGGCCACTGGACGGCGAACGCGCTGCTGCGGGCCGGCACCGAGGACGGGCACGCCTCGCTGGGCTGGCCGGATGCCGGGCGGATCGAGACCGGGGCGCTCGCCGACTTCACGGTGATCGCGCTGGACACCGTCCGTACGGCTGGGCCGCCGCCCCGGCTCGGCGCCGAGATCGCGGTCTTCGCGGCCTCGGCGGCGGACGTGCGGCACGTGGTGGTCGGCGGCCGGCACGTCGTCCGGGACGGCGTGCACCTGCTGGTGGACGACGTGCCGGGCGCGCTGCGCTCCGCGATCGGCGCGCTGAGCAGCTGACCCGTTCCCCCAACCCCCCTCGGAAGGTCCTGTTGTGAGCACCTTGATCACCGGCATCGGCAGCCTGGTCACCAACGACCCCGGGCGCGGCACCGGGCCGCTCGGCCTGCTGGCCGACGCGGCCGTGGTGGTCGACGGCGACGCCGTCGCCTGGGTCGGCCCGGCGGCCGACGCCCCGGCCGCGGACGAGCGCTTCGACGCCGGGGGCCGGGCGCTGCTGCCCGGTTTCGTCGACTCCCACGCCCACCTGGTGTTCGCGGGGGACCGTACGGCCGAGTTCAACGCCCGGATGTCCGGCCAGGCGTACTCGGCGGGCGGCATCCGGACGACGGTGGCGGCTACGCGGGCCGCTTCGGATGCCGAACTGGACGCCAACCTGGCCCGGTTCGTCCGGGAGGCGGTGCGCCAGGGCACCACCACCATCGAGTGCAAGTCCGGCTACGGGCTGACGGTCGAGGACGAGGCGCGAGCGCTGCGGATCGCGGCCGTGCACACCCCGGAGACGACGTACCTGGGGGCGCATGTGGTCGCCCCCGAGTACGCCGAGGACCCGGCGGGGTACGTGGAGTTGGTCACCGGCGAGATGCTCGACGCCTGTGCGCCGCACGCCCGTTGGGTGGACGTGTTCTGCGAGAAGGGCGCCTTCGACGGGGACCAGGCGCGGGCTGTTTTGACGGCGGGGATCGAGAAGGGCCTCACGCCCCGGGTGCACGCCAACCAGCTGACGTACGGGCCGGGCGTGCAGCTGGCGGTGGAGCTGGGGGCCGCCTCGGCGGACCACTGCACCCACCTGACGGACGAGGACGTGGCGGCGCTGGCGGGGTCGGCGACGGTGGCGACGCTGTTGCCGGGGGCGGAGTTCTCGACGCGCGCTGAGTACCCGAGCGGGCGCAGGCTGCTGGACGCGGGCGCGGTGGTGGCGCTGTCGACGGACTGCAACCCGGGCTCCAGTTTTACGAGTTCGATGGCGTTCTGTATCGCGGTGGCGGTGCGGGAGATGGGGATGACGCCGGACGAGGCGGTCTGGGCGGCCACGGCGGGCGGCGCCCGGGCGCTTCGGCGCAGTGATGTGGGGGTGATCGCTCCTGGAGCCCGCGCGGACCTGCTGCTGCTGGACGCCCCCTCGCATGTTCACCTGGCCTACCGCCCGGGCGTGCCGCTCACGGCGGCGGTCTGGCGCGCGGGCGTTCGGGAGGTCTGAGTCTTCGGACGGTGGAAGGCCCCCGTGCCCCGCGATGGCGGGGGCACGGGGGCTCTTCGCTAGTCGAACTCGCCGGCCTTGGCGCCCTGGAGGAAGTCGGCAAGGTTGAGGCGGGTGGTGCGGACTATGACGTCCGCGTCGTCGGACTCCCGGAGTTCGACCAGCCCTTCACGTGTGCGCACTTCGACGCAGTTGTTGGCTGCTTCGCTGAAGCTGGACTTCTGCCACTCGGTGCTATTCATACTTGTCGTTCATTTCCTTCATGATCGAGCGGATAAGATCTCGCGACTCGCCCTCCGGGAGTGCGACGGCTTCGATGCGCTCAAAGATTGCGCGGTAGCCCGCCAGCTGGGCGGGCGAGTCGAAGATGTGGGAGCCGTGAGACGAGTCGGCCTGGACCGTGTCCAGCTCGGGCACTGGTCCCTCCGCATAGATCAGATTCTCACTGGGACCAGGGAAGTCGGCCGCGGCAAAGGGCACGACTCGCAGTGAGATGTCGGGGAGCTCGGAGTCGCTGATGAGTGAATCGAGCTGGTCTCTGAGCACCGCAGGCCCGCCGTACTGGATGCGCAACGCCGCCTCGTGGATGAGCGCCAGGTAGGGCGTCTCGCCGGACCGGATGATCTGTTGTCTCCGTAGGCGGAAGTTCACCCTGCGATTGATCTCGCGATCCGGGAGAGGGGTGAAACCGCTCCCGAACACCGCAGTTGCATACGAGTTCGTCTGAAGCAGTCCCGGGACGATGCCAATGGTGAAGCTCTTGATCCTCTTCGCGTGACCTTCCATTTCTGCCACATCGATCGGGGCGGCTGCGAGTACCGATCGATGCTCGTCCCACCAGGCCGAGTCTCGCTCCCTGGCCATGTCGGCAAGCGCTTCGACCAAGGGCGCGTTGGCGCACATGCAGGCCTCTGCGATCTCGTGCAGGCGCGCCACGGTGACGGCTGACTTCCCGATCTCCATCTGACTCACCAAGGCGGGAGTCACGCCGAGCAGCCGGGCGAGCTGGCTGCCGCCGAAGCCGGCTTGCTCTCTCATCCTCCGTAGTTCGGCGCCGAGGCGTCGCTGGCGGAGAGTGGGGACTCGAAGGGCCATGGCGTCCTCTCAGCAGGTGCAGAGGCTAGTGTGCCGCGCTGGTCGCCTGCGGATCCATCCGGGCTCCTTCCCTCGTGAGGGGGAACCTTCTCCCGTTTGGCTTTAATTAAAGAGGGGGTGCGCTACTGTCATTCACAGCTCGATCCGACGGATCGTCAGTAACTCCTGCACTCAGGGCAGTAGGCGCCTGCTGCCCGCGCACCGAAGAGCAGCCGCTGTCCGGCCTGGCTCACGGCGACGGCCGTCATCCCCCTCCCCACACCACAGCCTCACGGAGGTTCCCGTGTGCACCCGTAACACCCCCTCGCTGACCCTCTCCCGCCAGGCCCTGCGGGACGCCATGACCCGCAACGGCTGGGACGCCGACACCATCTTCAACGCCGAACTCGCCCTCTGCGAGCTCATCGTCAACGCCTGGCGGCACGGCGACACCCCCGCGCCCGTCGTCTGGTTCTCCGTCCTCGGCCACACCCTCCGGGTCACCGTCTCCGACGAGAGCGACGCCCTCCCGCGACAGCGGAACCCCGCCGACTCCGCCGAGTCCGGCCGGGGCCTCCAGCTCGTCGCCGGCCTCACCCACCGCTGGGGCGTCGACCCGCAGAAGCGCGGCAAAAGCATCTGGTATGAGCTGGACTGCGCCGCGTGACCCGCGACCCCATCGTGCCGGAGGACCCCCGGATGCGCGCCTACACCAAGCCCCACCTCATGGCCCTCCTGGGCGAGTTGCACCGGCGCGGCCTGCCGCGCGGACTCCTCTGGGGGTCCGCCTCGCCGGGCGAGACCACCATCGACGGACGCGTCCTGATCGACTTCGGGAACGCTCCGGTGAGCACGCTGATCAACCTCCTCCACCTGCTCCGCGACCTGGACGATGACGATGACGATGGCGACGAGGCGTGGCGCCGGTGAGGTTCGTCATCGGCGTGGCCCTCCTCGCCCTCCTCGCCCTCGCGATCGCCACCGTGGCCCTCGGCGTCATCGCCATCCTCAAGATGCGGCGGCCTGACGGCGGAGACTGAACACGCGAAGGCCCTCGCCCACCCAGGGCGAGGGCCTCGCGAGCGCCCGCGCACCGCTGACATCTCCGCCAGCGCCAACTGGGAGGCCCCGCTGACTGATGCGCCGGCTACGTCGCGCCGTAGGGATCCGCGGCTGCAAGGTCGGCGGCTACCATGAGTGCATGGTTGATCACGAGACGGCGTTCCGGTCCCTTGACGGCACTGCGCTCTACGGGACGATCGGCAGTTCGACAGCACCCATTGAGGCACTCGCGGTCCTGGTCCACGGTTCGGGCGTCACCCGTGAAGAAGGCGGATTCTTCACCCGCCTCGCTGCTCGGCTCGCCGAGGCCGGGATCACCAGCCTGCGTTTCGATCTTCGCGCGCACGGGGAGAGCGCCGGCCGCGAAGCGGACCTCACCATCGCGTCCGTCGCCAACGACATTCGTGCTGCCGGTGATCATCTGCGAGCGCACACAGGCACCGCCGGGGCCGTCCATGTCATCGCGGCTTCCTTCTCCGGCGGCGCGGCGGCCCTGCACGCTGCCCACCGGCCCGAGGACGTCAACCGCCTGGTGCTCCTGAACCCACGTCTGGACTACCGCGAGCGCTACGTCACCAGTCGCCCAGGCTGGAGCGACGACTACCTGTCTCCTGCCGCCGCGACGCTCCTCGACCGCCAGGGCTACACCGAGAAGTCGCCGTTCCAGTTGAACCGAGCGCTGCTGAACGAAGTCTTCTACCTCGACACCCCCGCGATCCTCGCAGCCGTCCACGCCCCCGTGCTGATGGTCCACGGCACCAAGGACACGTTCGTCCCGATCGAGTCCACGTACCGCCATCGGCCGATGTTCGGCGGTCCGACGGAACTCCTCGAACTCGACGGCGCGCAGCACGGGTTCGCAGTCCATGACGACCCTGGCTATCTCGATCCGCAGTCGCAGGCGTGGCAGCGACAGGTGATCGACCGGGTGCGGGAGTTCCTGGCTGCCTAGCCGGCGGTGAAGACCAGGATCCGTTCCTGGAAGTCCCGGACCGCCGGTCGCCGGGACCAGCGACGCAGCGTATCGGCGGTGCGGCTCAGCTCGGCGAGGGCCTGGCCGAAGCGAGCGCCAGCGGCGAGACCAAGGGCTTCGAGAGCGACAGTGGCGGCTTCGTCAGGTTCGCCTGCCTCGGAGAGGGTGCCGGCCAATTGGGCGGTGAAGAACGCGCGGTCGCGTGGGGTGAAGGTCCCGTCGGCCAGGTGTCGTTGGAAGAGTACGACGGCGCGCTTGGGCTGGTGGGCTTCGCGGTAGCAGATCGCACTTTGAACCATGAGCCGGTCGGCGGTGTAGCTCTCGCCGAGCGGTCCGGTGCAGCTGGGTGGCGCCTGGACCGGGTCTGCCTGGTCGAGGGTGGCGCGGGCGAGGTCGAGAACGCGGGTGACTTGGCCGCTGTTGGCGCCGGTCATGGCAAGGGCGCGGGCTTCCTGCTGGTACGCCTCCGCGCGGGGCCGTGGTGGGAGCGTCCAGGGGCCGTTGGTGGCGGCGCGGGCGAGGTCGAGCATCCGGGCGGCGTTTGAGCGGTCCGTGGCCTGGGCCTGCCTGAGCAGGATGTAGGCGTGCATCGCGCCGTCGCCGGTGAGGGTCGCCCATTCCTTCGCCTGCGCGTGCCAGTAGGCGATGGTGTGGGCGGGCGCTCCGGCATCGCGGTAGAGCCAGGCTACGAGTTCCGAGGCGCGGGCGCCGACGTTGAGGAGCTGGTGGCGTACGGCCGGGTCGGCTTCGCGGGCTCTGGAGTCGATCGCGGTGATCAGACCGAGAGCGGCCGGCAGGGCGGTGTGAGGGCCAGCCAGGCCGTCGGCGCGGGCGGTTTCGTCAAGGGCGGTCCGCAGGTGTGCGACGAGCTGGTCGTCGTTGTAGCGGCGCGCGTCGCGGCTTGCAGCGATGAGGTGATCCAGGGCGGCGAGGTCGAGGACCGGTGCTGCGGCGGCGAGCCCGCCTCTAAGGAAGATGCGGCGAAGCGCGTTCGTCTCCGCACCTTGGTTCTGTTCGGTCCCGGACGCTCGCCGGCCTGCCGGGTGAGGTGGGCGGACGAACCCGAGGTCTTCCAGGGGCACGCTGAACATCGCGTCCAGGACTCGCCGAGCGTCCCGGTTGGGCCAGGTGGGCTGTCCTGACTCCCAGCGTCGGACCTGACGCACCGAGATCCTGGCTTTTTCGCCGAGCGACTCCGCTTTGGTGTCGTATGCATCCGCGAAGTCCTGTTGCGTGTGCCATCCCCGTTCGACACGTGCTGCTACGAAGCGCGTGTTCCCGTGTGCTGGTTCGGACATGGGCGCTCCCACGACATCCACGGCAGTCACTTTCCCCGGTCGGGGTGAGAGGCCACAACCACGTTGATGTGTCCGGTGAAGTGTCCTGCGGTACGGCCTCGTCACTCAATGCTGCCAGGGGTTGACTGAATGCATGCCACCTCCGGGGAGGCTGCTCCATCCATCCAGTGAAGGGAGATCGCAATGTCCGTGATCGCCAGCGACACCGAGAACACCGAGGCGGCCGAGTCCGTGACGCTCGACGAGAGCGCCACGAACACCATCCGGGGCAATGTCCGGGCGTTCCTGGGCGAGGACAACACCTCGATGATGGGCGGCTGGACCAACTGACAGCCGGCCTGAGCACCTGAAGTAGTCGTGCGCCCGGCCCCACCTCAACTGGGGCCGGGCGTGCGGTTCCAAGCATCCCAGTGAAGGAGCGAGCGTCCATGCGATTCCTCAACATCCACCACGCCCGTGAGACGATCGGCCGACTCGTCAGCGCGGTCAACGGGCAGCCCCCGCCGACCGTCGCCGCCCTCCCGGCCGCATACCGGAGCGTCGTCTCCGCCCTCCGCCCCCTGCCGGTCGAGGGCGAGGGCATCACGCTCTCCTTCAAGGACAGCGAGTGGGGCAGCTACCTGATCGAGAACAGGACCTTCGAGAACATCTTCGAGGGCTTGGAGGACACCCCGGTCGACCTGAGGGAGCGGTGGGAGCGTGACTTCTCCGTGGCCCTTCTGCACACCAGGGACCTCGTCCCCGACCTGGGGGCGCTCGTGGACCTGGTGGTCACCGACGTCGTGATGTTCAGCTCGACCAACAAGGGCGGCGGCACCGGTTCGACGCTTCCTGGCTTGGTGAGCATGAGCCCCGGCGACGAGTGGCGGCCCCACGACTACGCCGAGTCTCTGGTACATGAGACCGTGCACCTGAACGTCTTCCTGGCGGACATGGTGTACCGCCTCTACACGCGGCCGGCCAAGGAGCTGGCGGCCGGCGAGCACCGGGTCGTCTCTGCGGTGAAGTTCGGGCAGATGCGTCCGTTGGACAAGGCCTTCCACAGCGCGGTGGTGGCCCCGCCCCTCATGCTCATGCAGCATCTGAGGGGCGAGACGGAGTTGGTGGGCAAATTCCGTCACTCGATCCGCGAGTGTACGGACGGCCTGCTGGACAAGCTGGACCTGTTCACGCCGTACGGCCAGGGGATGGTGCGCGAACTCGCGGACTTCGCCGAGACGATCGACTTCGATCTCGTCACCCGGTCGATCTCGGGCCGGGAGTTCGCGCACTACGACCTGCCTGCCGCAGCCTAGGCTTCGAATACGATGCCGGCCTCCCTGGCGAGGCTCAGGGCCAGCTCCATGGACCCCGGGCCTCGCACGGTGACACCCTTGAGGTGCGCGGCACCGCTGAGGTCGATCAATGTGCAGTTGTCGAAGCTGACACCGGACTGAATGACCACGTTGGCGAACTGGGCCCCCGTCAGATCGCACTTCTCGAATCGGACATCGCGGAGTTCGGCGAACTGAAAGTCAGCCTGGGAGAGATTGCACTCCCTGAAGGCCACCGTTTTGAACTTCGCGTAGCGGAACAGCGTGCTGTCTGTCCGAGTGCCCTCGAAGAGGACGTCGCGGAAACTGCCGTTGCTCCAGGACGAACCGGTAAGTCGGCATCCGGTCACCGTACTTCGGAGGACGGACACGTCCTGTGTCCGGACCGTGGCGAAATCGCAGGTATCGAAGGCGACGTGAGCGAGCACCGACCGGACCAGGTGCATCCCGGTGAACCGGACGTTCTCGAAGGCGCATTGCTCGACTTCGATCGCTTCACCCGCTCGGCCGGTAAGACTCAGCCCGCTGTATTTCCTGCCTTTGATGGTGGCGTCGTCCTCGAAGTCGTGGTCGGGCAACTCCGCAGGTCGCAAGGCCACCTGAAAGCGCGGGGTCATGGGGTTCTTCTGGCGAGGCATGGCCTGAGTCATAACGGGCACCTCACAGTAGCCGCTGGAGTGGACGAAAGAACGCTAGCATTCAACTGCCATATCCAGAAAGGCAGTTGAAAATACACAGGTCTTGAAAGCCGGTAGCTACTCGGCCGATCCTGCGCAAGGTCACCGTGCTGAAATGGGCGAGCACGGAGACGGCAAGGGCGGCGAGTCCGGGGACAAGAAGCAGTCCCCGAAGGAGTCGGACGGCCAGTGGACCAAGCCCGTCACCAACCCGCCGAAGAAGAAGCGAGCCCGAACTGATGGACCAGTACGCGCAGTTGCTCGCAGGCCTCACCGAGGCCGGCGCGCTGGGCGAGGAGTGGCGGGGCGCGTTCGAGCGCGTCCTTGCGGATCGCCTTCGGGAGATGTGCAAGGACGCCGGGTTGGACGGCAAGCAGCTTGCGGCGCTGTGCGGTTGGCATCCGTCCAAGGTGTCTCGGATCTCCACCGGCAAGACGTCGCCGTCCGCTGACGATGTGCGCGCGTGGTGCCGTGCGTGCGGGAGGGAAGACCAGACGGCGGATCTGGTCTCCTCTCTGCAAGCCGTGGAAGGCATGTGGGTGGAATGGCGCCGCATGGAGCGTGCGGGGCTTCGGAGGGCGCAGGAAGCCGTTCTGCCTCTGTTCGAGCGAACGCACTGGTTCCGGGCCTACTCGTCGTGGCTCGTTCCGGGACTCCTCCAGACGCACGGATACACCGAAGGCGTGTTGCGTGCCGTCCAGCTGAGGCGAGTCCCGGTCGATGACGTGGCCGCCGCCGTGGCCGTTCGGATGGAACGACAACGCGTGCTCCGCGAGGGGCAACGGCGTTTCGCGTTCCTGCTTGAGGAGTCCGTACTTCGCAACGGGCTTGGTGATGCCGACACTCAAGCCGAGCAGCTTGAGCGGCTGATCGCGGTGGGCGGTCTGCCGAATGTCAGTGTCGGGATCGTTCCTGCTCGGCTGCACCGCGCGCGGATGCCGGTGGAAGGGTTCTGGATCTTCGACACGGCTCAGGTGAACGTGGAGCTCGTCTCCGGGCATCTCACCCTGACGCAGCCCAGCGAAGTGGCCATGTACGCCGACACGTTCGCGACACTGGCGGACATGGCGGTCCATGGCTCGAAGGCTCGTGCGTTGATCACGGCTGCCATTGATGCGATCGGGTGAAATCGTGCAATCTCGTAGAATCGCGTGGATGCCAACTCCCCTGATTTCCTAGCGTGTTGCCATCGGTTCCAGCGAATCCGAGGGAGTGGCCGGCATAGCAGTCAGTACCAGCACGCGTAAGTCGAGGGCGAGCGGAGACTTTGCGGACGACCACGACGACGGATCTCCCGCGACGCTGCGGGAGATCGCGCTGCGCGAGCCCGCCAAGTCCGCCATGGGCCTCCCGCGCGGCCCGCTGAGCACGTCCGGTTCGTCTTCCCGGAGGAGTTCAGGGAGGCCCCGTTGATGCTGGAGGAGCGCGACCGGCGGGCGGATTTGCTCGCCAGGCTGCGCGGCCAACCACCGGTGGCGCTGACCGACAGCCGGTCCACTTGGGCCTCACAGACTCCCGTCCCGTCTGGGGAAGACGCGGGGCGGGCAGCACCACCCAACGGGCAACCGCCCATTGGGCCTGACCGGCACGGAGGTACTGACATGAGCAAACACGGCGGCGGCTCGGGCGACGGCAAGGGTGGCGGGCAGCAGGACGACAGCAACAAGGGCGCCGGGCACGGCGGCGGTGGGTCCGACGAGGGCGGCAACACCTCCGACGGCTCGTCCCCGGCGGGCGGCAAGTGACCGGCGAGACGCACCAGGAGGCGGGCCCTCAGGGGCTCGCCTCCGCGCTGGTGGCCGGCGGAGCCCTTTCCTCGGACTGGCTTGCTTCTTTCGAAGCCGTACCCCGTGAGTTGTTCGTCCCGGATCGCATCTGGCCGGGCATCGCGGACGGCACCCGCCAGAACCCCGTGGTGTACCGGTCGCAGGACCCCGAAGCGTGGCGGAGAGCGGTCTACTCGGACATCCCGCTGACCACGCAGTGGGACGACGGCGACCACGCGGGGGACGGGCTCGGGACAACGCCGACGTCCTCCAACTCCATGCCCACAATGGTGTTCTCGATGCTCCAGGACCTCGGCGTCCGCCCAGGCCACAGGGTGCTGGAGGTCGGAGCCGGCACGGGGTGGAACGCGGGCCTCCTCGCCCACCGCCTGGGCGGCCCCAACGTCGTGACCGTCGAGTTCGACCCGGACGTTGCCCGCGGCGCCCGGGCGAACCTGGCTCGGGCCGGACTCGCGCCGACCGTGGTCGAGGGCGACGGACGGCAGGGCTGGTCGGAGGGTGCTCCGTACGATCGGATCATCGCCACCTGCTCCCTGCTGGAGATTCCTTCGGCGTGGCTGGCGCAGACGGCCCCCGGCGGGATCATCGTCGCGCCCTTCGGCACCGAGTACGGCGGCGAGCAGATCGTCCGGCTGACCGTGAACGACGACGGGACCAGTGCGAGCGGCAGGTTCACCCGGAGTTCGGCGTTCATGCGACTGCGCCAGCAGCGCACCGACCGGCCGCCCTTCGAGGACTACCTGCGCGGCCGGGAGTGGCCCGCGGACGGGGTGAGAAGCACCACCGCGCTGGCCCCGCCGGACACCGGCGGCTGGTTCGAGCAGTTCCTCATCGGAGTGGCCGTCCCCGGGGCGTTCTGGCGGGCGGAGCGCTACGACGACGGCGCGTACACGCTGTGGCTCTACAGCCGGGACACCCGGTCGTGGGCGTCCGCCGACTACGAGCACAGTCGCACGGAATACGAGGTCTACCAGTCCGGCCCCCGGAACCTCTGGGACGAGGTGGAGGCCGCCTGGCACTGGTGGAACGACCGGGGCCGCCCCGGCTTCGCGAGATTCGGACTGACGGTCGGGCCCGAGGGCCACACCGTGTGGCTGGACAGCCCGGAGAACCCGGTGCCGCTCTGCGGTTGAGTCCTTTCGTCGCTTCGTCCCGTCGAGCCGGCTCGGTTCGACGGGGCGGAGGTGTTCCTGTTCCACGCCCAACGACCGCCACAGTAAGTCCAGTTGGTGACGGCCAGTGGACCAAGCCCGTTACCAACCAGCCGAAGAAGAAGTGAGCCCGAACTGATGGACCAGTACGCGCAGTTGCTCGCGGACCTCACCGAGGCCGGCGCGCTGGGCGAGGAGTGGCGGGGCGCGTTCGAGCGCGCCCCGCGCTCCGCCTTCGTTAGGGCCGGCCCCATGGATCTTGGCCGCGCGTTCCACAGCTTCTGGCTTGCGCGTACCCAACTCCAGCGGCGGCAGGTTGAGTTGGCATGCTCGACCGCCACGGAAGCCCTCGATCTCGCGGCAGTGATCGAGTCCCCCCGAGTGGGTGCCCACCTCCAGGAGTTCCGCCACCTGCTCAAGCCCTACCGGGCCAACGCCTCGGTAGCGATGCTGGTGGAACGGATCACCTGCGCGGCCGACTGATCACAGACCGGCCTCGTCCAGCAGCAGGTAAAGCACGCCCACGAGAGTGCCACTGCCGACGATCTCGCGACGGTCGATCATGCCGCGCAGCTCGGACAAGGGAATCCACTCGATCCGGTCAGACTCGTTGCGTTCGGTCGGCGGGCCCACGTGCTCGACGGCATCGGCCCGGAAGACGAAGTGTTCGGAGTCGGTGATCCCGTTCGCCGGCTGGGCGTAGATCAGCGGCTTCACCTCGCCGACCTTCCAGCCGGTCTCCTCCAGAGCCTCGCGGGCCGCGGCCGCCGCCGGGGTCTCGTCCGACTCGACCAGCCCCATGGGGAGTTCCCAGGCCCAGGTGTCCGTGATGAAGCGGTGCCGCCACATCATGAGCACCTGCTTCTCGCTGTTCACGACGGCGGCAACGGCCAAGTGCCGCAGCTTGACCACGTGGTACTCCCAGCGGTGCCCGTCGGGCTGCTCGACGTCAGCCAGCCACAGGTTCACCCAAGGGTTCTCGTAGATCGGACGTTTCCCCGTGGATCTTCCACTGCATGCTTGCGGCCCCTCTCGACGGATCTTCAGCATGTCAGCCCCGGAGCGCCGAAGGCGGGTTCCGGCAATTTGCGTCATTTTGACGGATAGTGGCCTCGCGGCTGTGGTGCTTCGGCTGAGGAGCCGCCGGAAGATCACCTGGCGCGATCGTCGCGGGTCGTCGAGTCCCCGGCCCGAGTGCGTGGCTGCGTCGCCCCGCTGATCCGTCGGGCATTCCACCGTCGTGCTTCGTCCCGTCGAGCCGGCTCGGCTCGACGGGACGAAGTGGTCAGGCCCGGCGCCGGGGTTCGGCGGGGCCGGGCCGTTCGCTCATGACAGGCCCAACGACCGCCGCAGGAAGTCCAGTTCGTGCCACAGCAGGTGCTCCACCACCGCCTCGTCCGTCGGCCGGTGGTCGGTGGCGCGCAGGGGGAGGACCTCGTGCGGGCGGCCGGCGGCGAGGAGTGCGCTGGACAGCCGCAGGGTGTGGGCCGGGTGGACGTTGTCGTCGGCGAGGCCCTGGATCAGCAGCAGCGGTCGGCTGAGCTTCGGGGCCTCGGCGATCAGCGAGCCGCTGTCGTAGTGCCCGGGGTGCTCGTCGGGGTGGCCGAGGAAGCGCTCCTGCCAGTGGGTGTCGTAGAGGCGCCAGTCGGTGGGCGCGGCCCCTGCCGAGGCGGCGTGGAAGACGTCCGGGCGCCTCAACACGGCGAGGGCGGCGAGGTAGCCGCCGTAGGACCAGCCGCGGATGGCGACCCGGCCGAGGTCGAGCAGCCCGGGCCGCAGCCGGGCGGCCTCCCGCAGGCCCTCGACCTGGTCCGCCAG
Organism: Kitasatospora sp. NPDC034533; assembly: GCF_055575155.1. Lineage (NCBI taxonomy): Bacteria > Bacillati > Actinomycetota > Actinomycetes > Kitasatosporales > Streptomycetaceae > Kitasatospora > Kitasatospora sp. NPDC034533. Next base: position 313,440 of record NZ_JBVITE010000001.1, read on the forward strand.
CGGGAACGTGGCCTTGTCCCCGTAGACGGCCTTGTCCCAGCGCGGCCCGCGTCCGGGGGTGCCGCGGCCGTCCACCACGAGCACCGCGAAGCCCTGGTCGGCGAACCACTGGGAGACCTGGTCCCACCAGAGGCCGCCGGTGGTGGCCTTCTGCGTCGCGGGCCCGCCGTACGGGTCGAGCAGCACGGGCAGCGGGCCGGCCCCGGGGCGGTGGCCCGTCGGGAGGAAGAGGTTGGCGCGCAGTTCGCGCGGGCCGAGCCGGAGCGGTTCGGGCGCGGCGGTGTACGGCGGCGGCTCGGCGCGGGAGGGGAGCGGGAGCACCGGGCGGCCCTCGCGGTGGACGGTGGAGCGGCCGCCGGGGTGGCCGGGGGAGCGGGTGGTGAGCACCAGGGTGCCGCCGCGCCGCAGGCCGGTGCGCAGGCCCGGGCCGCTGCTCAGCCGTTGGAGGCCGGTGTCCGGCTCGTACGTCCAGAGGTGGGTCTCGGTGGGCTCCTCGGAGGCGGTGAACAGCACCTGTTCGCCCTCCGTCCCGAGCACCGCGCGCAGCTGGAGCCCGGCCGGGGTGACCTCCTTGCCGTCGACGGTCAGGTGCCGGGTGTCGCCGTCGTCGGCGGTGTCGACCAGGGCGCCGCTCGCGGTCCGGACCGGCAGGCCGGGGAGCAGTTCGACCCAGTGCTCGTCCTGCCGCTCGGCGAGCACCCGGGTGGTGCCGTCCGGGTCGATCGCCAGGGTGCGGACGGTGCGCTGGTCGCGACTCTGCACGGCGGCGTACGGGCCGTGGGCGTCCCAGCCGACGGCGGTGAGGTACTCGAAGGCGGCGCGGTCCCAGTGGACCTCGGTGGTGGTGCCGTCGAGGCCGAGCAGCCGGAGCGAGACCTCGGCGTTGGCGGTGCCGGCCAGCGGGTAGCGGATGGCGCGCGGCGGCAGGTGCGGGTCGGTCGGGTCGGCCAGGAAGAGCCGGGTGAGCGCGCGTTCGTCGACCCGGGCGACCAGCAGGGCGGTGCCGTCGGGGGACCACCAGTGGCCGCGGTCGCGGAACATCTCCTCGGCGGCGACGTACTCGGCGAGCCCGTAGCCGACGTCCTCGGCCTCGGGTTCGGCGAGCGGGCGGTCGTCGGTGCCGTCGGTGCCGACCACGCGCAGGGCGCCGCGGCTCACGTAGGCGATCGTGCGGCCGGTCGGGTCGAGCCGCGGGTCCCGCGGCGGGCCCGGGACGGGGACGGCGCGGACGGTGCCCCGGGCGGTGTCGGCCAGCCACAGGGCGCCGCCCAGGGCGAAGACGGCGAGCGAGCCGGTGGCGTCGGTGCTGTACCCGGCGATGCCCTCGGCAGCGCCCAGGGCGGCCGGGTCGGCGATCAGCCGTTCCCCGCCGGTGGCGGTGTCCAGGGCCCAGAGGCAGGTGAGCGGGTCGGTGCCGCCGCGGCCGCGCAGGAAGAGCACGGTGGCGCCGTCCGGCGAGGGCTCGGGCTGGACAGGGACGCCCAGGGTGAACCGTCGGGTGCGGGCCAGCCGGCGGGGTAACGAGTCGGTCGTCATGCCGGGCACGATAGGCACGGCCCGAGCGGGGTTGTCGAGAAAAACGCCCGGGGCCGCCGCGGATCCTGGAATCCACGGCGGCCCCGAGCGGGTGGGGCCGGGCGTCAGTGCACGGCGCCCATGAGGGACTGGACCTTCTTGCGGTAGGTGAAGACGGCGAACCCGGCGAGGGCCGCGAGCGAGGCCTCCATCGCGATGATCCCGGTGCCGTTGAGGCTGACGCCGGCCAGCGAGAGCAGGCTGGTGGTGCAGTCACCGGCGGTGACGGCGAGGAACCAGACGCCCATCATCTGGGAGGCGTACTTGCGCGGCGCCATCTTGGTGGTGACCGAGAGGCCGACCGGGGAGAGGCACAGCTCGCCGATGGTCTGGATCAGGTAGATCGAGACGAGCCACAGCGGGGAGACCAGGGTGCCGCCGTCCGCCATCGTCATCGGGATGATGAAGAGGAAGAACGAGACGCCGACCAGGAGCAGGCCGATCGAGAACTTCACGATGGTGTTCGGTTCCTTGTTCCGGCGGGCCAGCCACAGCCACAGCCAGGCGAAGACCGGCGCGAAGGCCATCACGAACAGCGGGTTCAGCGACTGGTACCAGGTGGCCGAGAAGCCGAAGCCGAACAGGTTGTCGGCGGTCTTCTTGTCCGCGAACAGGGAGAGCGTCGAGCCGCCCTGGTCGTAGATCATCCAGAAGATCGCGGCCGCGGCGAAGAACCAGATGTACGCGGACATCTTGGACTGCTCGTCGGAGGTCAGGTCCTTGTCGCGCTTGATCCGGGCCAGCACGGTGACCGGGATCAGCAGGCCGGCGAGGGTCAGCGGGACGAGGGCCCAGTTCAGGGTGTAGAAGCCCAGGCCGGCGACCGCGCCGTAGAAGGCGGCGACGGCCAGCAGGACCAGGCCGCCCTTGACCAGCAGGCGCTTGCGCTCCTCCGTCAGCAGCGGGTTGGGCACCTCGCTGCTCTGGGCGCTCAGGTGGCGGCTGCCCAGCAGGAACTGGGTCAGGCCGAACGCCATGCCGACCGCGGCCAGGCCGAAGCCCAGGTGCCAGTTGTACTCCTTGCCGATCGTCCCGATGACGAACGGGGCGACGAAGGCACCGAGGTTGATGCTCATGTAGAAGACGGTGAAGCCACCGTCGCGGCGCGGGTCGTCCGGGCCGTTGTAGAGCTGGCCGACCATCGTGGAGATGTTGGCCTTCAGCAGCCCGGAACCGAGCGCGACCAGGAGCAGGCCGACGAAGAACGCCGCCTGGCCCGGGACGGCCAGCGCGATGTGGCCGGACATGATCACGAACCCGGCGATGGCGACGGTCTTGCGGGCGCCCCAGACCCGGTCACCGAACCAACCGCCCGGGTAGGCCATGAGGTAGACCATCGAGACGTAGACGGAGTAGATCGCCGTCGCCGTCGTCGCCTTCATGGCGAGGCCACCGCCCTGGCTGCCGACGGCAGCGTCGGCGCCACCGGAGACCAGGTAGTAGATGAGCAGGGCGCGCATGCCGTAGTAGGAGAAGCGCTCCCACATCTCGGTCATGAACAGGGTGGCGAGCCCCCGGGGGTGCCCGAGGAAGGTCTTGCCGCTGGGATTGGCCGACGAGACGTCGGTGTCCAGGGTCTTAGACGCCATGAGTAGTGGTTCCTTGCCTGACAGCGTCCGCCCGGGGGTGTTGCGGCGGACGTGGACAGAACCACTCTACGTGGCGACATTTGGCTTTATCAGATGACAAAGGCCACGAATCAGGTGTGGGAATGGCTAAGTTGGCAACACATTCGCCCGACCTATCGATGGTAGACGGGCGTGTCTTCCTTCGGTTCAAAGATCCAAGCGGAAAATCTTCACCGAACCGCCGGTCCCTCCCGCCTTGTTGGGTGTGATCGGCCGCTTGTATAACGATCACGCTCTGTGAACTACCTCACAGGGCGTACGGGCTTACCCCGGCGGACTACCATCACCACATGACCTGTGTGCTGCTCGCCGAGGACGATCCGGCGATCTCCGAACCGCTCGCCCGGGCCCTACGACGCGAGGGCTACGAGGTGCTCGTCCGCGAGGACGGTCCGACCGCACTCGCCGCCGGCCTCACCGAGGAGGTCGACCTCGTCGTCCTGGACCTCGGCCTGCCCGAAATGGACGGCCTGGAGGTCTGCCGCCGCCTGCGTGCCGACGGCAAGAGCTGCCCCGTGCTGGTGCTCACCGCCCGCGCCGACGAGGTGGACACCGTGGTCGGCCTGGACGCGGGCGCCGACGACTACGTCACCAAGCCCTTCCGCCTCGCCGAACTGCTCGCCCGCGTCCGCGCCCTGCTCCGGCGCGGCAACGTCGACCAGCTCACCACCGGCGCGCACGGCGTGAAGATCGACATCGAGTCGCACCGCGCCTGGCTCGGCGACGAGGAGCTCACCCTCTCCGCCAAGGAGTTCGAGCTGCTGCGCGTCCTGGTCCGGGACGCCGGCCGGGTGGTCACCCGCGAGGAGATCATGCGGCAGGTCTGGGACACCACCTGGTGGACCTCCACCAAGACCCTGGACATGCACATCTCCTGGCTGCGCAAGAAGCTCGGCGACGACGCGGCCAACCCGCGCTACATCGCCACCGTGCGCGGTGTCGGGTTCCGGTTCGAGAAGAACTGACCCCGTCGGAGATCACCCCGAGAGAGATCGGGGCCGGACGGTGCCCGACGGGGGCGGCGTCCGGTGGAACGGAACACCTCGGGGAGCGGCAGCGTGAAACGCCGGATGATCAACTCGCTGCTGGGCGTCGTCCTGGTGGTGGTCGTGGTGTTCTGCGTGCCGCTCGCGCTGGTCGAGAAGCGGACCATCGTGAACTCGGCGCAGGACCGGGTGGACGCGGCCGCCGTCCGGGTCCTCGCCCTGGTGGAGAGCCGGCTCGCCGCGGGTGAGCCGGTTACCGGGCGGGCGTTCGAGAGCCAGGTCACCGAGGGCAGCTACGTCGAGGTGCAGGTGCCCGGCCAGCCCGTGGTCTCGGCGGGCGAGCGCCCGGCCGGGAACCACCTGCTGAAGGCCGTCGAGCGGGGCAACAGCGGCGAGACCGTCACCGTCGAGCAGTCCCGCGAGGACGTCGACCACGAGATCGCCAACAACCTGCTGCTGCTCGGCGTGGTCGCCCTGCTGGCCGTCCAGGCCGCGGTGGCGCTCGCCGTCTGGCAGGCCAAGCGGCTCGCCCGGCCGCTCACCGACCTCGCCGAGACCGCCGAGCGGCTGGGCTCCGGCGACCCGCGCCCGCGCGACCGGCGCTACGGGGTGCCCGAGCTCGACCGGGTCGCCGAGGTGCTGGACACCAGCGCCGAGCGGATCGCCCGGATGCTCACCGCCGAGCGCCGGCTCGCCGCCGACGCCTCGCACCAGCTGCGCACCCCGCTCACCGCGCTCTCCATGCGGCTGGAGGAGATCAACGCCCTCGCCGAGGAGCCGGAGACCGTCCGGGAGGAGGCGACCATCGCCCTCCAGCAGGTCGAGCGGCTCACCGACGTGGTCCAGCGGCTGCTCACCACCCAGCGCGACCCGCGCAGCCCCACCGCCGTGGCCTTCGACCTCGACGAGGTGATCAAGCAGCAGGTGGAGGAGTGGGGCCCGACGCTGCGGGAGCAGGGCCGGGTGCTGTCCCTGGAGGGGCTGCACGGCGTCACCGCGGTCGGCACCCCGGGGACGGTGGCCCAGGTGCTGGCCACCCTGATCGAGAACTCGCTGATGCACGGCGCCGGGACGATCACCCTGCGGGTCCGGCCGTCCGGCACCTCGGTGGTGATCGAGGTCCAGGACCAGGGCGCCGGCGTGCCGCCGGACCTCGGCAACCGGGTGTTCGAGCGCGCGGTCAGCGGCCGCAACTCCACCGGCATCGGCCTGGCCGTCGCCCGGGACCTCGCGGAGGCGGACGGCGGGCGGCTCGAACTGCTCTCGCTGAAGCCGGCGGTGTTCGCGCTCTTCCTCGGGCGCAGCCACGAGGGCTGAGCGCAGCCACGACGGCTGAGCGGGGCCGCGAGGGCCTTGCGGAGCCCTCCCCGGACAGCAGTGAGCCCCGGCGGCCGGTTCGGCCCGCCGGGGCTCCTCGGTTCCGGGCCCGCCTACTCGGCCTGGGCGAAGCGGACCTGCTCCGGGGCCAGCATCCGTTCGGCCTGCGCGGCCAGCTCCAGGCCGGCGACGGGCGCCGCGGGCTGCTGCTGGGCGGGCACCGTCGGCTGCTGCTTCGGGGCGGGCGCCGCGACCGGCGCCGGCACGGCCTTGAACACCCAGGTGCGGTAGGAGACGAAGCGGAAGACGGTGGCGACCGCGAGGCCGATCACCTTGGCGCCCATCTGCTCGAAGTGCGAGTCCAGGCCCAGCACGTACACCGAGAAGCCGAGCACCCCGGTCTCGATCAGCATGCCGATGCCGCTGTAGACGAGGAAGAGGGTGATCTCGCGCTTGCGGGAGGCGGCGTCGCGGTCCCGGTACAGCCAGTAGCGGTAGCCCAGGTAGTTGGTGGCGATCGCGATCACCGTCGCGACGATGTTCGACCGCACCGAGGCCAGGCCCATGCCGTTGATGCAGACCCAGAAGACGGCGAAGTTGACCACCACGCCGCTCAGGCCGACGATCCCGAACTTCACGACTTCGCCCGTGAGTCCGCGCAGTTTCTGCGCGAGCGGGGGTTTCGAAGCTGCGGTCGTCGCCATACCGGACTGCCTCCATGTGCCTGCGGGACGAAAGGGCTGCCCACGGCGGCGCGGACACCCCTTGAGCCCTGCGTGCACGCACATGATCGGACCGCGCAGACCAGGACCTGGCCGTCCAGGCTACCCCGTTCCACCGAACGGCTCAGCCCGGAGGGCGGCAGGTTGACATCTACGCGCGTCCGTCCGGGTGGCCCCACCGGCGCCTCCACCGCCCCCGACCGGCCCGGATATCCTGGGCCGCGTGACTTCCCCGGGCAATGTGAATTTTCCAGTGGTGGGCATGATCGGTGGCGGGCAGCTGGCCCGCATGGCACACCAGGCGGGCATCCCGCTCGGAGTCAGGTTCAAACTCCTCGCCGACACGCCCCAGGACTCCGCCGCACAGGTGGTCTCCGACGTCGTCCTCGGTGACTACCGCGACCTCGACACCCTGCGCGCCTTCGCCGCCGGCTGTGACGTGATCACCTTCGACCACGAGCACGTCCCCACCGAGCACCTGCGGGCCCTGGAGGCCGACGGCGTCGCCGTCCGCCCCGGCCCGGACGCGCTCGTCAACGCCCAGGACAAGGGCGTGATGCGGGCCAAGCTCGACTCCATCGGCGTGCCCTGCCCCCGGCACCGGATCGTCGCCGACCCGGCCGACGTCACCGCCTTCGCGAACGAGGGCACCGGCTACCCCGTCGTCCTGAAGACCGTCCGCGGCGGCTACGACGGCAAGGGCGTCTGGGTCGTCGACGACGAGGAGCAGGCGCAGGCCCCGTTCCTGGCCGGCGTCGCGGTGCTGGCCGAGGAGAAGGTCGACTTCGTCCGCGAGCTGGCCGCCAACGTGGTCCGCTCGCCCAGCGGCCAGGCCGTCGCCTACCCCGTGGTGGAGAGCGTCCAGGAGAACGGCGTCTGCGCCGAGGTCACCGCGCCCGCGCCGGACCTCGACCCGGCCCTGTCCGACGAGGCCCAGCAGCTCGCCCTGCGGATCGCCGGCGAGCTCGGCATCGTCGGCCACCTCGCCGTCGAGCTGTTCCAGACCCGGGACGGCCGCATCCTGGTCAACGAACTGGCCATGCGCCCGCACAACTCCGGGCACTGGACCCAGGACGGCGCCGTCACCTCGCAGTTCGAGAACCACCTGCGGGCCGTCCTCGACCTCCCGCTCGGCGACCCGCGACCGCGCGCCGGGTGGACCGTCATGGTCAACGTCCTCGGCGGCGACTACCCGGACATGTACCGCCCCTTCCTGCACTGCATGGCCCGTGACCCCGGCCTGCGGATCCACATGTACGGGAAGGACGTGAAGCCCGGCCGCAAGGTCGGCCACGTCAACGTCTTCGGGGACGACCTCGAAGACGTCCGCGAGCGCGCCCGCCACGCGGCCGCCTACCTGCGAGGAACGATCACCGAATGACCTCTGCTGCCCCCGTCGTCGGCATCGTGATGGGCTCGGACTCCGACTGGCCGGTCATGGAGGCCGCCGCCCAGGCGCTCGACGAGTTCGAGATCCCCTACGAGGTGGACGTCGTCTCCGCCCACCGGATGCCGCGCGAGATGGTCGCGTACGGCGAGCAGGCCCACCGGCGCGGCCTGAAGGCGATCATCGCGGGCGCCGGCGGCGCGGCCCACCTGCCCGGCATGCTGGCGTCCGTCACCCCGCTGCCGGTCATCGGCGTGCCGGTGCCGCTGCGCTACCTGGACGGCATGGACAGCCTGCTGTCGATCGTCCAGATGCCGGCCGGCGTGCCGGTGGCGACCGTCTCGGTGGCCGGAGCGCGCAACGCCGGTCTGCTCGCGGTGCGGATGCTCGCCGCGTTCGACCCCGAACTCACCGAGAAGATGACGGAGTTCCAGGCCGAGCTGAACAACCAGGCCACCGAGAAGGGCGCGAAGCTCCGGGCCAAGGTGGCCGGCTCCACCTCCTTCGGGTTCGGCAAGTAGCCCGGGAGCGGGGTGGGGTAGAACAGCCCGTATGACTTCGGACTCCCTCACCCCGCTGGACCGCGCCCGCGCCCTGCTGCGCACCGCCCCCGTGGTGGACGGCCACAACGACCTCCCCTGGGCGATGCGCGAGCAGGTCGGGTACGACCTCGGCGCGCTCGACCTCGCCGCCGACCAGAGCGACCGCCTGCACACCGACCTCGCCCGCCTCGCGGAGGGCGGGGTCGGCGCGCAGTTCTGGTCCGTCTACGTCCCGGCCTCGCTGGCCGGCGACCACGCGGTGAGCGCCACCCTGGAGCAGATCGACTTCGTCCACGCCCTGGCCGAGCGCTACCCGGACCGGCTGCGCCTCGCCCGCACCGCCGACGACGTCGAGGCCGCCCGCGCCGAGGGCCGGATCGCCTCCCTGATGGGCGCCGAGGGCGGCCACTCCATCGACTGCTCGCTGGCCACCCTGCGCGCCCTGTACGAGCTGGGCGTGCGGTACCTGACGCTCACCCACAACGACAACGTGCCGTGGGCGGACTCCGCGACCGACAAGCCGGTGGCCGGCGGGCTGACCAGGTTCGGCGAGGAGGTCGTCCGGGAGATGAACCGGCTCGGCATGCTGGTCGACCTCTCGCACGTCTCCGCCGACACCATGCGCGACGCCCTGCGGGTCACCGAGGCGCCCGTCGTCTTCTCCCACTCCTCCGCGCGCGCCGTCTGCGACCACCCGCGCAACATCCCGGACGACGTGCTCGCCCAGCTGCCCGCCAACGGCGGCGTCGCGATGGCCACCTTCGTCCCGAAGTTCATCCTGCCCGCCGCCGTCGACTGGACCCTGGCCGCCGACGAGAACATGCGCGCCCACGGCTTCCACCCGCTGGACACCACCCCGCCGGCCATGGAGCGCCAGCGCGCCTTCGAGGCCGCCCACCCGCGCCCGATCGCCACCCCGGCCACCGTCGCCGACCACCTCGACCACATGCGCGAGGTGGCCGGCATCGACCACATCGGCATCGGCGGCGACTTCGACGGTACCGCCTTCCTGCCGGACGGCCTCGACTCGGTGGCCGGCTACCCCAACCTGGTCGCCGAACTCCTCGGCCGCCACTGGTCGGAGGCCGACCTGGCCAAGCTCACCTGGCACAACGCCGTCCGCGTCCTGCGCGACGCCGAGTCGGTGGCCGCCGGGCTGCGCGCCAGCCGCCGCCCGTCCATCGCCACCCTCGCCCAGCTGGACGGCACGGACTCCTAGGCCTGGCCGAGCCGCGGGATCTCGATGGCCGGGCACCGGTCCATCACCATGGCCAGCCCGGCCTCCCGGGTCCGCGCGTAGGCGGCCTCGTCCACCACGCCCAGCTGGAACCAGACCGCCTTCGCCCCGGCCGCCACCGCCTGGTCGGCCACCTCCCCGGCCAGTTCGGAGCGGACGAACACGTCCACCACGTCGACCGGGAACGGCACCTCGGCGAGCGAGGCGTAGCCCTGCTCGCCGAGGACCGTCTCGGCCTTCGGGTGGACGGGCACGATCCGCTTGCCGTACCGCTGGAGCACCTGCGCCACCCCGTACGCCGCCCGGGCGGTGTTGCTGGACAACCCCACCACCGCCCAGGTGTCGCCCGTGCCGGTGAGGATCTCGCGGACCGTCGCTTGGTCGCCGTAGCTCGTCATGCCGGTGGGAACGCCGGGCGGGGGCGGGGGATTCCTGGACGGGAAGGGTTCCGGGTGCCGCAGGGGGCCGTGGATGACGGAAACGCCCGCCTCCGGGGTGCGGGGGCGGGCGGCGCCTGTGGGTGGGGGTGGCTCAGCTGGGGCGGCCCAGGGCGCGGTAGGTCCAGCCGGCGGCGCGCCAGGCGTCGGCGTCCAGGACGTTGCGGCCGTCGAGCAGGCGGCGCTCGGCGACCACCGCGCCGAGCTCGGCCGGGTCCAGCTCGCGGAACTCGGCCCACTCGGTGAGGTGGAGGACGACGTGGGCGCCCTCGGCGGCCTCCAGGGCCGAGTGGGCGTAGGCGAGGGACGGGAACATCTTGCGGGCGTTGTCCACGGCCTTCGGGTCGTAGACGGTGACCTGGCCGCCCTGGAGCTGGATCTGGGCGGCCACGTTGAGCGCGGGGGAGTCCCGGATGTCGTCCGAGTCGGGCTTGAAGGCGGCGCCGAGGACGGCCACCCGGCGGCCCAGGAACCCGCCGCCGCACTGCTCGCGGGCCAGCTCCACCATCCGGGAGCGGCGCCGCATGTTGATCGAGTCGACCTCGCGCAGGAAGGTCAGCGCCTGGTCGGCGCCGAGTTCGCCGGCCCGGGCCATGAACGCGCGGATGTCCTTGGGCAGGCAGCCGCCGCCGAAGCCGAGGCCGGAGTTGAGGAACCTGCCGCCGATCCGCTCGTCGTACGCGAGCGCCCGGCTGAGCTGGGTGACGTCCGCGCCGGCCGCCTCGCAGACCTCGGCCATCGCGTTGATGAAGGAGATCTTGGTGGCCAGGAAGGAGTTGGCGGCCGCCTTGACCAGTTCGGCGGTCGCGAAGTCGGTGACCATGAACGGCACCCCGGCCGAGACCGGCTCCGCGTACACCTCGCGCAGCACCCGCTCGGCCCGCTCGCTCTGGGCGCCGACCACGATCCGGTCCGGCCGCAGGGTGTCCTGCACGGCGAAGCCCTCGCGCAGGAACTCCGGGTTCCAGGCGAGTTCGGCGCCCTCGCCGACCGGCGCCAGCGAGGCCAGCCGCTCGGCCAGCCGGGCCGCCGAGCCGACCGGGACGGTGGACTTGCCGACCACCAGGGTGGGACGGGTCAGGTACGGCGCGAGTCCGTCGATCGCGGCGTCGACGTACGACATGTCGGCGGCGAACTCGCCCTTGCGCTGCGGGGTGTTGACGCAGACGAAGTGCACGTCGCCGAACTCCGCGGCCTCCTGGGCGGAGGTGGTGAAGCGCAGCCGGCCGGTCGAACCTTCGTGTCCGGCCACGTGCTTGAGCAGCAGTTCGGACAGCCCGGGCTCGTACATCGGCACCCGGCCGGCGGTGAGCATGGCGATCTTGTCGGGATCGATGTCCAGACCCAGCACCTCGAAGCCGAACTCGGCCATCGCGGCGGCGTGGGTGGCGCCGAGGTAGCCGGTGCCGATCACGGAGATGCGGAGGGTCACGGGTTCTCCTTGGATGCGGACGCGACCAGTGCGAATGCCCTGATGCTATCCGCACCCCGGGGGCGCGTCGGGATCACCTGCACACCCGGGACGCTAGGCAGCCGCAGGTCGGCGCCCTAGGATCTCTACTGAACGGTAGTTAACCGCGGATCCGACGGCGATCGGACTCGGTTCGGGCTCCGGCCGGACTTCGGCCACTGGACGACGAGGCAGGCATCATGGCGGGCAGCGCAGGGGCGGCGGACTTCGATCTCTTCCGTATCTCCGAGGAGCACGGGATGCTCCGTGAGGCGGTGCGTTCGCTGGCCGAGGCGAAGATCGCTCCGTTCGCGGCGGAGGTGGACGAGCAGGGGCGGTTCCCGCAGGAGGCGCTGGAGGCGTTGCGGGGCAGTGATCTGCACGCGGTGCACGTGCCGGAGGAGTACGGGGGTGCGGGGGCGGACGCGCTGGCGACGGTGATCGTGATCGAGGAGGTGGCGCGGGTGTGTGCGTCGTCCTCGTTGATCCCGGCGGTGAACAAGCTGGGGTCGCTGCCGGTGCAGTTGGCGGGTTCGGAGGAGTTGAAGGCGCGGTACCTGGGGGCGCTGGCGCGTGGGGAGGGGATGTTCTCGTACTGCCTGTCGGAGCCGGAGGCGGGCAGTGACGCGGCGGGGATGCGGACCCGGGCGGTGCGGGACGGGGACTTCTGGGTGCTGAACGGGGTGAAGCGCTGGATCACCAATGCGGGGGTGTCGGAGTTCTACACGGTGATGGCGGTGACGGATCCGGAGAAGCGGTCGAAGGGGATCTCGGCGTTCGTGGTGGAGAAGGGCGACGAGGGGGTGTCGTTCGGTGCGCCGGAGAGGAAGCTGGGGATCAAGGGTTCGCCGACGCGTGAGGTGTACTTCGACAACGTGCGGATTCCGGCGGAGCGGATGATCGGTGCGGAGGGGACGGGTTTCGCGACGGCGATGCGGACGCTGGACCACACGCGGGTGACGATCGCGGCGCAGGCGGTGGGGATCGCGCAGGGGGCGCTGGACTACGCGAAGGGGTACGTGAGGGAGCGCCGGCAGTTCGGGAAGGCGATCGCGGAGTTCCAGGGTGTGCAGTTCATGCTGGCGGACATGGCGATGAAGCTGGAGGCGGCGCGGCAGTTGACGTACGCGGCGGCGGCGCGGTCGCAGCGGGGGGACGGGGATCTGACGTTCTTCGGGGCGGCGGCGAAGTGCTATGCGTCGGACGCGGCGATGGAGATCACGACGGACGCGGTGCAGTTGCTGGGTGGGTACGGGTACACGCGGGACTATCCGGTGGAGCGGATGATGCGGGACGCGAAGATCACGCAGATCTACGAGGGGACGAACCAGGTCCAGCGGATCGTGATGGCCCGCAACCTCCCGTAACCCCCTCCCGCTCCGGACTTCCGGAGCCCCCGGCCGCATCCGGCACGCGGCCGGGGGCTCCGGCGTTTCCGGCGTCCGACCGGCGGCCCGGCGGTGGCGGCGTAGGGATGGCCGTCAACTCCTCGGCGCCACAACCGGACAGGCGGAGATCCGGACGGCTGCCCACGGGGAGGCGGGCAGCCCTGCGGGAAAACCGCGCGACGGCGGGCGCCACGCTCCGTAGGCTGCCCGCCATGTCCTCCTCGCCCTCCGGGCTCAGCCTGGCCGTGATCACCCCCGAGAACGTCGACGCCGCCCTCGCCCTGCGGGTCCGCCCCGAGCAGGAGCACCTGGTCGCGCCGGTGGTGACGTCGCTGGCCGAGGCCTACGCCTACGGGGAGGCGGCCTGGCCCCGGCTGATCCTGGACGGCGACCGGCCGGTCGGCTTCGTGATGGCCTTCTTCGACCGCGCCTTCCACCCGGACCGCCCCGGCGACCGCCCCCGCTCCGGCCTGTGGCGGCTGCTGATCGACGCCGAGCACCAGCGCGGCGGCTACGGCCGCTTCGCCGTCGAGCAGGTCTGCGCCGAGATCCGCCGCCGGGGCGGCAGCCGCGCCACCGTCACCTACCACCCGGGCCCGGACGGCCCGGCCGGGTTCTACGCCGGCCTCGGCTTCCGTCCCACCGGCGAGACCAGCGGCACCCAGGCGGTGGCGGAGCTCGACCTGCCGCCGCTCAGCTGAGCAGGGCCGCCGCCTGCTCCCGCGCCTGTCGCAGCCACTGCGCGCGCTCGGCGGCGGGGGAGTCGGTGACGGTGCGGAAGACCGTCCGCCGGACGTCGGCGACCCCGACGTACGGCAGCACGCAGGCCGTCCAGATCCGCTCCAGCGGGTCGCCGAACTCCTCGCGCTCCCGGGCCTCGGGGGTGTCCGAGGTGTTCAGCACCAGCGCCCGCCCGGCCCGCAGCAGCCCGGCCGGCTCGCCGTCGGCCGTCCCGAGCTTGTACGCGACGCCGGGGGCCAGCACCCGCTGCACCCAGCCGGTGAGCACCGCGGGCGGCATGCCCCACCAGTTGGGGTGGATCAGCACCAGGGCGTCCAGGGTGGCCACCTCGGCCCGGTGCAGGGCCAGCTGCGGATCGACGGACCGCCCCGCCGCCACCACCGTCCCGGTCTCCTCGGCGGTCAGCAGCGGTGCGAAGCCGTCCGCGTAGAGGTCGTGGGCGCGCACCTCGCAGCCGCGAGCGCGCAGTTCGTCCACCACCGCCTCGTACAGCGCGTGGTTGAAGCTGTCCGGCCGCGGATGCGCCAGGTAGACCCCGATCCTGCTCATCTTCCCTCCCCCTCAGGCTGGTTGGCCTGATCGATGCTACGGGGACGGGCGCCCGGTAGGGTCCCGAACCATGACTGAGCCGGACTTCCTCACCGAGACCAGGGCGTTCTACGACGCCGTCGCGACCGAGTACACCGACATGTTCCGGGACGCGCTGAGCCGGATGCCGGTGGACCGGGCGATGCTGGCGCTCTTCGCCGACCTGGTGCGCGCCGAGCGGCCGGACGCCAGGACGGCCGAGGTCGGCTGCGGTCCGGGCCGGATGACCGGCCCGCTGCACCGCCTCGGTGTGGACGTGCACGGCATCGACCTCTCGCCGCGGATGGTCGAGCTGGCCCGGCAGGCCCACCCGGAGGTGCCGTTCAGCGTCGGCTCGATGTTCGACCTGCCGTTCCGGGACGGGGAGCTGACCGGCGTGCTGTCCTGGTACTCGATCATCCACACCCCGGCGGAGCGGCTCCCGGAGGTGTTCGCCGAGTTCGCCCGGGTGCTGGCCCCCGGCGGCCACCTGCTGCTCGCCTTCCAGGTCGGCGACCGGCCCTCGCGCCAGGAGCGGCCCTTCGGCCACCCGGTGTCGCTGGACTTCCGCCGGCTGCGGCCGGAGCGGGTCGAGGAACTGCTCCGGACGGCGGGCCTGCCGGTCACCTCCCGTACGGTCCGCGAGCCGGAGGGGGCGGAGCCGACGCCGCAGGCCTACCTGCTGGCCCGCAAGCCGGCGGCCTGAGGGCCGCTCCGGGCGGCCTCAGCCCGGGGGCGACGCGCGGGGTACGGGCAGTCGTGCCATGATCCCTGCATGTCTTCCAACGTTTTCTTCGACATCACGATCAACGACGAGCCGGCCGGCCGGATCGTCTTCAAGCTGTACGACGACGTCGTTCCCAAGACCGCCCGCAACTTCCGCGAGCTGGCCACCGGCCAGAACGGCTTCGGCTACGAGGGCTCCGGCTTCCACCGCGTGATCCCGGCCTTCATGCTCCAGGGCGGTGACTTCACCAACCACAACGGCACCGGTGGCAAGAGCATCTACGGCGAGAAGTTCGCGGACGAGAACTTCACCCTCAAGCACGACCGCCCGGGCCTGCTGTCGATGGCCAACGCCGGCCGCAACACCAACGGCTCGCAGTTCTTCATCACCACCATCGTCACCGACTGGCTGGACGGCAAGCACGTCGTCTTCGGCGAGGTCGTCGAGGGCATGGACCTGGTGAAGAAGATCGAGTCGCTCGGCTCGCAGAGCGGCCGCACCTCGGCCAAGATCACCATCGCCAAGTCCGGCGTGGTCGAGGCGGCCGAGTAACCAGGCCGAGCGGCCGCCTGGCACACCCACCGCCCCGGAGCGGGACGTCGGAGCTTCCGGCCTCCCGCTCCGGGGCGGTTCCGTCCCCGGACGACGGCACGGCAGCACGACGGCACCGGCGGCACGGGCAGCTCACCGGCGGACGTGCGGACGTGCGGACGTGCGGACGTGCGGCGGGCAGGGTAGCCCGGAGCGCCGCCCTCCGGGCCGGAACCGGGCAATCGCGGCACCCACTGTGGCGCAGGCCATACGCTCGACTCGGACGCGGTCCCAGCCGCGTCCGAACTCGACTCTGCGGCAAGGTGGTTGACCGATGATGGAGCAGGGCGCCGACGACGGCGAGGTGACCTACGAAGAGGTGACGGTGGTCTCCCTGGCCGGCTGCGAGCCGGTCGGCCCGGCGCGGTTCGCCGTCCGGGTCGCCCGCGAGGGCATGACCGTCAAGCGGGTGGCGGGCTACTGGGTGCGCTGGGACGAGCGGTGGGGAGCGGACGAGGTCCGCCACCACGCCCGCTGGGTCGCGGACGAGGAGTACGTGCGGCCGGACGCCGGCAGCCTGGACGGCACCCTCGCGGTGATGGTCGCCGCGTACTGGACGGACCCGGCGGGCGCCTTCCCGCGCCGCCCGAGCACCGAGACCGTGGTGACCTTCCGGCCCGGCGAGACCGAGCACGAGCTGGTGCTGGAGCAGCCCGCCCCGGCCGGGCCGGGGGCCGGCCCGTACCGCCCGGCCTCGGTGTCGGTGCAGCTGACCCACGCCCGGTGGCTGACCGGCGTCCGGCAGCCGATCCACTACGGCTTCTCGGGCGCCGTCGAGGAGGCCGGCGGCGAGGGGGAGTGGCTGGTCCGCTTCCCGGAGTGCGGCACCGGCCTGCTGCCGTACGTGTAGGGCCCGCCGGGCGGCTCAGGGGTACTGCTCAGGGGGTGCTCGGCGCGGGCTGGACCGGTAGCGGCGAGGCCCCCCAGTCGCCCGCCCGCGTGCCGACCCTCCGCGCCGGCACGCCGGCCCAGATCTCCCCGGGCCCGGTCGAGCGGGTGAGCACCGCGTTGGCCCCGACGACGGTGCCCGCGCCGACGGTCAGCACGCCCTCCTTGCACACCACCTTGGCGCCCGCGCACAGCACCGCGCCGTCCCCGACCACCACCCGCCGCATCGCGCTCTCCTCCTGCGGCACCCACGGGTCGGCCCGGCCGATGGTCACGCCGTTGTAGAGCGTCACGCCGGCGCCGAGGGTGGTGTAGGGGTGCAGCACCGTGCCGAAGCCGCGGTGGAAGACGAGCAGCCCGGGCCCGATCTCGCAGGCGGCGGGCACCTCCATCCCGTAGAGCGCGAGCGCCTCCTGGACCAGGCGGCCCAGGAGGCGGTGGCGGCGGTGGCGGATCAGCGCGGTGACGAGTGGCATCCACCCATTGTGGCGGAACGGTCACCCTGGGTGGGTGCGCTCACTTGAACTCCGGCACGGCGGTGTCGTTCTTGAAGGCGTCGAAGAGCTGCTTGGACTTGCCGGTGTCCCAGAGCACGGCGGACTCGCCGGTCTTGGTGTGGTAGTCCGGGTTGCCGATCGGCACGGTCAGCGACTTGCCGCTGCCGCCGTTGACGTCCTTCATGGCGAGGAAGAAGGAGCCGAGGTCGGTCAGCCCGCAGTCCTCGTCGACGATCAGGGTGCCGAGCGCGGAGTCGACCAGCGGGTAGAAGGTGAAGGGGTTCAGCAGGTTGCCCGGGGAAGCGGCCTGGTGGGCCAGGGCGCCGAGGAACTTCTGCTGGTTGCGCATCCGGCCGAGGTCCTGGTCGGCCATCTGGTGGCGCTGGCGGACGAAGGCCAGGGCCTGCTTGCCGGTCAGGGTCTGGTCGCCGGCCTTGAGGTCGAGGCCGGAGTCCTTGTCCTTGACGTCCTGGTCGATGTGCATCTCCACGCCGCCGATCGAGTCGACGACGCCGACGAAGCCGCCGAAGCCGATCTCGGCGTAGTGGTCGATCCGGAGGCCGGTGTTCTGCTCGACGGTCTGGACCAGCAGCCGGCCGCCGCCGCTGCCGAAGGCGGAGTTGATCTTCGCGGTGGTGCCCTTGACCGGCTTGCCGTTGCCGCCCGGGTGCTCGGGGATCGGCACCCAGGAGTCGCGCGGGATGCTCATCAGGGTGTTCCCGTGGTCCCCGACGTGCAGGATCATCATCGAGTCGCTGCGCTTGCCCTCGGTGTCGTGCCCGGTGTGCAGGTCGTCCTGCTCGGCGTCGGTGAGGCCCTGGCGGCTGTCGGAGCCGACGATCAGCCAGTTGGTGCCCTTGCCCGCGGCCGGGCGGCCGGGGTAGTCGGCGAGCACGTCCTCGTGGTTGAGCTTGGAGTCCGCCCAGAACCAGGTGGAGACGGCGGTCGCCATGACGGCGATCAGCACGCCGAAGACCGACCACTTCACGATCCGCCCCCGCGGCCAGCGCCGGGCTCGGGCCGCGGCTGGGCGGGCGGCACCCCCGGGCCCGCCGGCACCCCCGGGCCCGCCAGGACCGCCCGGTCGGCCGGGTCCCCCGGGTCCCCCGGGGCCACCGCTCCGCCCCGGGCCGCCGGGCCGCGCGCCGGGTGCGCCGGCCCCCTGCGGCGGGACGCCGCCGGACCGGGACGCCCCCGGCCGCCCCGGCTGCCGCGGCGCGGGCGCCCCCGGCCCGCGCGGGTTCAGCGAGGCCGGCAGCGGCGGCTCGGCCGAACCGCCCCCACCGCTGCCGCCGTACGGGTTCCCGCCGCCCCCCGGGCGGCCCTCCTGCCACGTGTTCATGCCGACGAGGATGCCCGACCCCGCCCGGGCTGACTCCCCCCGGGGTGCCCACCGGGCCTCTTGTAGCAGTTTTGATGCACGTACCGGATCGTTCCGCCGTAACGTCCGGACATCCGGCGTTCCGCCTGCTGAAACGTTTCTTGACCAGCTCGAACGCAGCGTGTTTGCATTCCGGACATGGACCAGCTTCGGGCACTCACGCGTCGGCGGCACGTCGACCTGCGGCGCGGTGTGGCCTGCTCGCTCTGTCGCGGCTGACACGCGCCCGCCGAACCTCCTTCCCCCACGCCCGGCCCGGGCCCCTTCCCGTCCCACGCCCGGCACCGGCCCCACCGTGGCGCCCCCGCTCCGCCGCGCCGCGCCGCCCCGCTTCCTGCCAGAGGTGAACCCATGGCCGTCGTCCTGTCCGTTTCCGGCTCCCCGTCCCCGACCTCCCGCACCACCCGCCTGCTGCGCCACGTCGACGCGCGGCTCGCGGATCGCGGCCACCACGTCGTCCCCTTCGAGGCCCGCAGCCTGCCCGCGCACGCGCTGCTGTCGGGCGACTTCGGCCACCCCGAGATCGTCGCCCTCACCGAGCTGTTCGACCGCGCCGACGGCGTGGTCATCGGCACCCCCGTCTACAAGGCCGCCTACTCGGGCCTGCTGAAGGCCCTGCTGGACGTGCTCCCGCAGTACGCGCTGGCCGGCAAGGCCGTCCTGCCGCTCGCCACCGGCGGCTCGCCCGCCCACGTCCTCGCGGTGGACTACGCGCTGCGCCCGGTGCTCAGCTCGATGGGCGCCGGCCACGTCACCCAGGGCTGGTTCGTCCTCGACCGCCACATCACCGCCCGGGAGGACGGGACGACCCTGGTGGAGCGCGAGACCGAGGCCGCGCTGGACCCGGTCGTGACGGGCTTCGCCACCGCCCTGGAGCGGCTGGCCGCATCCGCGCTGGCGAGCTGACGCACCGTCGCCGCGGGCCCGTACGGGGCGTCCCCGAGACGGGCCGCGGCGACCCCTAGATGACTGATGCCAAGGGCTCGCCTGCGCGCATGACATGAAGCGAGGGAGTCCAAAGATCGGTTGTGACGCCTGATCTGGACTCCCTCGCCA